>NZ_JBKJTG010000226.1:0-5648 GCF_046590535.1 Phenylobacterium sp. | reverse complement strand
CACGCCGCCCATCGTCTCGATACCGAGCGAGAGCGGGGTCACATCGAGCAGGAGCAGATCCTTCACTTCGCCCGAGAGCACGCCGGCCTGCACCGCCGCGCCGATCGCGACGACTTCGTCCGGATTCACGCCCTTGTGCGGCTCTTTGCCGAAGAGTTCCTTGACGATCTGCTGCACCTTCGGAATGCGCGTCGAGCCGCCGACGAGCACGACTTCGTCGATCGCGCTCGCCTGCACGCCGGAATCCGCAATGGCCTGCTTGCACGGGCCGACGGTTTTCTGGAGCAGGTCATCGACGAGCGATTCGAACTTGGCGCGCGTCAACTTCATCGCCAAGTGCTTCGGACCTGTCGCGTCGGCCGTGATGAACGGCAGCGAGACGTCGGTCTCCATCACGGTGGAGAGTTCCATCTTGGCCTTCTCCGCCGCTTCCTTCAGACGCTGAAGCGCCATCCGGTCCTTGCTGAGATCGATGCCTTCCTGCTTCTTGAATTCCGAGGTGATCCAGTCCATCACGCGCTGGTCGAGGTTGTCGCCGCCAAGATGCGTATCGCCGTTGGTGGATTTGACTTCGACGATGCCTTCGCCGACTTCGAGGATCGAGATGTCGAACGTGCCGCCGCCGAAGTCATAGACCGCGATCGTCTCGTTCTTCTTCTTGTCGAGCCCGTACGCCAGCGCGGCCGCCGTCGGCTCATTGACGATGCGGAGCACTTCGAGACCGGCGATCTTGCCGGCATCCTTGGTCGCCTGCCGCTGCGCGTCGTTGAAATACGCGGGCACGGTGATGACGGCCTTCGTCACGCTCTGACCGAGGTAATCCTCGGCCGCCTGCTTCATCTTCTGGAGCACCATCGCCGAAATTTCCGGCGGGGTGAACGCTTTCGGCTGGCCGTCGATCTTCACCGCCACGTGATCACCGTCAGCGACGATGTGGTACGGCACCATCTTGGATTCTTCTGAGACTTCATCGCCGCGACGGCCCATGAAGCGCTTGATGGAAAACACGGTGTTTTCCGGGTTGGTCACCGCCTGTCGCTTCGCGACCTGGCCGACGAGACGCTCACCCGACTTCGTGAAACCGACGACGGAAGGCGTCAAGCGCCCACCTTCGGGATTGGTAATCACGACCGGTTCGCCTCCCTCCATCACGGCCACTACTGAATTGGTCGTGCCGAGGTCGATACCGATGATCTTGCTCATAGGGAGTCTTGCTCACTTCTTGTTGGCGAACGCCGCGGGGTGGCCTTCAGATGAAGCGCCTGGTCTGCGACGCCCCCGGTTCGATTGAGTTCCATCCGGCTTCCGATGCGGAAACCGGCGTCGCAGCCGATATGGGGAAATTTGGGGGGGCTGCAAGGGCGAATGTCCCTAATGCAGGCAAGGAGATGGCTTCAGCCGCGCCGCCAGGCCGGCTGGCAGTCGGCGTAAACCTGGGCCGCCAGCGGCGCCTGGCCCCCGCGGGAGGCCACGAATGCGTGCTGCACAACCATGGCCTGCTGCTCGATGTTGAGGCGGTGGAAGTCGTCCTGGCCGGCGATTTCGTAGGCGTAAGCCTGCGCGCTGTCCCCGGCCCTGAGCTTGGCCCGCAGCAGCGCCACGCCGTTCTGCGCCTGCCAGATGTGGGTCAGCTCATGGACGAAGATCGCCTGGGTGGAGAGCGCGGTGTCGGGCGCGGCGAAATCCAGCCGCGAGGCGGCGGCCGGCCAGACCATCAGACCCGGCCCCCCAACGAACGCCCGGCTCCACACCGGCACCGCCAGGATCCTCACCCGGCCGGGATCGAGCCCCGCGCCGAACATCTCATGGCCCAGCGCCGCTTCCCCGGAGGTGAGGCGGCGCCTGGCGAACGGCGGCATGCGTGCGGTCAGGGGCATCATGCTCATATGGGACGAACGGGCGGGAAGTTCCTTGGCTTTGACTTCCCGCGGGCTCGCAGCGCAGGATCGCCGCCTGTCATCCGGAGAACCCCCATGGTCACGCTCACCCGCCCCGAAGGCACCCAGCCCGGCGACCTCGACCTGTCGCGCCGCAACCTCGCCCTGGCGCTGACCGGCGGCTATGCGGTGGCGGCGTTCTCCGCCCAGGCCCAGCCGGTCAAGACCGACGAGAGCGGCATCGTCACGGCCACCGTGCAGCTTTCCGCCGCCGACCGGCAAATCCCCGCCTATCTCGCCCGGCCCGCGGGCAAGGGCCGCCATCCCGCGGTGCTGGTGGTCTCCGAGGTGTTCGGCGTCCACGAATATATCCGCGACACCTGCCGCCGGCTGGCCAAGGCGGGCTATGTGGCGATCGCGCCGGACTTCTTCATCCGGGCCGGCGATCCGTCGGTGCTCTCCGACTTCCCGGCGATCATGAAGATCGCCGCCACCGCCAACGACGCCCAGGTCACCGGCGACATCGCCGCGGCGCTGAAATTCCTCAAGGCCAGCGCCTTCGTGGATCGCCGCAGACTGGCGGTCACCGGGTTCTGCTGGGGCGGCAACGTCACCTGGGAGGCCTGCGAGCGGTTCGCAGACTTCAAGGCCGGCGTGGCCTGGTACGGCCGGCTGGTCCCGCCATCGACGCCGTCGGCCAGCGATCCGCAGGGCCGCCACCCGATCCAGATGGTCGCCGACCTGAAGGCGCCGGTGCTGGGCCTCTATGCCGAGAAAGACACCGGCATCCCGCTCAAAGACGTGGACGCCATGAAGGCGGCGCTGAAGGCCGCGGGGAAGACCACCAGCGACATCGTCGTCTATCCCGGCGCCCAGCACGGTTTCCACGCCGACTACCGGCCGAGCTACAACAAGGAAGCCGCCGACGACGGCTGGAAGCGCATGCTGGCGCACTTCACCCGCTATGGGGTGAAGCCGCTAAAAGCCTGATCTAGAACGGCGGCTCTTCCGGGGGCGGGGCCGCCTTCTCGAGGATCTCGCCCACCTTGTCCGGGGGCGGCGGGGGCGGCGGCGCAGCCGGGGCCTCCACCGTCGCCTTCGCCATTTCCGCGGCGGCCAGGCGGGCGGCCGCGGCGGCTTCGGCCTTTCTCGCCTTTTCTTCCTCGAGCTTGGCCTTTTCTTCCTCGGTCAGTTCCGGCGGCGCGGGCGGGCCCTCGATGCGTTCCGACCCCAGGGGCGTGGCCTCCGTGGCCTGGATGGCCTGGCCGCCGTCGCCCTGGGCGCGCTCGCCGGGCAGCCGGCCGCGGGCCGGGGCGGTGACGATGCCTAAGGTGAAGGCGCCCACGGCGCTCGCGCCGATCAGGCCGGCGACGACGTTGAGGACCGGGCGGGGCATGGACCAGTTCATGCCCCGGACCCTAATGCGGCGACCGGCACAGCGGAAGCGGCATCGCGCCGCAACCCGGTCCGCCACGCAGAGTAAACGCCCATTAACCGTGTGGGCCGCACATGGGCAGGATCGTTCGGGTCGAAGGGGTTGCGGATGGCGCGGGTGGCGCGGAAGACCGGCGTGGAGCTCGTGGCCCACATCGCGGGCCTCGCCTGGTCGCACCAGGCGACCGCGCGGCTGCGGGGGGGCGTCACCGCCGCGGCCGGCGTGGGCCTAGCGGTGGCCTTCGCCACCTATAACGCCGCCGATCCCAGCCTGAACGCCGCCAGTCCGGCCGCCGCCACCAATGCGCTGGGCGGCGCCGGCGCGACCCTGGCCGACATCGGCGTGCAGTCCCTGGGCATGGCGGCGGGCGCCGCGGCCCTGGTCCTGGTGGTCCTGGGCCTGTCGCGGGCAGCCGCTCCCGATCCCGACGCCGGGCGCAGCCAGCTTCGCCTGCGCGCCCTGGTGGGCCTCATGGGCGTATTGACGCTAGCGGGCGCCCTGGCCTGGCCCGCGCCGCCCGCCGCCTGGCCGCTGGCCAAGGGCCTGGGCGGTTTCTGGGGCGACGCGCTCGCGCAGGGCCTCACCGGCCTCTTCGCCTATGGCCACATACCCATGGCCGGCGCCCTGTCCGCGGGTCTGCTGGCCGCCGTGGCCCTGGGCAGCCTTGGCTACGCCATCGGCCTGAGCCGCCTGGACCTGCGCGCCGCCGGCGACGCTCTGAGCCTGGCCATGCAGCCCAAGCCCAAGCTGAAGGTGAAACCGGAACGCGCCGCCCGCGTCGCCCGCCGCGAGGCTCACCGCGGCATTGCGCCAGCGGCCCTGGATCCGGCGCCGCAGACCGCCGCAGAGGCCGAGCTGAAGGTCAAGCCGCCCAAGGCGCCCCCCAAGGAAAGCCCCCGCGAACAGCGCGAGGCCCAGTCCACCTTCGAATTCCTCAAGCCCGGCGGCTTCGCCCTGCCGGAGCTGGGCATGCTGGCCAAGCCCAAGCCGCGCGCCGCCCAGTTCGACGAGGGCGCGCTGCGCCAGAACGCCCAGCTGCTGGAAAGCGTGCTGGCGGAGTTCGGGGTCCGCGGCCAGGTGGACCAGATCCGCCCGGGGCCCGTGGTCACCCTCTATGAGCTGGTCCCGGCCGCCGGCGTGAAGTCAGCCCGGGTGGTGGCGCTCTCCGACGACATCGCGCGCCCCATGAGCGTCGCGGCCTGCCGCGTCTCCGTGGTGCCCGGCCGCAACGCCATCGGCATCGAGCTGCCCAACGCCCGGCGCGAAACGGTCTATCTGCGCGACCTGCTGGCCGCGCCCGAATATGAGCGCGGGACCCAGAGCCTGCCCGTGGCGCTAGGGGAGACCATCGGTGGCGAGCCGTACATCGCCGACCTGGCCAAGATGCCCCACCTGCTGATCGCCGGCACCACCGGCTCGGGCAAGTCGGTGGGGGTCAACGCCATGATCCTGTCGATCCTCTACCGGATGTCCCCGGACCAGTGCCGGATGATCATGATCGACCCGAAGATGCTGGAGCTCAGCGTCTATGACGGCATCCCGCACCTGCTGGCGCCCGTAGTCACCGACCCGAAGAAGGCCATCGTCGCGCTGAAGTGGACCGTGCGCGAGATGGAGGACCGCTATCGCCGGATGTCGAAGATCGGCGTGCGCAACGTGGCCTCCTACAACGAGCGCGCCAGGGAAGCCCTGGCCAAGGGCGAGCACTTTGAGCGGACCGTGCAGACCGGGTTCGATGACGCCGGCCGTCCGATCTACGAGAGCGAGAAGATCAACCCCGAGCCGATGCCGTTCCTGGTGGTGATCATCGACGAGGTCGCCGACCTGATGATGGTCGCCGGCAAGGACATCGAAGGCGCCGTCCAGCGGCTGGCCCAGATGGCCCGGGCCGCCGGCATCCACCTGATCATGGCCACCCAGCGGCCGTCGGTGGACGTGATCACCGGCACCATCAAGGCCAACTTCCCGACCCGGATCTCCTTCCAGGTCACCTCCAAGATCGACAGCCGCACCATCCTGGGCGAACAGGGCGCCGAGCAGCTGCTGGGCCAGGGCGACATGCTCTACATGGCCGGCGGCGGCCGCATCACCCGCCTGCACGGTCCCTTCGTCTCCGACGGCGAGGTGGAGGCCGTGGCCAAGTTCCTGCGCGGCCAGGGCCAGCCCTCCTACCTGGAAGAGGTCACCGCCAGCGCCGACGAGGACGGCGAGGGCGGCGATCTTGGCCTGGGCGGCGAAGGGGACGGCTCCGACCTCTACGACCGCGCCGTGGCCGTGGTCACCCGCGACGGCAAGGCCTCCACCAGCTACATCCAGCGCCGCCTGCAGATCGGCTA
>NZ_JBKJTG010000078.1:0-19670 GCF_046590535.1 Phenylobacterium sp. | reverse complement strand
CCGCGACGCCGAGGTCATCGCCGCCGCCGACGCCGCCGGTCTGGCCATGGCCTTCACCGGCGTGCGAGTGTTCAGGCACTAGGCGTCGTCACCGCTTCCGCTTTCCCGTCCCGGCCTCCAGGGCCAGTTCGCGCAGGGCGGCGTTGGCGATGGTGAGCTTGGCGAAGGTCCAGGGGCCGCCGCCGGCCTCAATCTCGTCCACCGTTCGCCGGGCGACCCCGGCCGTCTCCCGGCGCAGCGCCGCCCAGGAGGCCACCGCGTCGCGGGCGTGCTCGGCGTCCTCGCCGGCCTGGGCCCCGCCGGCGAAGGCCATGATCGCCCGGGTCAGCGAGGCCTGTTCGGCCAGCAGGTCCTCCAGCAGCCGGCGCAGCGCCGTGCGCTCGAAGCTGTCGCCCGCCGCGAACTCTCCGGCCGCGGCGCGCAGCCGGTCGAAGGCGAAGGCCTGCCCGGCCGCGTGGTAGAGCCTGGCCACGTTGGGAAGCGGCCAGCTCGACCCCTCCGCCAGGTCCACCAGGTCGGCGGCGGTGGTGAGCGGCTGCAGCACCGCGATGGCCCGGGCCTGGGCTTCGGGCGCGCCGGCCCCGGCCAACTGGCGCGCGCGCTGCTGCACGGCCGCCTGCTCTATCGGCGACAGGATCTGCGGCATCATCCGGCGCAGGCTCTTGAAGCCCGACGCGTAGCGCTCGGTGAGTTCGCCCACGCCCAGCCCCTCCCGGGCCGAGCGGCGCGCCAGCCAGAAGGTCGCCCCGCGCAGGGACGCCACCAGCCGGCGGAACAGCGCCATCTGGCCCACCGCCGGGATCCGGCCGTCGAGGGCGGCGATGTCGTCCCACAGGTCGTCCACCTCCAACACCGCCTTGGCGGCCTCGTAGGCGGCGATCAGGGCAGTCACGTCGCAGCCCGCCGCTCGAGTCAGGCGTGAGGGGAAGCTCGGGCCGCAGCGGTCGATGATGTCGTTGGCGACCACCGTGGCGATGATATCGCGGTGCAGGCGGTGGCGGCGGATCGGACCGTCGTACTTGCGCAGGGGCTTGGGGAAATAGCCCGCCAGCCGACCCTCGAAGAATGGGTCATCGGGGGCGTGGCCAGCAATCATGTCGCGCTTGAGTTCCAGCTTGCCATAGGCCAGCAGCACCGCCAGCTCGGGACGGGTGAGGCCCCGGCCGGCCTGCATGCGCTCGGCGATGTTGAGCGCGTCCGGCAGCCCCTCGACGGCCCGGTCCAGGCGGCCCTCACCTTCCAGCTCGGACATGAACCGGGCGTGCGGCTCCAGTTCGCCGGTCGCGTCCATCTCCAGCAGCGAGAGCGCTAAGGTCTGGGCGTAATTGTGTTCCAGCACGTGCTCGGCGACCTCGCCGATCATCGAGCGCAGCAGGCTGTCGCGGCGTTTTCGGGTCAGCTCGCCGGTGCGCTCCAGCATACCGGTGAGGATCTTGATGTTCACCTCGTGGTCGGAGGAATCCACCCCGCCGGAATTGTCGATGGCATCGGTGTCGATCCGCCCGCCGGCCTGGGCGAACTCGATGCGCCCAGCCTGGGTGAGGCCCAGGTTTGCGCCCTCGCCCACCACCTTGACCTTCAGCTCCGAGCCATTGACGCGGATCGGGTCGTTGGCCTTGTCGCCGACATCGCCGTGGCCTTCCTGGCGGGCCTTCACATAGGTGCCGATGCCGCCCAGGTAGAGCAGTTCGGCCGGGGTCTTGAGGATGGCGTTGATCAGCTCGGCCGGCGCCAGGGCCTCGGCCTCGATCCCCAGCATGGCGCGGACCTCCACGCTCAGCGGGATCGACTTCTGGCTGCGCGGGAACACTCCGCCACCGTTGGAGATCGTCTTGCGGTCATAGTCGTCCCAGGACGACCGCGGCAGGGCGAACATGCGCTGGCGCTCGGCGTAGGACCGAGCCACCTCCGGGTCTGGATCGAGGAAGATGTGGCGGTGGTCGAAGGCGGCCAGCAGCCGGGTCTGGGTCGACAGCAGCATGCCGTTGCCGAACACGTCGCCCGACATGTCCCCGCAACCCACCACCGTGAACGGCTCGCGCTGGATATCCTTGCCCAGTTCACGGAAGTGCCGCTTGACCGCCTCCCAGGCGCCCCGGGCGGTGATCCCCATGACCTTGTGGTCGTAGCCCGCCGAACCGCCGGAGGCGAAGGCGTCGCCCAGCCAGAAGCCGTAGGATTCGGCGATGCCGTTGGCGATGTCGGAGAAGGTCGCGGTGCCCTTGTCGGCGGCCACTACCAGATACGGATCGTCCATGTCATGGACGATGACGTCGTTCGGATGTGTCACCTTTCCCTCGGGCGTGAGGTTGTCGGTGATGTCGAGCAGGCCTGAGAGGAAGGTGGTGTAGGCGCGGACGCCTTCCGCGCGCACCGCGTCCGGGGCGCCGCCCTTGGGCAGTTGCTTGGGGTAGAAGCCGCCCTTGGAGCCCACCGGCACGATCACCGCGTTCTTCACCTGCTGAGCCTTCACCAGGCCCAGCACCTCCGTGCGGAAGTCGTCGCGGCGGTCGGACCAGCGCAGGCCACCGCGGGCCACTGGGCCGAAGCGCAGGTGAATGCCCTCCACTCCCACCGACCAGACGAAGATCTCGCGGAACGGCTTGGGCGCCGGCAGGTCGGCGAGCTCGCCGCTGGCCACCTTGAAGGAGATATAGGGCTTCGGCCCGCCGCCCTCCGCGGACTGGTAGAAGTTGGTCCGCGTCACCGCGCCCACCAGCAGCGCCAGGCGGCGCAGGACCCGGTCGTGGTCCAGGCTCTCCACCAGTTGCAGGGCCTCGACGATCTTGGTCATCACCTGGGCGGCCTGGGCCTGGCGACTGGCCAAATCCGCCTTGATCGCCGGGTCGAACTTGGTCCGGAACAGGTCGAGGATCAGCCGCGCCACACCCGGGTGCGCCGACAGGGCTTCTTCTTGCACCCGCTGGGTGGGATCGAGGCCGGACTGCTGGCGGTAGCGGGCCAAGGCCCGGACCAGGGCTGCGTCGCGCCAGGGGATCGACAGCTCCAGGGCCAGGCGGTTGAAGCCGTCGTTCTCCGTGCGGCCGGTCCAGACCGCCACCACCGCGTCTTCGAAGGCCTGCTTGATCTCGGCGAACACCAGGTGCTCGCCGCGCGGGTCCTCGATCTCGAAATCGTGTACCCAGACCGGCGGCTGGCCGGCCCGGACGATGGGAAAGCCCGCCTCGGCCATGGCCTTCAAGCCCATGCTCTCCAGGATCGGCAGCACGTCGGCCAGGGCCGCGGGCTCGCCCTGGCGATATAGCTTGAAGCGGAATTGCAGGTTGGAATCGCGCGCCGCGCGGTAGGCCCGCACGCGCACCGGTTCGTCCTGGCCGAACGCTTCGATCACCGCGCAGTCGGCCAGGGCTTCGGAGGCGTCGAAACGGTCGCGGTAGCCGGCCGGGAAGGCGTCGCGATACCGGCCCACGGTGGCCGAGACAGCGGCGGGGTCGCGGCCGCTTGAGCGCACCGCCGCGTCGAAGCGGTCTTCCCAGGTTCTTGCTGCCTCGGCGATGGCGGCCTCGGTGGCGCGCAGGTCCGGCCAGGCGTGCTGCTGTGGCGAGAAACCGATAATGTAGTGCACCCGAGCCAGCGGGGCGTCGGAGAAGCTGGGATAGGCGGCCGAGACCCGTCCTCCATAGGCCCGAGCCAGGATCTGGCCCGCCCGGGCCGCCAGGTCGGAATCGTACTGGTCGCGCGGCAGGAACAGCAGCACCGCGGCGAACCGGTCGAAGGGGTCGCGCCGCTCGAACAGCCGCACCCGGGGCCGGTCGTAGAGGTGCAAGATGCCCAGGGCTTGGCCGTAGAGATCGTCCTCCGACATCTGGAAGAGCTCGTCGCGCGGGTGGTTCTCGACGATGTTCTTCAGGCGCTTTTCGTTGTGGCTGCCCGGCGCCATGGCGGCGCGCTTCAGCACCTGGGCGACCTTGGCGCGGATCAGCGGCACCGCACCGGCCGGCTGGTCATAAGCCTCGGCGGTGAAGAGGCCCACGAAGCGGACCTCGCCGGCTGGCCGGCCGTCGGCCCCGTAGCGCTTGACGCCCACGTAATCCATGTAGCCGCGGCGGTGCACCCGGCTGCGCACGTTGGACTTGGCCACGGTGACGGCGGGGTCGGTGAGCAGGCGGTCCTTCACCTGGGCGGTGAGCAGGGCCGGTTCGTTGGCCCTGCGCAGCACGGTGCGCTCGGGGTCGCGGAGCACGCCCAGGCCGTCCTTGGCCAGGTAGAGCGGTTCTTCCGGCGCGTAGTCGCCGTTGGCGAGCCTTGGGTACTCGTAGACGCGGGCGCCCAGGAACACGAAATGCTCGGCCTTCAGCCAGCTCAGGAAGGCGATCTCTTCGGCCCGGGCAGGGTCGCGGCCTCTGGCGGCCTTGAGCTCCGCCAGGGTGCGGCTCATCAGGGCCAGCATCTCTGGGAAGTCGTCCACCGCGGCGCGGACGTCCTTCAGGGTCTCGGCGACGCCGCGGGCCAGGGCGGCCTCCCGGTCGGGCCCGATGGGGTCCAGGATCACCTGGATCATGGACTCGCGGCGGGCCGCGCCGGCGCCGGCGCGCCGCCCCGTCCGATCGCGCTGGGCCTGCACCAGCGGGTGGAACATGGCCCGCACTGACAGGCCCTGGTCGGCGATCTCGCCCATGACGCTGTCCACCAGGAAGGGCGCGTCGTCCTGCACGATCTCCAGCCGGTCGAGGCCCGCGTCCCCGCCGATGGCGGGCGCGATGCGGACCTTCGGCGCCCGGCCCCGGCGATGCTCGGCGAAACGCCAGAAATCGGCCAGGTTGGCGGCCAGGTCGGGCGTGGAAAGCTCGGAGAGTTCATCGGCGGCGGCGTCGGTCGCGGCCAACTTGGCGAAGGTGCGCGCAGCCTCCAGGGCGGGGTCGCCGTCGAGGGCGGCCAGGACCGCTTTAACCAGGCCGGCTCCGGGGCGGGGGGAGGTGCTCATCGGGCCGCCCCTTGCCAGCGAAGGCCGCCCCCTGACGCGAGGACGCCGCCGGAGGAGAGTGTCCGGCGGCGTTTGGTTCCGCCGTGGGGGGGCGGCGGAACGCGCGGTGCTCGCTGCGCCTGCGGGCTTGGCTGGCGGGCGCACCGGCCGAGGCTTGCGAGCGCTCGGCCTAGCTTAAATGGGAAGGGCGCGGTCAAAGTGAAGTCCCTGATCTCAAGATCGTTTGGTGCGCCGTCCGGCAGGCTCGGCGGAAATTCCCGCGTCGGGCGTCTCGTCGAGATTCCGGTTCCGGAGCTGGGCCGGGTCCCCGTCGGCAGACAACAGGACGGCCACCCATCGCGTGCCGTCGAACTGCGCCAGGATGATCATGATCATCACGGTGAGCGGAGTGGACAGGAACGCGCCCGCCAAGCCCCAGACCGCCCCCCAGAAGGCCAGCGCCAGCAACACCACGACCGGGTCGATGTTCAGGCTGCGGCCCTGCATCCGAGGCTGCACGATGTTGCCGACGAACATGCCGATGGCCTGCAGCACGAAGAACAGGGTCACCGCCTGCCAGAGGGTGTCGAACTGCACCAGGGCGAAGATCGGCGGCGCGGCCACCGCCAGCACGCCGCCGATCACCGGGATGTAGGAGGCGATGAAGATCAGGAAGGCCCAGAACAGCGCGTTGTCGAGGCCGACCACCATCATGGCGATCCAGGAGGCGACCGCGATCATCAGGCCGGTGACGGTCTGCACCCACAGGTACTGCTCCACGCCGTTGCGGATGCGCAGGAAGGCGGAGACCGCCTCCTGGCGCTCCTCGCGCAACGGAAACACGCCCACGGCCTTGCGTTCCCACCCCCGCCGCGAGGCGATCAGGAAACCCAGGTAGACCAGCACGAAGGCGGCGGCGGCGGCGAAGCTCTGCAGCCCTTTGGCCACCTGGCCCAGGTAGCTGGCGGGATTGAGCTGCAGGAACAGCTGGCTGACCGTGGGCGGCACGGCGACGCCCATCTGGTCCGCGACGCGGGCGATCAACCCGTTGAGCTTGGGGGTATAGGCGACGAGCTGCCCGGCGAAACTGGTGGCGTTGTCGGCGATGAACAGGGCCGTGCCGCCGAACAGCAGGGCCGAGAGGATTACCGCCAGGGGCGTCGCGGCGCGGCGGCTGACCACGGGCAGGCGATGCTCCAGCACGCGGGCGAAGCCGTCGATCATTACCGCCAGGAACAGGGCCAGGGCCAGTGGCGTCAGGATGTTCGCCAGCCAGTGCAGCGTCGCGCCGCCGGCGATGACCACCAGGATCACCAATGCGTTGCGGCTGACGGTGTCGACGGCGGGTGCGGGCATGAAGGCCTTGGCGACGCTCTGGTCTGGACTGTCCCCGGCGGGGACGCCGCCGTCAATGCGGGTGACCTCTACTCAGCTTCGCGCTGGATGGGGAGTGATTTTGCCCCGACGCCTGAGATTTCGGAGGCGAACATCGGTGTGGGCCGCTAGCCTTGCGCGGGGCGCGGGCCTGGAGGTTATGCATGGCGGATGACGGCGTCCTGATCGGTTTCTCGGATCACTTCGAACACCTGCGCCTGGACCGCGCCAACCGCCACGGCCTGGTGGCCGGCGCCACCGGCACCGGCAAGACCGTCACCTTGCAGATCCTCGCCCAGGGCTTCTCCGACGCTGGGGTCCCGGTGTTCGCCGCCGACGTGAAGGGCGACCTCTCGGGCGTCAGCATGACCGGCCAGCCCAACGACAAGATGCTGGCCCGCGCCCAGGCCATGGGCCTGCCGATCAACCCGGCCGCGGCGCCGACCATCTTCTGGGACCTGTTCGGCGAGCAGGGCCATCCGGTGCGCGCCACGGTCTCGGAGATGGGCCCGCTGCTGATCGCCCGCATGCTGGAACTGAACGACGTCCAGGAGGGCGTGCTCTCGGTGGTGTTCCGCGCCGCCGACGAGGAGGGCCTGCTGCTGCTGGATCTGAAGGACCTGCAAGCGGCGCTCAGCTACGCGGCACAGAACGCCAAGGCGCTGGGCGCGCGCTATGGCAACGTCTCGGCCACCACCGTGGCCACCGTCCAGCGCAAGCTGCTGGTGCTCGAGGATCAGGGCGGGGCCAACCTGTTCGGCGAGCCGGCGCTGGCCCTGTCGGACCTGATGCGCACCGACGGGTCCGGGCGTGGATATGTGAGCGTGCTGGCCGCCGACCGGCTGATCACCTCGCCCCGCCTATACGCCACCTTCCTGCTGTGGCTGATGAGCGAGCTCTTCGAGGAGCTGCCCGAGGTGGGGGACCCTGAAAAGCCCCGGCTGGTGTTCTTCTTCGACGAGGCGCACCTGCTATTCCGCGACGCCCCCCGGGCCCTGCTGGAAAAGGTCGAGCAGGTGGTCCGCCTGATCCGCTCCAAGGGCGTCGGCGTCTACTTCATCACCCAGAACCCGGCGGATATTCCCGAGACGGTGCTGGGCCAGCTGGGCAACCGCATCCAGCACGCCCTGCGCGCCTACACGCCCCTGGAGCAGCGTGGCCTGCGCGCGGCCTCCGACAGCTTCCGGGCCAACCCGGCGTTCGACACGGCCGACGCGATCCAGGCGTTGGGGGTCGGCGAGGCCCTGGTCTCGGTGCTGGACGAGCGCGGCGCGCCGACCATGGTGGCGAAGACAATGATCCGCCCGCCGGCCTCGCGGATGGGGCCGATCGCCCCGGACGAACGGGCCCAGGTGATGGCCGCCAGCCCGGTGCGCGGGCTCTACGACCAGCCCCGCGACCGCGAGTCCGCCTTCGAGATCCTGCAGGGCCGGGCGGCCAAGGTGGCGGAGCCTGCGCCGGCCGCAATGGCGCCGGCCCCGGCGCCCCGGGTCGCGGCCGCGCCCCGGGCCTCCAACCGCCAGGGCATGGGCGAGGCCTTCGCCAAGTCCATGCTTCGAACCATCGGTAGCACCGTCGGGCGCGAAATCATCCGCGGCGTGCTGGGCGGGATGCGAAGGCGCCGCTGACTACCTGGGCGGCATCCGGATGGCGCCGTCCAGGCGGACGTGCTCGCCGTTGAAATAGCCGTTGCGGATCATCTCCAGCGCCAGGGAGGCGTATTCCGGCGCATGGCCGAGACGCTTGGGGAAGGGGACCGAGGCGGCCAGCGTCTGCTTCACGTTCTCCGGGGCCGCATTCATCAGCGGAGTGGAGAAGATGCCGGGCAGGATGGTGTTCACCCGGATGCCGTCGCCCATCAGGTCGCGGGCGATGGGGAGTGTCATGCCCACCACGCCGCCCTTGGACGCCGAATAGGCCGCCTGGCCCATCTGGCCGTCCACCGCGGCCACAGAGGCGGTGTTGATGATCACCCCGCGCTCGCCGTCCTCCAGAGGCGCCAGGTCGATCATCCCCTTTGCCGACTTGGCGATGCAGCGGAAGGTGCCCACCAAGTTGATCTGGATGATGAAGTTGAAGGCATCCAGCGGGAAGTGCTTGGCCTCGCCGGTCTGCTTGTCGCGGCTGGCGGTCTTCATGGCGTTGCCGGTGCCGGCGCAGTTGATCAGGATACGCTCCTGGCCGTGCGCCGCGCGGGCCTTTTCGAACCCCGCGTCCACGTCTTCCTCAGAGGTGACGTTGACCTTGCAGAACACGCCACCCACATCCTTGGCGACCGCTTCGCCCTTCTCGGCGTTCATGTCGAAGATAGCGACCTTGACCCCGTGGCTGGCCAGCGCCCGAACGGTGGCCTCGCCAAGACCCGAGGCGCCGCCTGTGACGACCGCTGCGACGGATGAATTGAGTTCCATGGACGCTTGCCTCCCGATCCCGCTATCTGAGTACGAATTGAACGAGGCTTTAGCCCGATGAGCGGCGACGACAAAGCGTCACCCAACGTCAACGCGACCTTCGACGCCTATGCGCCGCTGGATCCCAGCCGCGCGCTGGTGCCCTCGGTGGTCCGGTTGAATGAGCAGACGGTGGCGCAGGGCTTCTGGCCAAAGATTCGGCGGCTGGCCTCCAAGGCGCCCTTCGCCTCCCAGGCGCTGTCGGTCTGGTACTGTGCTCAGGACGACAAGACGCCGATCGCCGCCAAGGGGATGATGCTGGCCGCCCTCGCCTATTTCGTGCTGCCGGTGGATGCGATCCCCGACTTCATCGCCGGCCTTGGCTACACCGACGACGCGGCGGTGTTCGCCGCCATGATGGCCCTGGTGGGCCGCAACCTGAAACCGCGCCACCGCGCCGCCGCCAAGCGCTCCATCGACAGGATGCGCGCGGAGAATTAGGCCGCGTCCACCGCCGCGAGCTTAGCCGCGGCCTTGGCTTGGCGTTGCTCTCGCCAGGTGATGAACAGGGTCGACGCCACCACGATCGCCGCCCCCGCCAGAGTCCAGGCCGTCGGAACCTCGTTGAACAGCACAAACCCGGCCGCGGTGGCGAACACCAGGCGGGTGTAGTCGATGGGGGCCATGGCCGCGGCGTCGCCGGCCTGCATGCCCTTGATGTAGCAGCCCTGGGTGGCGGTCCCGATCACCCCCATGAGGCCCAGCAGGCCAAAGTCCAAGGGCGTCGGCCAACGCCAGGAGAGCAACCCACCGGGAAGCGCCAGGAGGAGTCCCAGCGTCACCGCCCAGACCAGGAGCACGGTGGGGGAATGATCCCGGGTCAGCACCTTCATTCCGGTTATGGTCAGGGCGAACAGGAACGAGGCCGCAAGCATGGCCAGGGCCGGCAGGCCGACGGCGAACTCGCCACCGACGCCGGGGCGGATCATCAGCAGGACGCCCAGGAAGCCCACCACGGCCGCGCCGATGCGCATGGGACCGACAGTCTCGCGCACCACGAAGGCAGCCAGCGGCACCAGCCACAGGGTGCGGGTGAAGGAGAGCGCATTGGCGTCGGCGAGCGGCATCTTCTGGAAGGCGTAGAAGCTCAGCATCATGGCGAGCGTGCCGGCGGCGGAACGGAAGATCAGGATACCCGGCCGCTTGGTGGCGTAGGCCCGGCGGCCCATCTTCAGGATCACCGGGAGCATCACCGCGAAGCCGGCGGCCTGGCGATAGAAGGTCTGCAGCGAGGCGGGATAGTCGGCGCCCAGGAACTTGATCAGGGTGGTCATCGCCGTGAACAGCAGGGCCGAGGCCAGGATCCATAGGGCGCCGCGGACGTTGGGCGCCAGCGCCGTGCGGGCTTTCGGTTCAGCGCCGCTCACGGATCCACCCGGTGATGGATGGCCGCTTGGCGTCGGAGAAGCTCGCCGCCTGGTTCACTGCGTGGCGCTTGGGCGCGCGGCGTAGAGCCGGTGCTTTCCGTCCACGTCGCCGACGCTCAGGGACCGGCTCCAGGCGGCGCGCGCCAGCGCCTCGCTTACCGCCTTGGCGTCGCCAGCGCGCGGGACGCTCGGCAAGCGCAGCCGACCGAACCGCGCGAACAGGGGCGCCAGCCGTTCAGGATCCAGGCCGGGCGCGAGTTGCGGCGCGGCGCCGGCGCGGCTCACGGGGTGGGCTGCGGGGGGACCGTGTCGCCGAACAGCGTCTGGAACGGCGACATGGCCTCGGCGTCCCAGGCGTGGCCGCCGACGGTGATCCCGCCGTCCACCACCATGTGCGTGCCCGAGACGAAGGCCGAGGCGTCCGACGCCAGGTAGAGCGCGGCCTGGGCGATATCGTCCGGCAGGCCTGGCTTGGGGATCGGCTGGGCGCGGTGCGCGTTCTCGACGATCCGCGCGGCCATCTGATCGGCTACCTCGCGGGGCAGGCCCAGCGAGGCGCCGAAGATCGAGGTGGCGATCAGACCCGGGCAGATAGCGTTGACGCGGATCTTCTGCGGCGACAGCTGGGCGGCCGCCACCCGGCTCATGTGGATCACTGCGGCCTTGGCCGAGGAATAGGCGATCGGGCCCCAGCCGGCCTGCAGCCCGGCGATGGAGGCGGTGTTAATGATCGAGCCACCGCCGCGCTCCAGCATCAGCGGCGCGGCGTGCTTCATGCCCAGCGCCGGCCCGCGCACCAGGACGTCGAAGATCCAGCTCCAGGTGTCGGCCTCGATCTCGGTGAGCACCCGCATGCCGTCGGAGATGCCGGCGTTGTTGAACAGGATGTCGAGGCCGCCGAACTCGGACTTGGCCAGGGCCACCGCGGCGGCGATGTCGGCCTCCACGGTGACGTCGCAGCGCGCATAGCGCAGGGCGCCGCGGAACCGCCGCTCCAGCATCTGGCCCTTCTCGTCCTGGATGTCAGCGGCGACGATCTGCGCGCCCTCGGCGGCGAACAGCTCCACGGTCCCCAGTCCGATGCCGGAGACCCCGCCGGTGATCAGCGCGACCTTGCCTTCAAGACGTCCGGCCATGCGGCCCTCCCGCTCAGATTGCCGTCAGTCGATGGTGACCACGACTTTGCCCATGGCCTTGCGGCTCGCCAAGTGCTTGATCGCCTCGGCCGCGCGGGCCAGCGGGAAGCGTTCGGAGACGAACGGCTTGATCTTGCCGGCCACGTACATGTCCAGCAGTTCGGCGACGCTGGCCTGGTGGCGCTGTGGGTTCTTGCCCACCCAGGCGCCCCAGAACACGCCGACGATGTCGCAACCTTTCAGGAGGGCCAGGTTCAGCGGGATCTTCGGGATCTCGCCGGCGGCGAAACCCACCACCAGGTACTTGCCCTCCCAGGCGATGGAGCGCAGCGCCGGCTCGGCGTAGTCGCCGCCGATGGCGTCATAGATCACGTCGGCCCCATCGGGCCCGCAGGCCGCTTTGAACTGCGCGGCCAGTTCCTTCTGGCCGTCCCGGTCGAAGGGGCCCCGGCCATAGACCACGCCTTCGTCGGCGCCGTGCTTCTTGCACAGGTCGATTTTCTCCTGGCTTGAGGCCGCGGCGATCACTCGCGCGCCCATCTGCTTGCCAAGCTCGACCGCAGCCAGCCCCACGCCGCCCGCCGCGCCCAGCACCAGCAGGGTCTGGCCTGGCTTGATGTCCGCCCGGTCCTTCAGGGCGTGGTAGCTGGTGCCATAGGTCATGATGAAGGCCGCCGCGTCGTCGAAGGGCATGGCGTCGGGGATCTTCACCAGCCGCGCGGCCTCCAGGGCCAGTTCCTCGGCCATGCCGCCCCAGCCGGTGTTGCCCAGCACCCGGTCGCCCGGCTTCACGTGGGTCACGCCCTCGCCAACCGAGGTGATCACCCCAGCGATCTCGCCCCCCGGCGCGAAGGGCCGCTCCGGCTTGAACTGGTACTTGTCCTCGATGATCAGGACGTCGGGAAAGTTTACCCCGCAGGCCTTCACCTGCACCACCGCGAACCCCGGCTTGGCCTGCGGCGAGGGCAGCTCCGACAGCACCAGAGTGTCAGGCCCACCGACTTCAGTGCTCAACAGGGCTTTCATGACGGGTCTCCGGGCGAAGGATCTGTGGGCTAGGTGGCGGACGCTAGCGCAGCCCAAGGACGTGCGGAAGACGCCCCGAACAATTGTTTGATCGCGCTGCGTTTGGAGGCGCGCGCCGGGTCCCCTATATTCCCGGACCTCCAGACAGGACCTGACCTCTTGGGCGTGACACTCGATCTTACGCGGGCGCCGGCGCAACCCGTCGCGCCGGTGAAGCCGAACCTCTGCGGCCTGACGCGGGGCGAGCTCGCCGCTGCGCTGGTGGCGGCCGAGGTCGTGCGCCCGGACAAGGTGAAGATGCGCGCCGGTCAGCTGTGGCGCTGGATCCACCACTATGGGGTCACCGATTTCGCGGCCATGACCGACGTGGCCAAGGAGACCCGCGCCCTGCTGGCCGGGGCCTTCTCCCTGGCCAGGCCGGAGATCGTGGAGCGCCAGGTTTCTCGCGACGGCACCCGCAAGTGGTTGATCCGCATGGCGCCAGGCATCGAGGTGGAGACCGTCTACATCCCCGACGTGGGCCGCGCCGGGGCGCTCTGCGTCTCCAGCCAGGTGGGTTGCACCCTTAACTGCACCTTCTGCCACACCGGCACCCAGGCCCTGGTGCGCAACCTGACCGCCGCCGAGATCGTCGCCCAGGTGCAGGTGGCCCGCGACGACCTGGGGGAATGGCCCAGCCCCAAGGCTGATCGCCGGCTCTCCAACATCGTCTTCATGGGCATGGGCGAGCCGCTCTACAATCTCGACCACGTGGCCGCCGCCATCGACGTCATCGCCGACAACGAGGGCATCTCCATCTCGCGCCGGCGGATCACCGTATCCACCTCCGGCGTGGCGCCGGAGCTCGAGGCCCTGGGCGCGCGGACCCAGGCCATGCTGGCGATCTCGCTGCATGCCACCAACGACGCCCTGCGCGAGGTGCTGGTGCCGCTTAACAAGAAGTACCCGATCGCCGAGCTGGTGGCTGGCATCCGCGCCTATCCAGGCCTGTCCAACGCCCGGCGGGTGACCTTCGAATACGTGATGCTGAAGGGCGTCAACGACAGCCCGGCCGAGGCCAGGGCCCTGGTTCAGCTGCTCCGCGGCATCCCCTCGAAGATCAACCTGATCCCGTTCAACCCGTGGCCGGATACGGTCTACGAATGCTCCGAATGGAAGACCATCGAGGCCTTCGCCGCGATCCTCAACCGGGCCGGCTACGCCTCGCCGATCCGCACACCGCGGGGGCGCGACATCCTGGCGGCCTGCGGCCAGCTCAAGAGCGAGAGCGAGAAGGTCCGCGCCAGCGCCCGGCGCAAGACTGCGGCCCCCGTCGAGACCTGACGCCGGCTTTCCACGAAGTCCGCGCGACGTGGTATCGGTGGCGCCGTTTCCGGGGGAGCTTGTCCGATGCCCACACCGTCGCCTGAGATCCAGGCCTTCGCCACCGGCTTTCCGATCACTCTGCTGCACGCCGCGGTCACGGTGTTGATCCTGCTCGCCGCCGCCGCGCTCTACATCCTTCTGACGCCGCACAAGGAGATCACTCTGATCCGCGAGGGCAACACCGCTGCGGCCCTGTCGCTGGGCGGCGTGCTGGTGGGGCTGTCGCTGCCGCTGGCGGTGTCGCTGAAGGCCTCGACCACCCTGGTCGAAATCGGCCTGTGGGGCGCGGCCACGGTGGTCGTGCAACTGCTGATCTTCCGCCTCGTGGATCTGATGCTGCGCGGCCTGCCCCGGCGGATCCAGGAGGGTGAGATGTCGGCGGCCACCATGCTGGTGGGCGCCAAGCTCGCCACGGCGGTGATCATCTCCGCGGCCGTCGCCGGCTGACCCCATGTTCCCGCGCCTGCCGGACTGGCTGATCTATGCCGCGGTGGTGGCCGCGCTGCTGTTCGTCGCCATGGGCCGCGGCGAGCAGGCTGATGCGCCGGAACCGCCGCCGCCGGCCCAGGACACCGCGGGCGACGCCCTGGGCCCGGCCTCGCCCTTCGATCCCTCGGTGGTGGTGGACGTCCCCGACGAGATCGGTCCCTCGGTGGGCACGGCCTTCTCCCTGGCGGAATCCGGCGTCTGGATGACCGCTCGCCATGTGGTGGACGGCTGCACCCAGGCCGCCCTGGTGGTCGGCCGGGGCCGCGGCGTCGCCGCCACCATCCAGGTCGATCCCCGCGGCGAGGCGGCGCTGCTGATCACCGAAGGTGGGTCCGCGCCCCTGCCGCTTAGCCTGCAGACGCCCCTGCGCCGCGGCCAGCGCGCCTTCCATCCCGGCTTCCCGCAGGGCGAGCCCGGCGAGGCGACCTCGCGCCTGCTGGGCCGCGAGACCCTGATCGTGCGCGGCCGCGGCGCCCGCAGCGAGCCCGTGCTGGTGTGGGCCGAGACCGGCCGCACGCAGGGCCTGCGCGGCACCTTGGGGGGCCTCTCCGGGGCCCCGGCGCTGGACGCGGCCGGGCGGGTGGTGGGTGTCACCGTGGCCGAGGCGCCCCGTCGCGGCCGCATCTACACCACCGCGCCGGAGACAGTGCTGGCCACCCTCGCGGCCAGCGGCCGCAGGTTCAGCACGGCGGGGGCGGGCCCCGCGATCACGCCGGAGAACTACTATCGGGTGGCCGACGACCTGCGCCGCGAACTGAAGGTCGCCCAGGTGGTCTGTCTGACCACCTAGGGCTCTGTCGCAGGCGCCGTGACCTCGGGCTTCGGCTGGCGCGCGGCGACCATGAAGGCCAGGACGATGGCCGCGATCCCGATGACCGTGGAATAGAGAAAGAAGACCACATAGCCGGAGCCCAGGGCCGCCGGCGTCACCCCCGACTTCTCCGCAGCCCCGGCGTAGGCCTCCGGCGGCAGGCCCGCGAACAGGGTCTTCAGCCCGGCCAGGGCGCCGCCGGCGTCGGCCGCCGCCGCCGAGCCCTCGACGATGCGCCCCGACTGTGAGGCGATCAGTTTTCCGGGCAGGGCGTAGAGCGAGGAGAACAGCGCATACTGGGTGGCGGTGAAGCCCACCGAGGTCAGGCTCGACATATAGGCGATCAGGCAGGTGCCGGCGAAGCCGGACGCCACGTTGTCCACCCCGATGGCGATAAACAGGGCCGGCAGCCACGCGCCCTGCAGCGCCAGCCAGGCGAACACCAGGTTGCTCAGGGGGCCTGCGAAGGCGCCGATCACCAGGGCGCGCATCAGACCCAGCCTCGCCACCGCAAAGCCCCCCAGACCCACGCCCAGCACCGACATGATCACGCCGAACACCTTGCGCACTTCGGCGATCTCCAGCTTGGAGAAGCCCAGGTCCGCGTAGAACGGGTTCATGATGTTGAGCACGAAGTCGGAGAGCCGGTAGAGGCAGATCAGCGCCAGGATCAGGGCGGCGACGCCACGGTAGCGGGCGAAGAAGTCGCGCAAGGGATCGCCCAGGGCCGCGAACAGATAGACCCCTGGCCGGGTGCGGGCGCCTGGCAGCGGGCAGGCGGCCAGCACGATGATCCCCAGGCCCGCCAGCACTGCGGCCACCTGGAAGAACACCCCCTGCGGCTTCATCGCCCAGGCGGCGATCAGACCCTCGCCCGCGGCCCCCAGGCCGACATTGGCGAACCCGGCTGCCAGCAAGGTGACGTCGGCGGCCAGGCCGGAGCCCAGCACCAGGGCGCCGGCCGCGAACAGCGCCAGCCTCGCCAGCCACTCGGGGATCTCCAGGGCCGGCCGCGAGGGTGTCCCCTCCGCGTGGATCGGGCGGACGACGTGGGCTTTTTCCTTCGGGGCCGCCAGGGCGCCGCCGATCCCCACCAGCATCAGGGCCGCCATGGCCGCGTAGGAGAAGTTCCAGTTGAACGCCTCGGCCAGCAGCAGCGGCGCGGCGCCGGCGGTGATCATCGCCAGGCGGTAGCCCCACTGGTAGGCGGCGGCCATGGCGCCTTGTTTCTCGGTCTCCGCCGCCTCGATCCGCCAGGCGTCGATGACCACGTCCTGGCTGGCGGCGGTGAAGCCCACGAACACTGCAAAGGCCGCCATCAGACCCAGGTTCTGCGCGGGGTTGGCGCCAGAGATCAGCCACAGGCCCAGCATCACCAGCACCTGGAAGACGATCATCCAGGAGCGCCGGTGGCCCAGCCAGCGGGTCAGTCCGGGCACCGAGGTGCGGTCGATCAGCGGCGCCCAGAGAAACTTCAGGGAATAGGCCAGTGTCGCCAGGCTGAAGATGGCGATCACCTTCAGGGAAAGCCCGGCGTCACGCAGCCACAGGGACAGGGTGTCGAAGATCAACAGGTTGGGAAGGCCGGAGGCGAACCCCAGGGCCAACATCACCAGGGAGCGGCGCTCAAGGAAGACCGCCAGGGCGGACAGCGCACCGCGCCTGGGTTCCCCGCCGGCGGGTTCAGCGACGTCCGCGCTCATGGCAAGGTCTCCGGGCAGATGGCGCCCCCGCGCCTCAGCCGACCTTGGCGCGCGCCGGGCTTTGCGTCCAGCCGGCCCCGGTCCACCGCGTCAGTGCGGCGCGGAGCGCATCGGGGGACAGGGGCTTGACCAGGAAGTCGTTCATGCCGGCCGCCAGACAGGCCTGCCGGTCGTCCTCATAGGCGTTGGCGGTGAGCGCCACGATCGGGGTGTCCAGGCCCTGGGCCCGCATCCGCCGCGCGGTCTCCTCTCCCGACAGCACCGGCATTCGCATGTCCATCAGGATCAGGTCGAAGGCGCGCTGGCCCACGGCGGCCAGCGCCTCCTCGCCGCCCACCGCGTGCTCCACGTCGCAGCCTTCGCGGGCCAGCAGGGCGCGTGCCAGGAGCGCATTGATCTGGTTGTCCTCCACCAGCAGGATGCGGGCGCCCGGCGCCACCGCGACCACAACGCGCTCGTCTTCCGGTCCGGCCGCGGCGTCGTGACCGGCGCCGGCAGCGATCAGCACCCGTTCGGCCAGCGAGGCGCGCCTGAGCGGCTTGATCAGATAGCCCGCGAACCCGGCCCGCCGGTAGCGTGCGATCCGGCCCCGTTCGTCCGGCGACAGCAGCACGATGGAGGGGCGGCGGTCGGCAGGGCGCAGCAGCAGGCCCTCGGCCAGGGCCTGGTCCAGCAGGACCACGTCCCCCGGCGCCGTGCGCTCGGTGACGCCGGGCAGGTCCGCGCCGGTCACCGCGCGACCGCCGCTGGCCTGGATCTGCCGCCGCGCGGCTTCGCGCACGATGGGGTTGGCAGAGACCACGCCGACGGTGCGGCCCTCCAGCGTCGCAGGCGCCGCGGAGCCGGGCAGGCTGTGGAAAGCCGCCTCAAACCAGAAGGAGGCGCCGCCACCCTTGGCGGTCTCGACGCCCACATCGCCGCCCATGGCGCGGGCCAGCCGGCGCGCGATGGCCAGGCCCAGCCCGGCGCCCCCCAGATCCGCATGGGACGCCTCGGCCTGGGCGAAAGCTTCGAAGATGTGGTCGCGGGCCGACGCCGGGACGCCGGGGCCGGTGTCTTCCACCGAAAACCGCAGGCGGCCCGGGGCGGGGGCTGCGACGCTCAGCAACACGCCGCCGGATTCGGTGAACTTCACCGCGTTGCCCGCGAAGTTCAGCAGGATCTGGCGCAGGCGCCCCTCGTCGACGTGCAGCCATCCGACGCTGGCCGGCGCGGCCCAGGCTATCTCCAGGCGCTTTTCCCGGGCCCGGGGGGACAAGAGCTCGGTGACGCCGCGCAGCAGAGCCTCCACGTCCATCGCAGCCGGGTGCAGGTCCACGCTCCCCGCGCCCAGCTTGGCGAAGTCGAGCACGTCGTTGACCAGGGTGAGCAGGTGCTGCCCGCTCTCGCGCAGGGCGGCGGCATAGGCGCGCTGTTCGGCGGTGAGCTTGGTGCCCTCCAGCAGCCGGGCCATGCCCAGCACGCCATTCAGGGGCGTGCGGAACTCGTGGCTCAACGACGCCAGCTGCTCGGCGCTGATCTGCGCGCGGGCCGGCCGACGGTCGGAAAGGGGTCGGAGCGGATTTCGCATCCGGACAGGCTAGACGCGAACCGTTTAACGGTCGGTCAAGCCGAAGCCGCCCGACGCCATTTCCCGCACCAGGCCCACCAGGGCGGCGCGGGCGCGGGGATCCTGGATGGCGTTGAAGGCCTGTAGGATCTCCAGCGCTCCGGGGCGCGAAAGGGCGCGGAAGATGTCTTCGTCGTCGTCGCGGCCCGACACCTCTTCACCGACCAGCCAGGACACCGAGACGCCCAGCGCTACTGAGGCGGCGACCAGGGTGGAGGCGGCCACCCGATTGGCCCCGCGCTCGTACTTCTGGACCTGCTGGAAGGAGACGCCGAGCGCCTGGGCGAGCGCGGTCTGGCTCAGCCCCATCTGCCGGCGACGGGTGCGCATGCGCGCGCCGATCGCCAGTTCGATGGCCTGTAAAGGATCATGGTTGGTCGGCATGAATGTGCCTCCCCGGGCCACTCCCACTAACGCGAACGCAATTTCTTTTCGCCTTAAAGTAGACGAACCCGTCAAGTCGTCGTTTATTGTAGGCGCTATGAAAACCCAGGCGGACGCACCCGCGAGCCCTGTCGAGCTGTTGACCCAGCGCGAGCGCGAATGCTTGCGCCTGGTCGATCAGCACCTGAGCTCGAAGCAGATCGCCCGCGAACTGGGCATGTCCAAGACTTCGGTGGACACCTACTGCGATCGCGCCCGACGCAAGCTTGGCGTGGACGACCGCTTCGAAGCCGCCCGGATCCTGCGCAACCGCGACAACAATCCTGTCCCGATCGGATCAGGACAGGACGCGATCAGGACAGACAACGCCCCCGATGACCGGCTGGATGAGCCGGCAACGAAGGGGGTGACCCATGGGCGACTGGCAGAACTTCGACAATCGGGCGGTGGTCGGGCGGGCTTTGCGGCTTCGCCGGGAGATCGACGAGTTCGAGGGCCGCTGGCCGACTCCGGCCGCTCGGGAGGATATTCTTCCGACCTTCTCCTGGACGCAACTGGAACGACAGCTCGTCGATCTGGCGGCGACCCCGGCGCAAGCGGATATGGCCCGGCACCTGGTGTCGGCGACGCGCAAGCTCGCGCCTTTCAAGCCTTCGGAAATGGTGCTGAGGGAAATCCTCTGCCTCACTTGGGTTCTCCTCGACGAGAACTTCAAGCCCGAGCCCCAAGAGGGATCGGCCGAAATGATCTAAATCCGCTAGCCCGGTTGGGTGCGATCGTGGGTGTCGCGATCATCACCGCCCTGGCGTTCGGGGCGATGTTGTCGGGGCTCCACGCTCTCCAGGACCTGGCGACAACTTTTTTCCGGGTCTGAACCGGACCGAAACCATAACCCCGCTAATCAACTAGGCGTGCGCCGTGCTGCGGTGCGCGCAGGAGAGAACTCATGCTCAAGCAACGCCGGCTCATCGCCGAACAAATCGCCGCCGCCCTGTTCGAGGCCGAAGCCGCCATCGACGCGGCGATCAGCAA
>NZ_JBKJTG010000067.1:0-19807 GCF_046590535.1 Phenylobacterium sp. | reverse complement strand
GCCGGCCGTCGCCCTCTCGCCCAAGGCCGGCGCCCACGGCGAGCTCTGCGGCCTGCTCTGCATCAAAGCCGCCCACGAGGCGAACGGCCAGGCCAGCCGCCGCCGCGTCCTGACCCCCACTTCAGCCCACGGGACCAACCCGGCGACCGCCGCCTTCGTCGGCTACTCCGTGACCGAGATCGCCCAGACCGATGACGGCCGGGTGGACCTCGCCGACCTCGCCGCCAAGCTCGGCCCCGACGTGGCCGCCATCATGGTCACCAACCCCAACACCTGCGGCCTGTTCGAGCGCGACATCATCGAGATCGCCCGGCTGACCCACGAGGCCGGCGCCTACTTCTACTGCGACGGAGCCAACTTCAACGCCATCGTCGGCCGGGTGCGGCCCGGCGACCTGGGCGTCGACGCCATGCACATCAACCTGCACAAGACGTTCTCCACCCCGCACGGCGGCGGCGGGCCGGGGGCGGGGCCGGTGGTGCTGTCGCAGGCGCTGGCCCCCTTCGCGCCGGCGCCCTGGGTGGTGCGTGGGACCGACGGCCTTCAATTGGTGGAGGAAGCCATCGAGGAGGCCGGCCAGGCGTTCGGACGGATGTGCGCCTTCCACGGCCAGATGGGCATGTTCGTGCGGGCCTACGCCTATATGCGCAGCCACGGCGCGGACGGCCTTAGGCAGGTGGCCGAGGACGCGGTGCTCAACGCCAATTACGTCAAGGCCCGGCTGTCGCCGGTGATCAGCCCGGCCTTCCCGGATGGGCCCTGTATGCACGAGGCGCTGTTTGACGACACATGGCTGGAGGGGACCGATATCACCACCCTCGACTTCGCCAAGGCGATGATCGACGAAGGCTTCCACCCGATGACCATGTACTTCCCGCTGGTGGTTCACGGCGCGATGCTGATCGAGCCCACGGAGACGGAGTCCAAACGCGAGCTAGACCGGTTCTGCGACGCCCTGGTGGCCCTGGCCGGAGCCGCCAAGGCCGGCGACGTCGATAGATTCAAGGGCGCGCCGTACCTAGCGCCGCTGCGCCGGCTCGACGAAACCCTGGCAGCGCGCCGGCCAAGACTGACGTGGCGCCCAGAACCCACAACTGTGGCGCCGGCGCCATTAGCCGCGGAATAGGTCGACCCTAGGAAAATTTAACGCGCTGCCGCCTTTACGACTCCCGGGCGCGTTCGCATATCTGGCTTGCGTGGCGGGGTGAACTCCCCTTCGCCCCTGCGCGCTCCCAGGTCGTCCTATAAACGTGTCATTCGCCATGCCCTCGCTGCGCGTCCATCGCGCCACCGACGATCTCGCGCACGAAATCGTCAGCCGCCTGATTCGGTTCGGGTTGCTGTCGCTCGGCTTTGCGATCGTGGCGTTCGGCGTGGTCATCGCCCCCCTGCCGGGTCCCGGCGGGCTGCCGGTGATCGTGGTCGGCCTGATGATCGTGCTGCGCAACTCGTTCAAGGCCAAGCGGCAGTTCGTGCGCATGCAAAAGGCGCACCCGAAGATGATCTTCCCGCTGCGCCGACTGCTGCGCCGCGAGCCCGAGGTGGTGCCGGTGTTCTGGCAGCAGTTCCTGCGTGTCGAGCGCCTGATCGTGCCCGCCCGGATGCGGTTCGCGGTGAAGACCCGCCGGCGCTACTCGAAGCGCCGCCGCTAAGCCCTACTGAAGTTTCGCCGCCATCTGGCTGATGGCGCTGTCGATCAGCGGATCGGTGGTGGCGCCGGCCAGCCGCTGGACCAGCACCTGTTCGGCCAGCTGCGCGGCCAGGTCGGCGGCGGCAGCCTTCACGTCCGCTGCGGCCTGAGCCTCGGCCGTGGCGATGCGCTGTTCGGCCAGCGCGCCGCGGCGCTGGATCTGCTCGGCCAGCTTTACCTGGGCGTCAGCCTGCAGGCGCTGGGCGTCTTCCTGGGCGGCGGCCAGCATCTCGGCGGCATGCCGCTCAGCGGCGTCGCGCCGGGTCTTGATTTGCGCCAGCAGATCCTGAGCTTCCTGCCGCAGGGCCTCAGCTTCGTCGAGTTGGGCGCGGACCTTGGCGCCGGCCTCGCCGAGGGTCTTCCAGACCAGCCTGTGCACGCCGACCATGACCAAGACGACCAGGAACACGACAAAGGCGACGCCAACCCAGAAGTGGGCGTCCAAAAGCAATTCCATTGACCTATCCCCTCGCCGCCTGGGCGCTCGCCAGTTCGGCGGCGCTGGCGGTCTTGCCAGTCAGCTTGGCCACGATCGCCTGGGCGGTGTCGTTGGCGATACCCGTGACATTGACCATGGCCGCGTCGCGGGCCTTGACGATGCGGGCTTCAGCCACGGCTGCGGCCTCGGCCAGCTTGGCGTCCTCGGCCGCCAAGCGGGCGGTGATCTCGGCCTGAGCCTTGCTGCGGGCGTCGGCCGCCACCTTCTGCGCCGCGGCCCGGGCCTGGGCCGCCTCGCCGGCGGCGACCTGGGCCTGGGCGTCAGCCTCGTCCTTCATGCGCCGAGCTTCGGCGATGTCTCCGGCGATCTGACTCTCGCGCAGGTCGATCGTGCCCCCGACCCGAGGCACGACGATGAAGCGCATGAACGCCAGCACCACCGCGAAGACGATCAGGAACCAGGCGATCTGGCCCGGCCACCACTGGAAGTCGAACTGCGGCAGGCCACTGGATTCGTGGCCGGCCGCAGCGGTCCCTTCGTGGGACTCCTGCGCTACCGCGCCGGCGTGGTCGCCAGGAATCACCGGGGTGGCGTGAGGTTCAGTCGCCATGGTGAGCGTTAAGTCCGCGCTTAGCCGAACAGGATGATCAGCGACACCACGAAGGCGAACAGGCCCATGGTCTCGGTGAGCGCCATGCCCAGGAAGAGCATGGTCTGCTGGCTGGCGGCGGCCGACGGATTGCGGATCGCGGCCTGCAGGTAGCTGCCGAACAGGATGCCGAGGCCAACCCCGGCGCCGATCATGCCCATGGCCGCAAGGCCCGCGCCGATGAGCTTGGCCGAGGCGGTGAAGTCGATGACGGATTGAGCGGTCGTCGGGTCCATCTGGATAGTCCTCTTAGGTAAGTGCGTTGGGGCTTAGTGGCCGTGACCGAAGTTCACGACCTCGTTGAGGTAGACGGTGGCCAGCGCCGCGAAGACGAAGGCCTGAAGGACCGCCACCACCAGCTCCAGGCCGGTGAGAGCGACGATCATGGCGAAGGACAGCACGCTGGGAATGATGGCGAGGGTGGCGATGCCGCCGGACAGCGCCACCAGGGCCAGCGCCACCACGAAGCTGCCGAACAGGCTCATCACCACGTGGCCGCCCAGCATGTTGCCGAACAGTCGCATGGCTAGGGTCACCGGCCGCACGAAGTAGGACAGCATCTCGATTGGCACCATGAACACCAGCAGCGCCTTGGGCATGCCCGACGGCGCGAACAGGGTCAGGAACCGCGGCCCGTGCTTCACGAAACCCAGGATCAGGACACTGAAGAAGGTCAGCACCGCCAGCGTCGCGGTCACCGCCAGTTGGGCGGTCACCGTGAAGGTCAGGCTCAGGCCGCCGATATTGCCCACGGCCAGCACGATGCTCATCAGGTTGAGCACCAGGATGACCATGAACAGCGTGAACAGGTAGGGGACATAGGGCTTGCCGTGCGGGCCGATGATCGGTCCCACCAGAACCCGATCAATGATGTTGTAGAGCGCCTCGGCCACGGCTTGGGCGCGGTTGGGGACGATCTCGCGCTTGGCGGTCAGGAGGAAGAAGAGGATCAGCAGCGCGCCGCCGGCGAACATGCTGACCACCGAGTTGGTGATCGACATGTCAAGCGTCAGGCCGCCGATCTGCATTGGCGGCAGATCCACGATCTTCTTCACCAGGAACTGGTGCATCGGGTCGATGGCGGGCTGTTGCGCCATTAAGGCCTATCCTCGTCTTCGTCATCGTCGGGGACGCTGGGCAAGGGCCCCAGCTTCTCCATCTCAATCCTGCTCGTCCGCGCCGCGGTGCTGACCGCCACGAAGATGGAGAGCCCGGTGCCGATCAGCAGGCCGCCAACCAGTCCCCAGGGCCCTGTGTTGGCGAACCGGTCCAGCAGCCAGCCAAGGCCGGCTCCCCCGAGCACCCCGCCCACCACTTCACCTACGAAGCGGTAACCCTGCGCCATGCCCGCATGAGCGTCGCCGCTCGTCCTGCGGACCTGCGCCGCCTCGGCTGCATCCAGACGAGCGTCGAGCCGCTTGCGCGCCTCTTCGTGCGATTCGTCCGGGTGCGACATGCGTCGAAAGGTCTTTCGACTGCGACGTAGCCGCCGCGCCGGGGGCTTTGAAGGTCGCGCGGAACCTATAGGCGCGTGTGCAGTGCGTCAAGGCTGGCTGATACCTCTATAACTCGTTGTATTTTCTCATGATTTCTCACCTCGCGACATTCCGACCGACAATCGCCTATTGCGCGGCGATGGCCTCGGCCTGACGCAGGTCCACGGACACCAGCTGGGAGACCCCGCGCTCGGCCATGGTCACTCCGAACAGCCGGTCCATGCGGGCCATGGTCACCGGATTGTGGGTGATGGCGATGAAGCGGGTCTCGGTGCGGCGGTTCATCTCGTCGAGCATGTTGCAGAACCGGTCGACGTTGGCGTCGTCGAGCGGCGCGTCCACCTCGTCCAGCACGCAGATCGGCGCCGGCCGGGACAGGAAGACGGCGAAGATCAGGGCGGTGGCGGTGAGCGCCTGCTCCCCGCCGCTCATCAGGCTCATAGTGGCCATCCGCTTGCCGGGCGGGCAGGCGTAGATCTCCAGCCCGGCTTCCAGTGGGTCTTCGGACTCCACCAGGCGAAGCTCGGCCTCGCCGCCCTGGAACAGGGTGGAGAACAGGGTCTTGAAGTGCGCGTTGATCACTTCGAAGGCGGCAAGCAGGCGCTCGCGGCCCTCGCCGTTCAGCTCATCGATGCCCTGGCGCAGACGGGCGATGGCGCCGGTGAGGTCGGCGCGCTCGGTGAGCATGACCTCCAGGCGGGCGGCGCTTTCCCCAGCGTCTTCCTCGGCCCGCAGGTTCACCGGCCCGATGGCCTCGCGCTGGCGCTCCAGATTGTAGAGGTGGGCCTCGATGCCGTCGGCGTCGGTGGGGATGGCCACAGCCTCGTCGGCGAGCTTTCGAGCCAGCTCCTCCGGCTCGATGCGGGCGGTCTCGCGGATCTGGGCGGAGACCTCGGCCAGGCGCGTGGCGCCGGCCTCGGCGTGGGCGGCGAAGCTGGCGCGCAGCTCCCGGGCCTCCGAGGATGCGGCCTCGGCGGCGCGCAGCGCCCGGTCGGCGTCGGCGCGCTCATGCTCCGCGGCGGCCAGGGCGTCTGAGGACCTGGCGCGGCGGGCCTCGCCGGCGCCCAGTGCGTCCAGAAGGGAGGCGCGGCGGGCCTCCAGGGTGGTGGGCGCGGCGAGAACCTTGTGGAGCTGGGCCTGGGCGATAAGCCGGCCTTCATCCAGGTGCGCCAGACGCTTGCCGGCGGCGGCGGAGCGCCGGGACCAGTCCTCGCGGTCGCGGGTGAGGTTCTCCAGGCGCCGCGCGCGGCCGTCGCGCTCGCGTACTTCAAGCTCAAAAGCCGCGCGGGCGGCGGCGGCAACCTCCCGGGCGGGGCCGGAGGCGGCCCGCGCCGTGGCCAACCGTTGCGCCAGGTCGCCGGCCTCCGCCTCGCCTACGTCGGCGTCCATGGCCACAGCGAGCTGGCCCTCCAGCTCGGCAAGTTCGGCTTCGAAGCGGCGGATGACATCGTCCAAGGAAGCGGCGTGGGCCTCGCGGCGGGCGGCCTCACGGTCGAAGCGCTCCAGGGCAGCCCGGGCCTGGGCGGCCTTCTGCTCCAGGACGGGAGGCTCGCGACGGGCGTCGCGCAGGACATCCTCGGCCTGGCGCAGACGCGCGGCGGCGGCGGCCAGGGTTTCGCGGGCGGACGCGGCTTTGGGGGCCAGCTTCTCGATCTCGGCCTCGACCTCGGCCAGGCGGGTCTTCTGTTCCAGCCTGACGGCGGCGGGCTTGGGCGCGTCGGCGGTGGCGGTGAAGCCGTCCCATCGCCACAGGTCGCCTTCCCGTGAAACCAGCCGGCAGCCGGGCGCCAGGTCCTTCTGCAGGCTCGGACCGTCGGCGCGGTCCACCAGGGCGGTGAAGGCCAGCCGGGCGGCCAGTTCGGCGGGCGCCTTGACCAGCTTCGACAGCGGTTGCGCACCGGCGGGCCAGGCCGGCGCAGTGGCGTCGCGGCCGCCCCAGTAGGACGGCGCCGTGGGATCGAGCGCGGCGTCCAGGTCGTCGCCCACCGCAGCGGCCAGGGCCTTCTCGTAGCCGCGGTCCGGCGAGACCGCGTCCAATACGGGGGCGAACCCGCCGCGCTTGGCCTGGGCCACCAGGCCGGCCAGCGCCCTGGCCTCGGCGGTGAAGCGGCCGAGGTGTTCGTCGAGTTTGCGGGCCGCCTCGCGGGTCTCTGCCTCGGAGGCGATGGCGCCGCCGCGGGCGTCCTCGGCGGCGTCCAGGGCCGAGCGGGCGGCGGTCAGCGCTGCGTCGGCGGCGTCGAGCGCGGCCTTGGCCTGGGCGGCCTCGGGGTTGATGGCGGGCCCAAGCGCCTCGCGTTCATGACGGGCCTGGTCGAGCGCCCGGCGGGTGCGCGAGACGCGGGCCTGGGCTTCCTCCACCCGGTGGGCGGCGGCGCGCCGCTGGGCCTCGCGGGCGGCGAGCTGCCCGGCCAGGGCCTCGACCTCGGCGTCCGCGGCGGCGCGGGCGTCATCGGCGGCGCGGACGGCGGTTTCCAGTTCCGGCGCGCGGACCGGGGCGGCGGCGATGGCCGCCTCCAGGGCGGTCAGGTCCTGGGCCAGGCGCTTGAGCGCCACGTCGGCGTCATCGACGATGTGTTCTTCTCGGGCCCGGTCGGCGTCGATGCGGGTCACGTCGCCGGACAGGCGGTCGAGCTCGGCGGCCTGGGCCTCCTCCTCCCGCTCCAGCCGGTCCTTGTCGATGGCCAGCTTGTGCAGGATGGCGGCGGACACCGTCTCAGCTTCGCGCAGTGGCTTGATGGCCTCTTCCGCAGAGGCAGCGCGGGTGGTGGCGGCGGCGGCCTCGCGGGCGGTCTCCTCCACCGCGCGGATGGCGGCGGCGGCGTCCGAGGTCAGCCGCTCGGCGGCGGCCTTGGCCTCGGCGTAGCGGGCGTAGAGCACTGCGCCCTGCAGCGACCTGATCTCCGCCGACAGCTTCCTGTAGCGTTCTGCCTGGCGGGCCTCGCGCTTCAGGCGGGCCAGGGCTGCCTCAAGCTCGCGGGCCACGTCGTCGAGGCGGGCCAGATTGGCCTCCGCCGCCCGCAGGCGAAGCTCCGCCTCGTGCCGGCGCGAATGCAGGCCGGAGACCCCGGCCGCCTCCTCCAGGATCATCCGGCGGTTCTGCGGCTTGGCGGCGATCAACTCGGAGATCTGCCCCTGGCGCACCAGGGCTGGCGAGTTCGAACCCGTGGAGGCGTCGGCGAACAACAGCTGCACGTCGCGGGCGCGCACCTCGCGGCCGTTGATCCGGTAGGTGGAGCCGGCGCCGCGGTCGATGCGGCGGACCACCTCCAGCACTGGATGGTCGTTGAACGCCGCCGGCGCGCGGCGGTCGGAATTGTCGATGGTCAGGGAGACCTCGGCGTGGTTGCGCGAGGGCCGGCCGCCGGAACCGGCGAAGATCACATCGTCCATTCCGCCGGCCCGCATGGCCCTGGCGGAGTTGGCGCCCATCACCCAGCGCAGGGCTTCCAGCAGGTTCGACTTGCCGCAGCCGTTGGGTCCCACGATGCCAGTAACGCCGGGCTCGATCCGGAACTCGGTCGGATCGACGAAGGACTTGAAGCCCGCCAGGCGCAGCCGCTGGAAGTGCACCGGTTTCAGCGCCCCCCAGGCTTGGCGGCCGCGATGGCGGCGTCGAGGTCGGCCAGGGTGGGCACGCCGCCCGCGAGCTGCTTGCCGTTGATGAGGAAGGTCGGCGTGCCGGTGACCTTGTCCTCCTCCACCACCTTGCGGACCCGCTCGTTGAGCGCGACCTGGGCCGGCTGGTCGGCGATGCAGGCCTCGAACTGCGGCTCGGTCATTCCGTTAGCCTTGGCGATCTCCACGAAAATCGGCTTGATCTGGCCGTTCTGCCAACGGTCCTGGCTGCGGAACACCTCGTCGACGACCTTGAAGTACTTTGAGGGGCCCGCGCAGCGCGCCATCAGGAAGCCGGCGGCGGCCACCTGCGGCGGAGAGGTCAGCAGCTCCTTCAGGGTGTAATGGACCTTGCCGGTATCGATGTACTTGGCCTTGAACGCCGGAAAGACGTCGTTGTTGAAGGCCGCGCAGTGATTGCAGGTGAGCGAGGCGTACTCCACCACCTTCACCGGCGCCTTCGGGTTGCCCAGGCTCATGTCGCCGGTTGGCGTGGCGGCCCATGCGGCGCCGGCCAGGGCCGCCAGGAAAGCGGCGCCGGCGATCGCGTGGCGGCGGGTGGGCGCCATCCTACTTGGCCGCTTCGGCCACGGCGGTGTCGATCTGCGCCAGGCTGAGTTCACCCTCGGCGATCTTCTTGCCGTTGATGAAGAAGGTGGGCGTGGCGGTGATCTTGTCGTCGCGGATCGCCTTGGTGACCCGGGCGTCCAGCGCCTTCAGGGCGTCCTCGTCCTGGACGCAGGCGTTGAACTGCTCCTCAGTCATGCCCGAGGACTGGGCGATGCGCAGCAGCACGCCGCGGAAGTCGCCGGTGGTGAACATCTCGGCCTGGTTCTTGTAGATGGAATCCAGCACCGTGAAGTACTTGTCCTTGCCCGCGCAGCGCGAGATCAGGAAGCTGGCGGCGGCCACCTCGTTGGGCGGGGTGAGAAATTCCTTCAGCGTGTAGTGCACCTTGCCGGTGTCCACGTACTTGGTCTTGAAGGCCGGGAAGACCTCGTTGTTGAAGGTGGCGCAGTGGGTGCAACTGGCCGAAGCGTACTCCACCATCTTCACCTTGGCGTCGGGGTCGCCCATGGTCATGTCGCCGGAGGCGGCCGAGGCGCCGGCGCCGCCACGATCGCAGCCTGCGAGGGCCAGGCCCGCGACGGCGGCCGCGGCGACCATGGCGAGGCGACGGCTGGTCTTCTGCATGTTCAGGCAACCTTCTGCAGTTTGAACGAGGGATTAAAGCGCGATTCCCGCGAGGGACCCTAGCGAGCGCTCCATTCCACCTAAGCTATCGGACTGCGGCGGTCTTGAGACAATTCACCGCCGCTGGCGCAGGACGCCGCGACCCAGGGCCAGCAGCGCGGCCTTGAGCTTGCCTTCGGGCGCCTGGGCGAGGCCATCGGCCAGCCTCGCCTCCTCAGCGGCGTCCAGGGGTGGCAGGCGCCTGGCCGGCGCGGCCGGCGCTGCGAGCTGGCGCAGGGGCCCCTGCACGATGCGCAGCTTCTGCACCGCCTCGGCGCCCAGGAAGAGGTTCACTCGGGCGAGGATTTCGTGCGCCTGGTGCTGGATGATCGCCGCCGAGGGGCCCGCCACCCGGATTTCCAGGGACGACGGCCCGCCGTTGCGGCCCTTGACCAGCTTCACCGGCTCGGTACGCCGGGCGATCTCGGGACCCACCACCTCGCGCCAGCGGGCGGTGAGCGCGCCTGAGCCCTGGCCGAACTTGGCGTCGAGCTCGCGGATCATCCTGGAAAGGCCGCGCCCGGCCGGCGGCGGCGGCCGGCGCTGGGGCCGGGTGCGCTTGGCGGCGAGGATGCGGAGCGCCTCTTGCGCGGTGGGCAGGGGCCTGCGGGGCATGGCGCCACAATAGCCGCCATCGGGCGATGACGCTAAGGGGGAACGGTGAACGCCCCGACCCTGCGCGCCCAACTCCTGGCCTGGTACGACAAAGGCGCCCGCGACCTGGCCTGGCGGGTGGGGCCGCAGGCGAACGCGCGCGGCGTCCGCGCCGACCCGTACCGGGTGTGGTTGTCGGAAGTGATGCTGCAGCAGACAACGGTGCCGCACGCCACGCCCTATTTCCTGGCGTTCACCGCCCGCTGGCCGACAGTGACCGACCTGGCCAACGCCCTCGACGGCGAGGTGATGGGGGCCTGGGCGGGGCTGGGCTACTACGCCCGCGCCCGCAACCTCATGGCCTGCGCCCGGGCGGTGGCCCGCGACCATGGGGGCGTCTTCCCGGTTGCCGAGGAAGGCCTGCGGGCTCTGCCAGGGCTGGGCCCCTACACCGCCGCGGCGGTGGCGGCGATCGCCTTCGATCGGCCCGCCAATGTGGTGGACGGCAATGTGGAGCGGGTGATGGCCCGGCTGTTCGCCGTGGAACGGCCCCTGCCCGGCGCCAAGCCCGAATTGAAGCGCCTCGCCGCCGGGCTCGTGCGCGAGGACCGGCCCGGCGACTGGGCTCAGGCGCTGATGGACCTGGGGGCGATGATCTGCCGGCCCCGCCAGCCGCTGTGCGAGCGCTGTCCGGTAGCGAGCCATTGCGCGGCGCTGGCCACCGGCGCGCCGCAGACCTATCCCCGCAAGACCGCCAAGGCCGCGCGCCCACACCGCCACGGTATCGCCTATGTGCTGACCCGCGGCGAAGAGTTGGCCCTGGTGCGCCGCCCGCCGAGGGGACTGCTGGGGGGCATGCTGGCGCTGCCCACCAGTGACTGGCGGACGGGCCGCTGGAGCGAAGCCGAGGCGCTGGCCGCAGCGCCGGCGCAGGCCGACTGGCGCAGCGTCGGCGAGGTGGAGCACGGCTTCACCCACTTCACGCTCACCCTGCGGCTGCTGCGCGCCGAGGGCGAGGCCGACGGCGTGATCTGGACGCCCCGTGAGGGGCTGGGCGTGCTGCCCAGCGTCTTCCTGAAGGCCGCGCGGGCGGGGCTCGCCAACCTCATCTAGGCGGGACGGCCTTGGGGAAGACGAAGATCAGGATGGCGCCGGCGGTCAGCGACATGGCGAGCGCAGCGGCCGGGATGGCCGGCACCCCGAAGGTGGCCAGCGCCGCGCCGCCGAGGGTCGAGCCCAGCGCCTGACCCATGGCGATCACCGAGCCATTCAAGGCAAGGGCCACCGGCGCCCCTTCGGTCATCTGGATCAATCGGGCCTGGATCACCGGGGTGATGGAGAACAGCGCCGTCGCCGCCAGGAAGATCGCGAAGGCCACCAGGAGCTGGCTGGGCAGGCCCGCCGGAGCGGCGTGGCTGGTGGCGGCGAAATGCAGGCTCATGGCGGTGGCCTGGATGGCGAAGCCCTGCAGGATCCAGGACTTTCCGGCGTTGCGGTCGGCGGCCCGCCCGCCGAGCCACAGGCCCGCAATGGAGCCCACCCCGATCATCGCCTGGAAGGCGCCGACGCCGGCCCCGGTGACGCCTGCGCCGACCCGCACGATCGGGGCGATGTAGAGGTTCAGGGTCATGTTGGCGGCGAAGGTCAGGAAGGTGGTCATGTAGAGCGGCCAGATGGTCGGGACCGAGATCCGCCCGCCTTCCCGCTTCGGCGGCGCCGGGATCTTCGGCAGGAAGCCCACCACGGCGATGAGCGCGATGGCCGAGAGCGCGGCCGCCAGCAGGAAGGTGGCGCGCCAGCCGAACATCGATCCCACCACGCTGCCCAGCGGGATACCCAGGACGAAGGCCAGTGTCATGCCGCCGGACACCATGGCGATGGCCGAGCCGCGGCGCTCTGGCGGAGCCAGAGACGCCGCGGCGACGGCGGCCGCCGGACCGGACATGGCGCCCGCCAGGCCCGCCAGACCGCGCAGGCCCAGGAGGGTGGCGAAGTCCGGGGTGAGCGCGCAGGCGATGTGCAGGACTAGGCCGAGGCTGAGGCCCGCGATCACCACTATCCGCCGGTCCAGCCGTCCCAGGCCCCAGGCGGCCAGCGGCCCCAGCAGTGCGGAGGTCAGCACATAGGCGGTCTGAAGCTGGCCGGCGACGGCGGTGGAGACCCCCAGGTCCGCGGCCATCGGCTCGAGGAGACCCGCGAAGATGAAGGCCGCCGATCCGAACGCGAAGGTGACCAGGGTGAGGACGAAGACGCGGGGGTTCAACGCCTCTGCCCTGTCATCGCCGGTCCCCGAAGTTCCGCGCCAGCCTGCGCGGGAACGGGCGCCAGGTCCAGCCTAGGCGGCCAGTTGCTGGCGGACCTTGGCGCGCAGGACGTCGATGGGCGAGAGGCCGGCGTCGGACTTGAAGTGCCAGTAGGTCCAGCCGTTGCAGGCCGGAGCGGACTGGGCCATGGCGCCCATCTTGTGGATGGAACCCGCCAGGTCGCCCACCACCAGGCTGCCGTCGGCGCGGACGCGAGCGGCGTGGCGGCCCTTCTCGTCATAGAGCACGTCGCCGGCCCGCAGCAGGCCCGCCTCGACGATCTGGCCGAACGGCACGCGGGGCTCGGACTTCTTGGAGCCGGTGACCACCATCGCCTCCGGCGAGACCGGGATCACCTTGGCGATGCGGGCCTTGGCGAGCTTGGCGTAGGCCGCCTCGCGCTCGATCCCGATGTAGCGCCGACCGAGCCGGCGGGCCGCAGCCCCGGTCGTGCCGGTTCCGAAGAACGGGTCGAGGATGATGTCGCCGGGCCGCGTGGACGCCAGGATCAGCCGGTGCAGCAGGGCTTCGGGTTTCTGGGTCGGGTGCGCCTTGACGCCCGCCTCGTCCTTCAGCCGCTCCTCGCCGGTGCACAACGGCAGGGACCAGTCGGAGCGCATCTGCAGCTCGTCATTGGCCATCTTCATGGCGTCGTAGTTGAAAGTGTAGCGCCGGGCGCCGCGGCTCTTGGCCGCCCAGATCAGGGTCTCATGGGCGTTGGTGAAGCGCGTGCCCTTGAAGTTCGGCATGGGGTTGGTCTTGCGCCAGACGACGTCGTTGAGGATCCAGAAACCCAGGTCCTGGAGCGTCGCCCCCACCCGGAAGATGTTGTGGTAGCTGCCGATCACCCAAAGCGCGCCTTCGTCCTTGAGGATGCGGCGGCACTCGCCCATCCAGGCCTTGGTGAAGGCATCGTACGCGGCGAAGCTGTCGAAGCGGTCCCAGTCGTCGTCCACCGCGTCGACCTTGGAATTGTCGGGGCGCAGCAGGTCTCCCCCGAGCTGCAGATTGTAGGGCGGATCGGCGAACACCAGGTCGACGGACCGGTCCGGCAACGCCTTCAGCGCCTCAAGGCAATCGCCCTGGATGATGGTGTCGACCGGCAAGCTCATGTCCGCCCCTTCGAACTCAGGAATTTGGAATCCTGGGGCTTCATGGTGAACGTCCCGTTGCCGAACGTAGTCAACGAGGGGTTAAGGCTCAGCGAACGGGGGTTCGTCGGCCATGGGGTCCTTGAAGGCTCGCATCGGGTCGCGGCCCATCAGGGCCAACTTCACGGGTCCCCAGCTCAGCCGGTGGATTTCGCAAGGGCCCAGGTCCAGAAGCGCCCGGGCGTGGACCGGCGCGCCGTAGCCCTTGTGGCTGGCGAAACCGTAGCCGGGGTACAGGCCGTCCATCTCACCCATCAGCCGGTCGCGGGCGACCTTGGCCAGGATCGATGCCGCGGCGATGGACTTGGACTTGCCATCCCCGCCCACCACGGTCTTCACCTCGCAGGGCAGCTTGAAGCGGTAGGCGCCGTCCACCAGGGCGAAGATGGGCGGGACGGCGAGCGCCTCGATGGCCCGGCACATGGCCAGTCCCGTGGCGTGCAGGATGTTCAGGGAGGCGATCTCCTCGACGCTGGCGAAACCGACGCCCCAAGCCACCGCCTTGGCCTTGATTTCAAGCTCCAGAACCTCGCGGGTCCTGGCGGAAAGCTTCTTGGAATCGTCCAGACCCTTGGGGACCTTCTTCGGGTTCAGAATTACCGCCCCGGCGCTCACCGGCCCCGCCCAGGGACCGCGTCCAGCCTCGTCGACGCCGCAGACCAGGCCACCGATGAAGGCCCGCTCCAGCATCATGCCGGGACCGCGCCTGCCCATCAGCGCGCCATATCTCGGACCGCGTCGTGGCGGAAGCAGCCCGGCAGGTGGTCGTTCACCAGGCCGGTGGCCTGCATCCAGGCATAGACGATCACCGGACCCACGAACTTGAAGCCCCGGGCCTTCAGGGCCTGGGAGACCTCAACCGCCAGTGGCGTCTGAGCTGGCGCCTCGGCCATGCTGGCCCAGCGGTTCTCCACCGGCTTGCCGCCGGCCAAGCCCCAGCAGAAATCGGAGAAGTCCTCGCCGGCGTCGCGCATGGACAGGTAGGTCCGGGCCGAGCCGATAGCGGCGTCGATCTTGGCGTTGGAGCGCACGATGCCGGCATCGGCCATCAGCCGGGCGCGGTCGGCCTCGCCGTAGCGGGCGACCACCTCTGGATCGAACCCCGAGAAGGCCGCGCGGAAGGCTTCGCGCTTGCGCAGGATGGTGATCCAGGCGAGCCCCGCCTGGAACCCGTCGAGCACCAGCTTCTCCCACAAGGCGCGGGAATCGTACTCCGGAACACCCCATTCCGTGTCGTGATAGGCCTCGTACAGCGGGTCGCCGGCCATGCCGCGCCAGGCGCAACGATGTGGGTCGGTGGTCATCGGCGGCACCTTCGTCTGAGCCTGCCGGACCTGACAAGCGGAGATCCTGGGCGTGGGCTTCGGAGGCCTCCAACTGGCGCACATTGATTTGGGCGAGGTGGCGCCCGCGTTGGCGGCGCTAAGCGGCTTCCTAGCCGAGGGCCTCGAGAAACCATGAGGGCCGCTCCAGGGTGACGGGGCGGCCGTCCACCGTCAGGCTGGCGCCTAACGCCCGGTCCAGCCGGAGCGACGCCATGGCCCGGCCGTCGCGCCCCGACAGCACCTCGCCGGCCCGGAGCTCGCCGGCAAGCACCTCGGCGCCTGGCGCGGGCGCGGGGCCTTCGAAGGCGACGGGCGCCATGCGGGTCTTGATGTGGCCGCGGCGCTTCATGCGCGAGGTGGTTTCCTGGCCGACGAAGCAGCCCTTCTTGAAGTCGATGCCGTTCAGCAGGTCGAAGTTGGCCTCAATGGGATAGGTCTTGTCTGATCCCCAGTCGGCCGGCCCCGGTATGCCCAGGGCCAGGCGGTGGGCGTCGTAGGCGCGGGCGTCGGCCGTCAGCGCGCCCTGGGGCGCCACTGCGCCATAGCCCCGCCAGCCCAGGGCGGCGAGGCGGGGATCGGCCAAGAAGCCGGGTGCTGCCTGGGGCCCTCCGAACAGCGCCGAGATCGTCGTTTCGTCCGCCGTGATCTCCACCTTGGCCCGCAGGCGATAGATCGTGAGCCGCTGTAGCAGGGCCTGGCGGTGGGCCGCCTCCACGTCCAGCCAGACGCCCTCCTCGCGGCCCACTACGAAGAGGTCGTAGAGTAGCCGGCCCTGGGGGGTGAGCAGGGCGGCGAACCGCGCCTCCCCGGGCGCCAGCGTCTCCACGTCCTGGGTGAGCAAGCCCTGCAGAAAGCTCCGCCAATCGGGGCCGCCCACGGCGATCAGCGACCGGTCGGGCAGGCTTGCGAAGTTCGGCGACTGGGTCATCCCGGCAATTTGGGGTGCGCTGGTGTGGAGCGCCAGCGCTGGCTTGGCCTATAGAGGGGGTAATGTCGCCCGCGTCCTTCCCGATCCTGTTCATCACCGCGACCCGGATCGGCGACGCGGTGCTGTCCTCGGGCCTGATCAGGCGCCTGGCCGACGAAATCCCCAACGCTCGCTTCACGGTGGTGGCGGGGCCGGCCGCAGCCCCGCTGTTCGCCGAGATTCCCAATCTCGACCGGGTCATCGTGGTCGAGAAGGCCCGCGACGGCAGCCACTGGTTCGCCCTCTGGCGCCAGGTGCGGGCGACCCGCTGGGGCGTGGTGGTGGACCTGCGGGGCTCCGGCCTGTCGCGGTTCGTCCGCACCCGGCGTCGCGCGGTGTTCAAGAAGTCTGCTGAGCCCACCCACAAGGTCGCCGAGGCCGCCCGCACCCTGCGCATAGATGACGAGCCGGCGGCCCCCTATCTGTTCACATCGCCCGAGACCGACGCCCGGGCGGCGAAGCTCACCGCCGGCTTCGGCCCGATCCTGGCCATTGCGCCGGCCGCCAACTGGCTGGGCAAGACTTGGCCGGTGGAACGCTTCTCCCAGGTGGCCATGACCCTGTTGGGCCCCGATGGCCCGATGAAGGGGGGCCGGCTGATGGTGCTGGGTGGGCCGGGGGATGAGACCCTGGTGCGGGACCTGCGTAACGTGGTCATGCGCAGCCAGTTCATCGACCTGGTGGGCAAGACGGACCTGCTCACCTCCTACGCCTGCCTCAAGCACGCGCGCCTCTTCATCGGCAACGATTCTGGGACCATGCACTTGGCCGCCGCCGCCGGCGCCCCGACGCTGGGCCTGTTCGGGCCCTCCGACGAGCGGCTGTACGCGCCCTATGGCGAAGTTTCCCGGGTGGTGCGGGGCCCGCGCAGTTTCGAGCAGATCCGCGCGGTTGACCCTGGCTTCACCCAGGCGCTCTGTCACATGATGGACCTGAGCGCGGAGCGGGTGACCCAGGCCGCAGCAGACCTTCTGACCGCCACCGAGGCGACACTTGGCTGAGACCTACGACCTGATCGTTCGCGGCGGCAAGGTGGTGAACCACTCCGGCCGCGGCCCTGCCGACTTGGGCGGCCGCCGCGGCAAGATCGCCGCCATCGGCGATCTGGGCCAGGCCTCGGCCGGCGAGGTGTTCAAGGCCAAAGGCCTCACCGTCATGCCCAGGGTCATGGACACCCAGGTGCACTTCCGCGAGCCGGGTCTGGAATGGAAGGAAGACCTTGAGACCGGCTCTCGCGCCGGCCGAGCGCCTCTACCTGGAACGACAGCTTGCGCGGCTGAACTAGCTTCCCAAGCCCCCGGGCGCTTGGAATAAGGCTGGCCATGGACGCCGAGCTCCGCCCCTCCAACGCGCCGTTTCGTGATGCGCGCTATGCGCCACGCAAGCTGGAGGTCGAGCGGCGTCCAGGCGGGGAGATGGTGCTCAGCAACCCCACGCCGTTCGCCAGCCACTTCCAGACCATGACCGCCCCCCTGGACCACTGGGCCGCCGTCGCCGCCGACCGCGTCTGGCTGGCTGAGCGCGCCGGCGAGGGCTGGCGCACCGTGACCTTCGCCGAGGCCGCCCAGCGGGTGGCCGTGCTGGCCGGCGGCCTGCGGGCCTTAGACGTGGTGGGGCCGCGCCCGCTGCTGATCCTGGCGCACAACGCCATCGATCATGCCCTGATCGCCTACGCCGCCATGAGCCAGGGGATGCCGGTGGCGCCGGTGTCACCGCAGTACGGCCTGAAGGGCGCAAACCCGGCCCGGCTGGCCCACGCCGTGGCGACCTTGAAGCCTGCCTGCGTCTATACCGAAGACGCCGTCCTGTTCGGCGAGGGGCTCGCCGCCGACTGTCTTGCGGGCCTGCCAGCAGTCGCCGCCGCGAACCCCCGCCCGGGCGACATCTCGCTGGAAAGTCTGATGACCGCGCCGCCCGCCGCGGCGACGGCCAAACCCGACGACCACGCCAAGTACCTGCTGACCTCCGGCTCCACCGGCCACCCCAAGGCGGTGATCTGCAGCCACCGCAACATCGCCCTGAACTCGGCCCAGATCACCGCCTGCTTCGACGATCCCGAGCCGCCGGTGATGGTGCACTCCGCGCCCTGGAGCCACAGCCTGGGGGCCAACTCGATCCTGCACCTGGTGCTGCACCGGGGCGGCACGCTGTACATCGACGCCGGTCAGCCCACCGCGGCGCGGTTCGCTGAGACGGTGCGCAACCTCACCGAGATTTCGCCCACCTACCAGAACATGGTGCCCGCGGGCTGGATGCTGTTCGTCGATGAGCTGGAGGCGGACGACGCCCTGGCGCGCCGGTTCTTCGCCAGGGTGCGAGTGCTGCAGTACGGCGGCGCGGCCCTGGGGCAGGCGGTGGCCGACCGCATCCAGGCCGTGGCCGTGCGCACGGTGGGCGAGCGGATCAGCTTCGCCAGCGGCTATGGCGCCACCGAGACCGGACCCACCGCCTGCAACGTCCACTGGACCAACGCCCGCATGGGCTTGATCGGCCTGCCCCTGCCTGGGACTTCCGTGCGGCTGGTCCCGGAAGCCGGAAAGCTCGACTTTCGCGTGAAGGGCCCGCAGATCACCCAGGGGTACCTGGGCCAGCCAGAGCTGTCGGCCAACGCCTTCGACGACCAGGGCTTCTATGTGCTGGGCGACGCCGCGCGGCTGGTGGATCCCGACGACCCGGAGGCCGGGATGGTGTTCGACGGGCGCCTGTCGGAGAACTTCAAGCTGGCGTCCGGGACCTTCGTGGGCGTTGGCGAACTGCGCATCGGGGCGTTGGGCGCCATTGGCGGTGCGGTCACCGACGCCGTGGTCTGCGGCGAGGGCGAGGCCACTGTGGGTCTGCTCTTCTATCCCAACCCGCGGCTCGCGCGCGCCGAGGTCGAGGCGGCCGTTCGCGCGGGCCTGGAGACCTTCAACGCCCGCGCCAAGGGCTCCGGCGGCAAGGTCGCCCGCGCCCTGGTGCTGCCCGATGTCCCCGACGCCGGCGCCGGAGAAATCACCGACAAGGGCTACATCTCCCAGGCCCTTGCGCGGACCCGCCGCGCGGGGGCCGTTGCCCGCCTGTTCGCCGATCCCCCACCTCCAGACGTGATGGTCCTGACATGAACGGCGCCGACGCCCTGATCGCCACCCTGGTGGCAAATGATGTGACCGCCTGCTTCGCCAATCCCGGCACCAGCGAGATGCACTTCGTGGCCGCCCTCGACGCCCAGCCGCAGATGCGCCCGGTGCTCTGCCTGTTCGAGGGGGTGGCGACCGGCGCCGCCGACGGCTATGGCCGGATCGCCGACAAGCCCGCCTGCACCCTGCTGCACCTGGGCCCCGGCTACGGCAACGGGGTCGCCAATCTGCACAACGCGCGCCGCGCCTACACCCCGATCGTCAACATCATCGGCGACCACGCCACCTATCACCGCCAGTACGACGCGCCGCTGAACTCCGACATCGCCACCCTGGTGAAGCCCAATTCTCTATGGGTGCGCTCGGCCGACACCCCCGACAGCGTCGCGGGCCTGGCGGCGGAGGCGGTGGCGGCGAGCTTCGGCCTGCCGGGTGGCCCGGTCAGCCTGATCCTGCCGGCGGACTCCGCCTGGCTGATGACCAGCGGGGAGCCGGTTATCGCCCAAAGGCCGGTGCGTCCCGCGCCGTCCGGCGCCGCGGTGGAGGCTGTCGCCCGCGCCATCCGCGCAGCGAAGACCCCGGTGATCCTGCTGGGCGGGCAGGCCTGTCGGGCCGAGGCCCTGCCGCACGCCGCCAGGCTGGCCGCTGCGGGGATCCGGGTGCTGGCCGACACCTTCGTGGCCCGCCAGCCTCGGGGGGCCGGAAGTTTTGCGCCCGGCCGGATGCCCTACTTCGGGGAGGTCGCCCTGACCGAGCTGGAGGGCGTCGACCTGATGGTGTTCGCCGGGACCGCCATGCCGGTGGCCTTCTTCGCCTATCCCAACCGGCCCAGCGTTCTGGTGCCGGAAGGCTGCGCGACGCTCACCCTGTCCGAACGGGCTGCGGATTCCGTGGCCGGCCTGGCGGCCCTGGCCGACGCCCTGGGCGCGCCGGCCCAGGGCCCGGTGCAGCCGCTGAAGCTGCCCGAAGCCGCCGCCACCGGCCAACTCACGCCGCAGGCGGCTGGGATCGCCATCGCCCGGCACATGCCCGAGGGAACCATCGTCTGCGACGACAGCGTCACCTCCGGCGGCGGCGTCGCCCTGCCGGCGATGACCGCCCGGCCGCACGAGGTGCTGGCGCTCACCGGCGGGGCTATCGGCATCGGGCTGCCGCTCGCGGTCGGCGCGGCCGTGGCGGCGCCAGATTGCAAGGTGTTGTCGCTGAATGGAGACGGGGCGGCCATGTAC
>NZ_JBKJTG010000049.1:0-4688 GCF_046590535.1 Phenylobacterium sp. | reverse complement strand
TAGTCGGCGAAGGCCGGGTCGCGCTTGCCCATATTGGCCATCACCGCTTCGATCTGGTTGGTCGAGCCGATCAGGGCCACCTGCTCGCGGGTCTCCTCCAGCAGGGTCGCGTGCTGGTCGGCGTCGGCGGCGAGGTTCAGCAGGCGTTTGCCGGCGCGGATGGCGTGCGGGTTGCGGGCGGCCACCTCGCGGGCGAAGGCCAGGGCCTCGGCCAGGGGATCGGCGCAGACCCGGGTGGCCAGCCCCATGGCCAGGGCCTCCTCCCCAGAGAAGATGCGGCCCGACCAGGTGAGTTCGCGGGCCACGTCGTCGCGGATCAGGCCCTTCATCAGGACGACGCCGGCCATGTCCGGCACCAGGCCCCACTTGATCTCCAGCACCGCCAGGCGCGCATCGGCGGTGACGAAGCGCAGGTCGCAGCCCAGCGCCAGTTGGAAGCCGCCGCCGAAGGCCACCCCGTGCACCGCGGCCACCACCGGCACAGGGATTTCCCGCCAGACCATCACCGCGTGCTGGGCGCGGTTGGAACCGCCCTCGGTGCGCTTGGGCCTGGAGAGCGCGTCAGCCGGCTTGCCACCGATGGCCTGCCGCTCGCCGGACGCCATGGCGGCGAAACTGCCCATGTCGAGGCCGGCGCAGAAGGCCCGGCCCTCCCCCGACAGCACCACGGCGCGGACCCCGGCCTCGGTCTTGAGGCGTTCGCCGGTGTCGATCAGGGCGCTGAACATGGCCTCGTCGAGGGCGTTCATCTTGTCGGTGCGGACCATGCGGACGTCGGCGACGCCGCCCTGGATATCCACGGTGATACGGTCGGTCATGGGGCCTCCTCAGCCGCTCCGCGCCAGGACGTAGCCGACGCGCGGGAAATGCACATGCAAAAGGTCGAGCTCGCCGCACTCACGGGCCAGCACCAGGCGATCAGCGGTCAGCGCCACCAGCCGGCCCGCCACCGGATCGCGGCCGTAGTCGTCGGCCCGCACGGCGACCGCGTCGCCCGGGCTGAAGCCGCCGCTGTCGGCGGGGTCGCTGGGGGGAGCCGGTCCCGGAGAGGATGTCATGGCCACATTCAGGGCCTCGGCGCCGCTCATCTCACGGGGCCGACCGTGACCGATGGCCGCCATTCTTGCGCGCCAGTCCTGGGTCTGCGCGAAGCCGGCCAGCAGCTCCTCAGCCACCCCGGGCGCCGCGGCGCCCAGCCACCAGACGTTCATATAGGCTGCGACATCGCTCAGCGACGCCGTCGATCCGCCAAGGAACTTGCCCCCGGTTAGCCCCTGCTCCACCCAGGCGGCGAAGGCCCGCCACTGGCTCCGCGCCACGGGCGCCGCAGCTTTCATCGCCGCCACGTCGAAGGCCCGGCCGGAGAGTTTCTCGCGGTCCTCGATGAAGGCCTTGGGCACGGCGTCGCCCAGGGCCCCGAAGACCACGGCGACGCTGGCCTGGAACCACAGCCGGTCGGCCCACAGGTTCACCGCCCAGTCGGCGCCGCGGACCACCGGCGGCGTGGGGTGGCGCGCCTCCAGCTCGGCCAGGATCACCTGGGTGTCGCAATAGACGTCCGCGCCGATCTGCATCACCGGGATGCGCCGATAGCCGCCGGTGAGCGGGATCAGCTCGGGCTTGGGCATGATCACCGGCTGGATCACCGAGCGCCAGGCAAGTCCCTTCACGCCCAGCATGACCCGCACCTTCTCGGAGAAGGGCGAGGTGTCGTAGTGGTGCAGGATGATCTCGGCCATCTAGCGCTGGCTCACGCCTCTCCCGCCCCGGTTATCGTCGTCCTGTCAGAACCTAAGCCGATGCCGGCCGGGAGCAAGGGCGCCCCAGCGTCAGCCCTTCTTCAGAAAGGCGAGGCGTCGGCGGCGGGCGCCCTGGCCGCCTGCGCCGCCTTGGCGGCCTGGAAGCCGGGCCGTTCCTGCAACCGGCTCCAGTAGGCGGCGACGGCCGGGGTGAAGCCCGCGTCCAGCTTGAGCTGGCCGGCCAGCAGCAGCGCATAGCCCACCGAGATGTCCGCGGCGGTGAACCGGCCCGCGCACAGGTGCGGGTCGTCCTGCAGGGCCCGGTCCACGGCGCGGAGCCTGGCCAGGAACCAACGGGCATAGTCGTCGGCCGCCTGTGGCGCGCGGCCCGGCTCCAGGGTGCGGTAGCGCAGCACCAGGGTCTGCGGAAAGGTCAGGGTCGCCTCGCCGAAGTGCAGCCAGTTCAGCCAGGCGCCATAGGCCGGGTCGTCGGGCGCCACGGCCAGCGGGCTCGGGCCGTAGCGGGCGACCAGGTACTGCACGATGGCCGCGGACTCGGTCATGAAGGTCGCCCCGTCCACCAGCGCGGGGATGGTGCCCAGCGGATTGACGGCCAGGTACTCGCGCTGGCGCACCCGGGGCGGGAACGGCATCACGGTGAGATCGTAGGTCAGGCCCAGCTCCTCCAGCGCCCAGAGCGGGCGAAACGAGCGGGCGTCGACGCAGTGGTAGAGGTGGATCATCTAGTGTCCCGATTCCGAAGTTCGCATGCGCTTGTGGTGGGCTCCGACGAACTTCGGAATCGATAAGGACGCTAGCAAGTCAATGTTTCTAGTGTGCTTTAAGGATTTGAAGTTCGCTCCGAGCTCAATCCGAAGTCGTGCGAACTTCAAATCCAGCACGCTAGAGCCCCTTCAGCCAGGGGATGAGCAGGTCGTTGACCTCGCGGACCCGCTCCTGCTGCGTCCAGTGCCCGCAGCCCTCCAGGACGTGGGCGCCGCGCAGGTTGGGGACGACGCCACGCATCACCTCGATGGGGTCGGCATGGCCTGCGAAGTTGAACGCCGGGTCCTTCGTGCCGGTGATGAACAGCGCCGGCTGCTCGATCCTGCGGTCCTTGAAGGCCTGCATCCAGTCGAAGTCCGCATCGTGGTTGCGGTAGCGGTTGATCGGCCCGCGGAAGCCGGATTGCCTGAACTCGGAGACGTAGTAGTCGAGCTCGTTCTCGGTCATCCACCCCGGGAACGGGTCTGGGTCCGCCAGGCCCTCCAGCAAGGTCGCATCGGCGGCCTTCTGCGGCCAGCTTCCCGCCGGGGCGTCGCCGCAGATGCCGTAGTAGAACTTGCGCAGGAAGCCGCGCACGTCGGCCTCGGCCTCGGCCTCCGGCGGCCCCACACGCTGGAACCAGGCCTGGTAGAAGAAGCGGTTCTTCGCTGTGAACACCTCGTCGAACCAGGCGCGGAACGAGCGCCTCGGCACACCCAGATAGGGCACCGACAGGGCGGCCACCGCGCAGATCGCCTCGGGACGGCTGAGCGCCGTGTTCCAGACAATGGGCGCGCCCCAGTCGTGGCCGACCAGGATGGCCGGGGCTTGCGGCTGCAACGCGCGCGCCACGCCGGCCACGTCCGCCGTCAGCGCCTCCATGCAATAGGCCTCGATCGCGTGCGGCTTGTCCGAGCCACCATAGCCGCGCACGTCGATCGCAGCGGCCGTGAAGCCGGCGTCGGCGATCGGCCCCATCTGGTGGCGCCACGAGAACCAGCTCTCCGGGAAACCGTGGACCAGCACCACCAGCGGCCCCTGGCCCTCCACGGCCACGCGAAGGCTCACCTCGCCAGCGTCGACCTGAACGAACTGCGGCATGGCGGCCTCCCTCGCGGCCCATGCTTGGCCCTGCCCGCCGCCCTGGCAAGGGGTGACCCTGCGTCAGGCGTTGACCTGCCGGCCCGCCGTGCCAGCATCGCGGCCCGTGCGGGACGGAGGCGCGGCCAGTCATGATCGACGCCCGAAGCGTGCGCGGCTCCACCGTACTGATCACCGGCGCCGCCAGCGGCATGGGCCGGGCCACCGCCGAGGTGTTCGCCGCCGAGGGCGCCCATGTGGCGCTCACCGACATCGCCGCAGAGACGGTCCGCGACGTGGCCGACGACCTGACCCACCGGGGCCTCAGCGCCGAGGCCTGGACGCTGGACGTCGCCGACCCCGCCGCCATCGCCGCCGTTGTGGCCGCCGTGGCCGAGCGGTTCGGCCGGCTGGACATCCTGGTGAACAACGCCGGGATCTCCGGCTTCGCGGGCCTCGATTCCGAGCACTACGACGAGGTCTGGGCCCGCTCGCTGGCCATCCTGCTCACCTCGCACCAGCGCCTGGTTCGCGCCGCCCTGCCCCATCTTCGGCTGTCGCCGGCGCCGCGGATCGTCAACATCGCCTCCACCGAGGCCCTGGGCGCCACGGCGCAGGACAGCCCCTACGCCGCAGCCAAGGCCGGCGTTGTGGGCCTGACCCGGGCCCTTGCCGTCGAGCTGGGCCGCGAGGGGATCACCGTCAACTGCGTCTGTCCGGGGCCGATCCTCACCGGCATGACCGAGGCGATCTCCGAGAACGACCGCGCCACCTTCGCCAGGCGCCGCACAGCGCTTGGCCGCTACGGCCGCCCCGAAGAAGTGGCGCACATCACGCTCAGCCTGTGCCTGCCCGCGGCCTCCTACATCACCGGAGCCATCATCCCGGTGGACGGCGGCCTGATGGCCCGGAACGCCTGAAGCTCACTCCCCCGTGAACTTCCCCGGCCGCTTCTCGCGGAAGGCGGCGACGCCCTCGCGGAAGTCAGCGCTCTTGGTGGCCAGCAGGTACTGGTCGCGGTCCATATAGATCGAGGCGTGGCTGGTGGCGGCGGCCACGGCGCTGACCGCCTCCTTGGTCATCCGCACGGAGAGCGGCGGCAGG
>NZ_JBKJTG010000031.1:0-11733 GCF_046590535.1 Phenylobacterium sp. | reverse complement strand
GAACAGGCCGAGGCGGCCCTCGCGAAGCGCCCGGACCAGATAGCCGGGCCGAAGCTGGCCGGCGGCGTGCAGCTTGTCGATCAGCCGCTGCTCCATCGCCTCGCGTTCGCCCTCGCGGCTGGTGCGCAGCGCAGTTTCGGGCGTGACGGCGTGCTGGGTCTCGGCGACCGAGGCGGCCAGGGCCTCGTCCAGGACGGTGATGTCCAGGCGGAAGCGCTCGGCCAGCCCCTGGCGAAGCGCCAGGCCGACCCAGAGGTAGAGACGCTTGGCCAGTTGGCCGGTGAGCTTGGGATGCAGCGACAGCGGCGTGCGCATGGCGGCGATCTGGCGCGAGGCCTCGACCAGCTCTTCCATATCGTGCGGCGACAGTTCGGCGGTGTGGTTGCCGGCGAGCGCCGTCATCACCGCCGGCTCGGCCTGTTCGAGGATGGCGCCGATGACGGCCTGGCTGAGGCTCGGGCGGCGCGCCACCTCGATCTGGTGCTCGATGGTGGCCTCGACCAGCAGGCGCACAAGGTCGAAGTTGCTCAGCACCGGGCTCATGGCAATGATCGGCCGGGCGATTTCGATGTCGTCGAGGGCCAGCACATTGACCAGCGCGCTGGGCGCCCAGTCGGCGGAGGCCAGTTTCTGGGACAGGCGATGGCGGATGTCGCGTTCAGCCTCGACCACGAGGCTCATGAAGATTGAGGAGAGCAGGGCCTGGATCGGAGGCGCATTCATCGCGGCGCCGGCATGGGGCGCGTCGCACAAGTCCGCGATCGCCAGCAGCAGGCGCTCCCGGTCCGCCGGCTGGCGGCTCTTGGCGAGGTCGAACAGGCTTTCGCTGTTCATCGCGAGACTCAAGGCCGGATCCCTCCATTCTAAAGTGAGCACGGCAAGGCGCACTGTGGCCATGCGCCATGAAGACATGCTTAAGGCGTAGAGCGACGGGAAGGAACGCGACACCATGGCCGACCCCCTGATTCTGGCCCTGGACCAGGGCACCACCAGCACGCGGGCGATCCTGTTCACGGCTGAGGGCGTGGCCCTGGCCGAAGCCGGGCGGGCGCTTCGGCAGATCTATCCGCAGGACGGGTGGGTTGAACACGACGCGGATCAGATCTTCGAAGCGTCGATCGAGGTGCTGAAGGAGGCCGTGGAAAAGGCCGGCCGGGCGCTCACCGACGTGGCGGCGATCGGGGTGACCAACCAGCGCGAGACGCTGGTGGTCTGGGAGAAGGCCACGGGCCGGCCGATTCACAACGCCATCGTCTGGCAGGACCGGAGGACCGAGCCGCTGTGCGCTCGCTTGCGGGGGCAGGGGCGCGAGCGGCGGGTGACGGAACTGACCGGCCTCCTGCTTGATCCCTACTTCTCGGGGACCAAGCTGGCCTGGCTGCTCGATCATGTGGACGGGGCGCGGACGAAGGCGGCGGCCGGCGAACTGATGGCCGGGACGATGGACGCCTGGGTGATCTGGAAGCTGACCGGCGGGCGGGTCCACGCCACCGACGCCACCAACGCCTCGCGCACCCTGCTGTTCGACATCCGCGCCGGCGCCTGGTCGGCGGAGATGGGGCAGATGCTGGCGGCGCCGCTGGCCCTGATGCCCGACGTGCGCGACTGCGCCGCGGACTTCGGGGAGACGGAGCCCGGCCTGCTCGGCCGCGCCGTGCCGATCCGCGGCGTGGCCGGGGACCAGCAGGCGGCGTTGATGGGCCAGGGCTGCATCCGACCCGGAGAGATGAAAGCCACCTACGGCACCGGCTGCTTCATGCTCGTGAACACCGGCGAGACCCCGTCGCCCTCGCGCTCGCGCCTGCTGACAACCATCGCCGCCCGCGTTGGTGGGAAAACAAGCTATGCGCTGGAGGGGGCGATCTTCATCGCCGGCGCGGCGATCCAGTGGCTTGGCGAGGGCCTGGGGATCGCCGGCGGCCCGCAGGCGGCGGAGAAGCTGGCCGCCGGGGCCCGCGACGACCTGGGCGTGGTGTTGGTGCCCGCCTTCACCGGGCTGGGGGCGCCCTGGTGGGACGCCAATGCCCGGGGCGCGATCTTCGGTCTGACGCGCGACGCGGGACGCGCCGAGATCGCCCAGGCCGCCTTCGACGCCTGCGCCCTGCAGACCCGAGACCTGATCGAGGCCATGCGGGCCGATGCGCCCGACGCTTTCCACGGCCAGGTGGAGCTGCGCATCGACGGGGGCATGTCGCGCAGCGCCTGGTTCTCCCAGCGGCTCGCCGACCTCACCGGCATCGGCGTGGGCCGGGCCACCTATCAGGAGACCACGGCCTTAGGGGCGGCGCTGTTCGCCGGGATCGGCGCGGGCGTTTATCGGGACGTCGAGGCGGCCGCGGCCTCGCGTCCGAAGACGGAGTCCTTCACCCCCGCCATGGACGTCCACCGCCGCGAGGGCGCCTACGCCCGCTGGCTGGACGCGGTGGAGCGGGTTCGGAGCTAGACTAGACGGATTTCTGCGGGCCCTTCCACCAGGCGGCCCACCACTCTGCTGAAATCGAAACTGCGGGCCACCGCCAGATCCAGCACGGCCTGCGCCTGGTCGGCCCCCACGGCGATCAGCAGGCCGCCGCTGGTCTGCGGGTCCGTGAGCAGGTCGCGGCGCCAGTCGGGAAGGCCAGCGGGTTCGCGCACCGCCCCGCCATAGCTCGCCCAGTTGCGACCCGACGCCCCGGTGCGCACGCCGTCGCGGGCCAGGGCCTCGACCCCATCCAGCAGGGCAGGCGCCATGGCCTCGATCTCGACGGTGAGGCCGGCTCCGCGGGCCATCTCCAGCGCATGTCCCAGGAGGCCAAAGCCGGTGACGTCGGTGACCGCATGGACGCCCGCAACGCCCGGCAGGTCAGCGCCCAGGACGTTCAGTTGAGTGGTCGACGCGATCAGGGCGGCATAACCCGCCGCGTCCAGGCGCTCCTGCTTGAACGCCGCGCTCAGCACGCCCACGCCCAGGGCTTTGGTGAGGATCAGCACGTCGCCGGCCCGGCCGCCGCGGTTGGTCAGCACCTTGTCGGGATGCACCAGGCCCAGGGCCACCAAGCCGTAGATCGGCTCGACGCTATCGATGGAGTGGCCCCCGGCCACGGGAACCCCCGCCGCCGCGCAGACTGTCGCCCCGCCGGCCAGGATTCGCCCGATCACGTCTGCTGAGAGCTGCGCCACCGGCATACCGACAATGGCCAGCGCCAGGATTGGGGTCGCGCCCATGGCGTACACATCGGAAAGTGCGTTGGTGGCGGCGATGCGCCCGAAGTCGAAGGGGTCGTCGACCACCGGCATGAAGAAGTCCGTGGTGGCCACCAGGGCTTGGCTGTCGTTCAGCCGCCAGACCGCTGCGTCGTCGGAGGTCTCGGTTCCCACCATCAGGTTCGGAAAGGCCGCCGCGGCGGGCATGGCGGCCAGGATCTCGCGCAGTACCGCCGGGGCCAGCTTGCACCCACAGCCGCCCCCGTGGGCGAGGGAGGTCAGTCGAATGGGGTCGGTCATGGGGCGGGCTCTCCGGCTTCGTCGGTCAGGGCTTTGGCGCTATAGCAGCGGCCAGATGATCCCGCCGCCCCCGATCCGCCCGGCCGACCCCGTGACCTTGCAGGCGACGACGGATGTCAGTCCCGCCGCCCTGGCCGGCTACGGCGCCGTCATCGACGTGCGCAGTCCCTCCGAGTTCGCCCAGGACCATGTGCCGGGGGCGGTGAACCTCCCCGTGCTCACCGACGCCGAGCGGGCTCAGGTCGGCACGATCTACGTCCAGGAGTCGCGCTTCAAGGCGCGCCGGGTGGGCGCGGCGTTGGTGGCGCGCAACATCGCCGCCCATCTGGAGACGGCCCTGGCCGAGCAGCCTGGCGGGTTCTTCCCGCTGATCTACTGCTGGCGCGGCGGGATGCGCTCCAACGCCATGGCCACGGTCCTGGCGCAGGTGGGCTGGCGCACCACCTTGCTCACCGGCGGCTACATGACTTACCGCCGCTACGTCAGCGCCCGGCTCTACGACGCGGTCCTGCCGCACCGGTTCGTGTTGCTGGACGGCCAGACCGGATCAGCCAAGACCGAGATCCTCGGCCGTTTGGCGGCGCAGGGCCTGCAGGTGCTGGACCTGGAGGGCCTGGCAGAGCACCGCGGCTCGCTGTTCGGCGGCCTCGGTCGCGAGCAGCCCAGCCAGAAGCTTTTCGAGAGCCGGCTGCTCTGCGCCATCGACGGGCTCGATCCAGGCCTGCCGGTGGTGGTGGAGGCGGAATCCAGCAAGATCGGCGACCGCATGGTGCCGCCAGCTCTATGGACCCGGTTCGCCGATGCGCCGCGCATCGAGTTGGTGGCCGACCGCGCTGGCCGCGCCGGCTATCTGGTCGTGGCCTATCGCGAGATCGTCGCCGACCGGGCGGCGCTGGATGACGCCTTCACCCGGCTGCCGGTCCATCCCAGCCGACCGCGGTTGGAGAACTGGCGCCAGCTCGCCGACGCCGGCGCGTTCGCCGAGTTGGCCGAGGCCCTGATGGCCCTGCACTACGACCCGGCCTACGACCAGGCCCGCAAGAAGCGCGCGGCGGCGGCCATCGCGACGGTGGCGGTCGCTCCCGGGGACCCCGCCAGCCAGGACGCAGCGGCACGGGAAATCCTCCGTGTCGTCGGCGCGCTTGACGCCCCGCCCGTGCGGCGCGACCCTTAACGGCGATAATTCAGAACGGGAGACGCCCCAATGGCGGACGGATCGGTTGCCGGCGCGGTTTCGCTGCAGGGCAAGGTGAGCACCGAGGAATGGCAGGTCCGCGTGGAGCTGGCCGCACTCTATCGCCTAGTGGCGATGCACGGGTGGGACGACCTGATCTACACCCACATCTCCGCCCGCATCCCGGGGCCGGAGCATCACTTCCTGATCAATCCCTACGGCCTGCTGTTCGAGGAGATCACCGCCTCCTCGCTGGTTAAGATCGACCTGGACGGAAACATCCTCCAGGAGACCGCCTACTTCATCAATCCGGCGGGATTCACGATCCACTCGGCGATCCACCAGGCCCGCGACGACGCCAAGTTCGTCATGCACCTGCACACCGACCAGGGCGTGGCCGTGGCGGCTCATCGAGAGGGCCTGATGCCGCTGTCGCAGCATGCGCTCATCGCCCTGCCGTCGCTGGCCTATCACGACTACGAAGGCATCGCCTTGAACCACGAGGAACGCGAGCGTCTGGTCGCCGATATCGGCGTCAAGAATTTGATGCTGCTGCGCAATCACGGCACCTTGGCGGTGGGTGACACCGCGGCCAACTGCTGGATCGGGATGTACTACCTGGAGCGGGCCTGCGCGATGCAGGTCATGGCCCTGTCGTCGGGCCGCGAAAGCCTCTTGATTGCGCCGGAAGCCGCCCAGATCGAGGTGAGGAACCAGGTGTCCCGTGGCATCGGCGGCGGCCTGGCCTGGCCCGCCTGCCTACGCAAGCTTGACCGCGAGATGCCCGGCTACGACGCCTGAGGACATCAAGCGTTTGAGAGCAGGGGGCGCCTCCTTTGGGGCGCCCTTTGCGTTTGAGCCCTGCTGTTGCAGCGCCGCAATGCGTCGTCATACCAAGGTCACTGGACGGAGTATAAGCCACGCCCCTAGCAGCGGGGTTCGTTGATCCCCTTATAAGCCTGCACGGATCGGGCGACGGAGCACCTTGGTTTTGAGACGCCACTTCTTCCTGGTCGCCGCGATCGCCGTCCTGTTGCTCATGCTGGTCGCCGGCGGCCTCAAGTTCGCGTCGATGAAGGCCAACGCCGGCCCTGGCGGCGCGCCGGGCGGCCAAGCCGCGGGACCCGGTGGCGGGCGCGGACCGGGCGGCGGCAGGGGCGGCCGTGGCGGTCCCGGCGAGGTCTCTGTGGCGGTGGTCCAGACGCGCACCTTCGCCGACGAGCTGGAAGCCCTCGGCGTCGCCAAGGGTCGCCAGTCGGTGACCCTGACGGCGGCCACCACCCAGCTTGTGGAGCGGGTGCGCTTCTCCGATGGCCAGTCCGTGAGCCGCGGTGCCGTGCTCGTGGAGCTGAAGGACACCGAACAGGACGCGGGCCTGGCCCAGGCCCAGGCGCGCGCCGTGCAGGCGCAGCGGGCCTATGACCGTTATCGCCAGCTCGGCGAACGCGGCTTCGCGTCCAAGGCCGCCATCGACCAGTTCCAGGCGGCCTATCTGTCGGCACAGGCCGACGTCTCAGCCGCCCGCGCACGCCAGAACGACCGGCTGATCCGGGCGCCTTTCGCCGGCGTCGTGGGCCTCTCCGACGTGGCCCCCGGGGCCCTGGTCAATCCCGGCGCGCCGATCGTCACCCTGGACGACGTTTCCGCCATCCGGGTCGATTTCCAGGTGCCCGAGCGCTTCCTCGGCCAGTTGCGCCAGGGCCAGGCGATAACCGCCGCCGTGGACGCCTTCCCTGGTGAGACCGTCAGCGGCCGCATCGCCACCCTCGACACCCGCGTCGATGAGCGTACCCGCGCCATCACCGCCCGAGCCGAATTCCCCAATCCGGGGCGCCGGCTGAAGCCCGGCATGCTGGTCCGGGTCGGCGTCTCCCGAGGGGTCCGCGAGAGCCTGAGCGCGCCCGAATCGGCAGTCTCCGTGCAGGGCGACAACGCCTTCGTCTATCTCATCCGTCAGATGGGCGAGCGTACCATGGCTGAGCAGCGCCCGGTGGTGGCCGGCGTGCGCCAACAGGGCTTCGTGGAGATCCTTGACGGCGTGCAGGCCGGCGACCGGATCGTCGCCGACGGCCTCAACAAAGTGCAGCCTGGCCAGCCGGTGCGCATCGCCGGCGCCCGCGGCCCAGGCGGCGCGGGCCGTCCGCCAGGCAAGGCCGCCCCCGCTGGAGAACGGCCCTCTGGGCCGCGGCCGCCCGCATGATGCTGTCAGACATCTCCGTCCGTCGCCCGGTGTTCGCCGCGGTGGCGGCGATCATCCTGTGCGTGGTGGGGCTGGCGGCGTTCGCCGCGCTCACCGTGCGCGAACTGCCCAGCGTCGATCCGCCGGTGGTGTCGGTTTCGACCGTCTATCGCGGCGCTTCGGCGGAGGTCATCGAGGAGCGGATCACCCAGGTGATCGAGCGACAGGTGTCAGGCATCCAGGGCATCGACCGGGTCAATTCCTCGTCGCGCGACGGGCAGTCCCGGATCAGCATCTCCTTCACCCTCGACCGCGACCTGGACGCCGCGGCGAACGATGTTCGCGACGCGGTCAGCCGGGTCTCCGCGGCCCTGCCACAACAGGCCGACGCGCCGCAGATCGCCAAGGCCAACGCCGACGCCTCGCCGATCATGTTCATCAGCTTCACCTCCACCAAGCTGAACCGCCTGCAGCTCTCCGACTACGCCCAGCGCTACCTGGTGGAGCGCATGTCGACGATCCCCGGGGTGGCCACGGTGGGCGTCGGCGGGGCGCAGTTTTACGCCATGCGCGTCTGGCTAGATCCCGACGCCATGGCGGCCCGCGGGGTCACCGTCGAGGATGTCGAGACCGCGCTGAACAGCCAGAACCTCGAACTGCCCGCCGGCTCGCTGGAGGCTCCGGCCAAGGACTTCACCATTCGCGTTGCGCGCGGCTATTCCACCCCCGCTGAGTTCGCCCGGCTGCCCATCGTGCCGGCGCGGGCCGCCAGCCAGACCCAGGCCTCGGCCGCCTTGGGCGGCTCGGCGGCTGTCCCCGGCGCGGCGCCGGGGGTGTTCGACGCCATCACCAGTTCCGCCAGTAGTGCGGCCTACATCACCCGACTGGGCGACGTGGCGCGCATCGAGGAAGGCGCCGACGAGCACCGGCGCATGTTCCGTTCCAACGGGGTGGACCAGGTGGGCCTCGCCGTCACCCGACAATCGCAGGCCAACGATCTGGAAATCTCCGACGGCGTCCGCAAGGCGATCGCCGAGATCAACCCCGGCCTGCCCGCGGGCACCAAGCTCGAGGTGGCGGTCGACTTCACGACCTTCACCCGCCACGCCATCGAAGAGGTGTGGATCACCATGGGCATCTCGCTGGTGCTGGTGGCGTTGGTGAATTTCCTGTTCCTGGGCACCTGGCGCGCGGCGCTGATCCCCTCGCTCGTGGCCCCGATCTGCATCCTATCGACTTTCATCGTGCTGGCCCCGCTTGGCTTCTCGATCAACCTGCTGACCCTGCTGGCCCTGGTTCTGGCCATCGGCCTCGTGGTCGACGACGCCATCGTGGTGGTGGAAAACATCCAGCGCCGAATCGACGAAGGCGAGCCGCCCATCGTGGCGGCCCAGCGCGGCGCGCGGCAGGTGTTCTTCGCCGTGGTGGCCACCACCATCGTGCTGATCTCGGTCTTCGCGCCGCTGATGTTCCTGCCGGGCTTCATCGGCCGCCTGTTTGTGGAGCTGGCCGTGACAGTCGCGGCCGCGGTGGCCTTCTCGGCGCTGCTGGCGCTGTCGCTGTCGCCGATGCTGGCTTCGAAGCTGCTCCGGCCGTCCAAGAGCGAAGGGCGGATCGCCCGCGGCGTCGACGGGGCCATGCACAAGTTGAAGAGTTCCTACCACGCCTCGTTGGAGTCGATGCTTGGCAAGCGGCCGGTGTCGATCGCCGCCAGCGTCCTGGTGGGTATGCTAGCCCTGGCCGCCTTTGGGGTGTTCACGGTGCTACCGCGCGAACTGACGCCAGAGGAGGATCGCGGGCGCGTCGGCCTGAACATTCAGGGCCCCGAAGGCGCCGGATACGACTACACCGCAGCAGCAGCCAAGCAGGTAGAAGCGATCCTGCAGAGGTACCAGCGCGAAGGGGTTCTGGAGCGTTACCTCATCGGCCTGCCGCGCTTCGGTGGCAGCCAGTTCAACACCGGCTTCGGCAACGCGGCCATGCCCGACGACGGCAGGCGCAAGATGACCTCGCAGCAACTTGCCGCCGAGCTGAACCGCGAATTCGGCGCGATCACCTCGGTGCGCGCCACCGCCAGCCCCGAGGGTGGGCTGCAGCGCGGCGGTCCGGGCGGCGGAGGGGGCGGCGGCAACAGCATCTCCCTGATCGCGGCGGGCAACGACTACGCCGAGATCGAGCGGTGGCTCAGGCCCCTGCTGACCGCGGCCCAGAGCAATCCAGGCCTGGCGCGACCCAGGCTGGACTACGAGCCCACCAGCCCGCGGGTGATCGTCGACATCGACCGTGAGAAGGCCGCCTCGCTGGGCGTCTCCGCCCAGGCTGTCGGGCGGGCTCTGGAGACCAATTTCGGGACGCGGCGGGTCACCACCTACATCAAGGGCGGCCAGGAGTATGATGTCCTGCTGCAGACCGACCGGGCCAACCGCCAGACGGAAGCGGACCTCTCCAGGCTTTATGTGCGCACCACATCCGGCGCCACCGTGCCGCTGTCGTCGGTGGTCACCACCTATGTTCGCGGCGACACGCCGGACCGGCCGCGGGTCGATCGCCTGCGTGCGGTGTCCCTGCAGGCCCAGCTCAACCCCGGCTACACGGTCGCCCAGGCCGTGGACTTCTTCCAGGCCGAGATCGCCAAGCAGCCCGGCGGCGTCACCGTGAAGTGGGGCGGTGCGGCGCGTGAATACCTGGAGGCATCCGGCGCGGTGGGCCTGGCCTTCGCCATGGCGCTGCTGCTGGTGTTCCTGGTGCTGGCTGCGCAGTTCGAGAGCTGGATCCACCCGGCAGTGATCATGCTCACCGTGCCGGTGGCGGCGCTGGGGGGCCTGTTTGGGTTGCTGATTGCCGGCTCCTCGATCAACACCTATAGCCAGATCGGCCTGATCATCCTGGTGGGGATCGCCGCCAAGAACGGCATCCTGATCGTCGAGTTCGCCAACCAGCTTCGTGACGAGGGTCTGTCGATCCGCGAGGCGGTAATCGAGTCAGCCTCCCTGCGCCTGCGGCCGATCATCATGACCTCGATCTCCGCGGCAGCGGGCGCGATCCCGCTGATCGTCTGGGGCGGGGCCGGTGGGGAAGCGCGCAAGACCATCGGCGTGACCATCTTCTTCGGGGCGATCTTCGCCACCATGGTCACGCTGTTCATCGTGCCGGTGTTCTACAATCTGCTGGCCAAATATACGAAGTCGCCGCTGGCTGCCGCGCGCCGGATCGAGGCGTTTGAGGACGCCGAAAAGGGACGTGTCGCCAACGCCGCCGAATAGCCCGACAAAAAAGGCCTTCCCCGGAGGGAAGGCCAAGATGGGGATGCGCTGCGCGAGCAGGGGGGCGCCGCGGGCGCACTCCTCTATGGCGGCGAGGGCCACCGGCGGGGAGGATGTCGAGCAGACAGATGCGAGCCTTCGACCGGGTCACGATGCGCCCGACCATATCTCGCGTCAAGGTTGTCTTAAAGTCAGGCGCGCTCGCTGGCGGCGAGCGCTCTAGGGCTTGTAGCCGGTCTCAACCTTCAGGAACGCGATCAGGTCCACGCGGTCCTTGGCGTCCTTGAGGCCCGCAAAGGCCATCTTGGTGCCTGGCAGGTAGGTCTTGGGGTTGGCCAGCCACTGGTCCAGGTGCTCGGCGTCCCACAGCCAGCCCGCCTTCTGCAGCGGCTCGGAATACTTGTAGTTCTCAAGAGCCGCGGCCTTGCGCCCGAACACGCCATGCAGGTTGGGCCCGGTCATGTTGACCCCGCCCGCGGTGATCGTGTGGCAGGACCGGCACAGCGCGAACTTGGCCTCGCCGTTGGCCAGGTCGGCGGTGTTGTAGGGCGCGGGCAGGGACGCCAGCAGGGCGGCCTCGTCTTCCGCGGTGAGTGCCGCGGCCGGAGCGGGGGCCTCCGGCGGGCCGTCGGACGGCGCTGCCGTCTCGGGCTCGCCGCAGGCGGCGAGCGTGGCCGCCAGGGCGGCGGCGGCGAGCGTAAGTGCCGAGTGGCGCATGCAGGTCTCCTGAGCGGCGGCAAGCTAGCGCGAAGCTTACCGGATGCAAGCCTCCTAGCGGGCCTTGCGCCGCTCGCGGTGCACCGCCTCGTCCAGGGCCTGCAGGAATCGCGAGCGGTCGGCAGGGGCGAAGGGCTTCGGCCCACCAGTGATCTCACCTGTTGAGCGGATGTGCTCCATGATCGAGCGCTGAGCCAAAGCCCGGCCGATGCTGTCGGCGGTAAAAGCCCGCCCGTTGGGCGCGATGGCCGCGGCGCCCGCCTTCAGCACCCGGTCGGCCAGCGGGATGTCGTTGGTCACCACGATGTCGCCAGGCTGCGCCCGCTCGGCGATCCAGTCGTCGGCCACGTCGGGCCCAGCGTCGACGATCATCCGCGCGATCAGTCGAGACGGCGGGATCTGGATGAAGCTGTTGGAGACCACCGTGGTCATCAGGCCGTAGCGGGCGGCCACCTTGTAGGTCTCGTCCTTCACCGGACAGGCGTCAGCGTCGATGAAGAACTGCGTCATGGCGTGGCCCTACCGCAATCCAGGGCCGACCGGAACCGCGGTCAGGGCGTCGGCGCCACCGTCCACGCGCCGATCCAGAAGTCGAGCTGGCGGTGTTCGGCGGTGGCGCAGGCGGGCGGCGGGGACGGCGGCGTCTGCGCCCACCCAGGGAGGGCGGCGCCGGCGAGGAGGCCGCCGGCCAGCCAGGAAGCGATCTCACGTCCGGCCATGGCGCCACCTTCGCTGTAAGGGCGTGCGCGCGCACGCCCGGATGCGAACAGCGGCGCAAGCCACGCGACGGGCGGTGTGAGGGAGGCGGGCCCGTGGTGCCGGATGAGGGAACCGCAAAGGTAACATAAGTTATTGTGTTTTATTACGTTTCTATCTAGCAATATTCAAGTGACCCCCCAACTGACCCCCGCTAGCGG
>NZ_JBKJTG010000161.1:0-12649 GCF_046590535.1 Phenylobacterium sp. | reverse complement strand
GTACATGTAGCTGGTGTCCTTCACCATGAAGATGAAGTCGGTGATGGCCGGGGAATAGACGTCACCCCCGGCGCAGGGGCCCATGATCACGCTGATCTGCGGGATCATGGGGCCCTGCGCCGGGGGCGACGTCTATTCGCCGGCCATCACCGACTTCATCTTCATGGTGAAGGACACCAGCTACATGTACGTCACCGGCCCCGACGTGGTCCGCACGGTGACCCATGAAGAGGTCACCCACGAGGAACTGGGCGGCTACCGCGTGCACGCGATGAAGTCCGGCGTCGCCGACGGCGCCTTTGAAAACGACCTGGAGGCCCTGACCCAGGTGCGCCGCCTGGTGGACTTCCTGCCGCTCTCCAACCGCGAGAAGCCGCCGGTCCGCGAGAGCTTCGACAATGTCGAGCGCGACGAGCCGAGCCTCGACACCCTGGTGCCGTCCAATCCCAACAAGCCCTACGACATGAAGGAGCTGATCCTGAAGGTCGTGGACGAGGCTGATTTCTTCGAGATCGCCCCCGACTTCGCCAAGAACATCATCTGCGGCTTCGCCCGCATGGACGGCCGCACCATCGGCATCGTCGCCAACCAGCCCCAGGTGCTGGCCGGGGTGCTGGACATCGACTCCAGCCGCAAGGGCGCCCGCTTCGTGCGGTTCTGCGACGCCTTCGAGATCCCGCTGGTGACCCTGGTGGACGTGCCGGGCTTCATGCCGGGCACCAAGCAGGAGCAGGGCGGCCTGATCCGTCACGGCGCCAAGCTGCTGTTCGCCTATGCCGAGGCCGCCATAGGCCTTGCGGGTGATCAGGGTGATCTTCGGCACGGTGGCCTCGGCGAAGGCGAACAAGAGTTTGGCGCCATGGCGGATCAGGCCGCCCTGCTCCTGCTTGGTGCCCGGCATGAAGCCCGGCACGTCCACCAGGGTGATCAACGCGATCTCGAAGGCGTCGCAGAACCGCACGAACCGCGCAGCCTTGCGGCTGGCGTCGATGTCCAAGACACCGGCCAGCACCTGGGGCTGGTTGGCGACGATACCCACCGGCTGGCCGTCCATACGGGCGAAACCAACTACGATGTTCTTGGCGTAGTCCGGTGAGATCTCGAAGAAATCCGCCTCATCTACGATCTTGAGAATCAGCTCCTTCATGTCGTAGGGCTGGTTCGGATTGGACGGCACCAGGGTGTCGAGCGAGGCCTCGTCTCGGTCCGGCTCGTCATAGGCTTCGCGCACCGGCGGCTTCTCGCGGTTCGACAGCGGCAGGAAGTCGATCAGCCGGCGGACCTGGGTCAGCGCCTCCAGGTCGTTCTCGAAAGCGCCGTCCGCGACGCCGGACTTCAGCGCGTGGACCCGGTAGCCGCCCAGTTCCTCGTGGCTGACTTCCTCGTGGGTAACGGTCTTCACCACGTCGGGGCCGGTGACGTACATGTACGACGTGTCCTTCACCATGAAGATGAAGTCGGTGATCGCCGGGGAATAGACGTCGCCCCCGGCGCAAGGGCCCATGATCACGCTGATTTGCGGGATGACCCCAGACGCCAGAGTGTTCTCCAGGAAGATGTCGGCATAACCCGCCAGGCTCTCGACCCCCTCCTGGATGCGCGCGCCGCCGGCGTCGAACAGGCCGATGATCGGGGCGCCGACCTTCATCGCCTGGCGCTGCACCTTGAGAATCTTCTGGGCGTGAGCGCCGGAAAGCGACCCGCCGAACACCGTGAAATCCTTGGAGAAAACGAATACGACCCGGCCGTTGATGCGGCCCCAGCCGGTGACCACGCCATCGCCGGGAATCTTCTGGTCGGCCATGCCGAAGTCGGTGGCGCGGTGCTCGACAAACATGTCGAACTCCTCGAAAGAACCTTCATCAAGCAACAGGTCGATGCGCTCGCGCGCGGTCAGCTTGCCCTTGGCGTGCTGGCTGGCGATGCGCTTCTCGCCGCCGCCTTGGCGGGCGTCCTCGCGTCGTTGTTCAAGCTCTTTCAGGATGTGCTTCACGCCAGTCCCTCCCTACGCGGACCAAGGCGTAGAGGGCGAGGGGCGGCGAGGCAAGCTCACGCGAGGTGAGCTCAGATGTTGCGGAACAGGCTAAAGCCGCCGGCGCCGCTGAAGGGCTGCGCGTTGCGCTGGTAGAGGTTCATCTGGCCGGCCTGGATCAGCATCAGGGCCGCCTGACCCTGGGCGACCGCACGGATCATCGCCATGGGCGCGCCCGTGGCGCGGGGACTGCGATAGGCCGCGCCGGCGGCCTCGCGCCTGGAGAACGGCAGGTCGGGGATGCGGCTGGCCGGGCGAGCATGGAGCTGTTCGCGCACCATCTGTAGCATCCGGGCCGGCGCGGGCGAGTCCACCACCACCGGGACCGGAACGGGGGTCGGCACAGGCGCCGGGGTGATCACCGGGGGCGTCACCGGCGGCTCGGGCTTCCTATGGCCAAAGCGCTCGATCAGGGCCACCAGCACCTCGGAGACCTTGTCGGCCGCCTTGCTGGTTTCAGCGAAATGCTCCTGCACATGGATCAGGGCAGCCATCGAGGCCGGCGCGATCACCGGGCGGGCTTCCACGCGGTCGGCGCGCGCCGCAGGCGCCTGGCCGCAGGCCTGGGCCGCCTGGGCCACAGCCGGCGCGACCTTCGCCGCCACAGTGGGGCGGTAGCTGGTCAGAGCGGCGAAGGCGTCGATCCTGGCGACCACGTGAAGGGCTCCGTTCCGTTCCGGCACAATCGCCGGCTGGACAGGAGCAAGGGAGCAACCCGCAGGCCAAAGCGGCGCCTCAGGTCGCCGGGGGCAGGCCTGCGAACCAGCGCTGCAACATGGCCGCCTCGCCGCGCAGCCGCTCGGTGCGTTGGGCCGCCTCAGCGTCGACGCCCCACTTTTCTTCCGTCCAGGCCTCGTCTAGGCGAGAGAGCTCGAACGCCTCAACCCCGCCCAGCCAGCCCCGCAGCACGGCGATGGCCAGGATGGCCGAACCAAAGAGCGACGCCCCGAACGCCAGCCCCGCCATCCCGTAGTCGTCGAGGGCGAGTGCGGTGTCGCGCACCCGGATCAGGGTGTCGGCCGGCTGGGCTTGGTGGACCACCCCCGCCACCCTGCTGAGCCGCAAGCCCTCGGCCGCCTCCGCCCGGTCCAGCACCGGCCCCCAGCGCTCGGTCTGCCGCTGGATCAGTCCCTGCGGTTCCGTGGCCAGGTAGCAGAGCAGGTCCGAGCCGGCGTAGTCGGCGATCTGGTCGGCGATGGCCGCACGTGCGGGTCCAACGGCCTCCAGCGCGGTGTTGGCCAGGCGTGTTGCGTGCATGCCGCCGAACTCGATGGTCTCCCCCTGTGCGGCCCACTCCTCGGCTACCTGATCGGCCAGGGCGCGGGTCGGCAGCACGAGCTTCGTGCCCTTGGGCCCGCTCAGCGTTCGCCCGTCGAGCAGGACCGCGTAGCCGCCGTCGGCCTGCGCCACCGTGACCGCCTTGTAGAACCGCCGCGGCTTCTCGGTCGGTTCATGGAATCCCTTGCGCAACTCTGATCTCCGCGGACGGCGACGGAACAGGGTCCGCCCGCGTGGAATGGGGACGAAGGCGCGGGTGCGCAAGGAGGATCGGCGTGGCGGCGACGGAGCGTGACCTGCAGGCCGCCAAGGTGGTGATCCGCTTCGGCCTGACGGCCGTCCCGTCGAGATGCGGCGGATCGCGCCGGCTTCGACACCCTGGTGTTCCCGAGCAGCGCCGCGGTGTGGCCTGTGCGCCGCCTCGTCTAGCGCCGACGCCCCGGGCCGAACGGCTCGGGGTCGGCCTCGTGCTCGTCGAAGCCGAAGCGGGCGAAGCCGGCCTTCATCTCGGCGCTCAGCGGCGCCTCCAGCGTCAGCGTTCCTCGGGACGGGTGCGGCAGCACCAGCCGGCGCGCGTGCAGCTGCAGCTTCAGGCCCTCGGACAGCCCGGCGGAGGCTTCATTCCCGTACTTGGGGTCCCCCAGGATCGGATGGCCCATGGCCAGCATGTGGGCGCGTAGCTGGTGTGTTCGGCCGGTGCGCGGGCGCAGCGCCATCCAGGCGACCCGCGATCCGGCCCGCGAGATGGTCACGAACTCGGTCTCGGCGGCCTCGGCGTCGGGGTCCTTGGGGTCGGCCGGGACCACCAGTTCGCGGTCGCCCATGCCACGCTTGGCCAGGGGCAGGTCCAGCACACCCTCCCCGGGCTTGGGGAAGCCCGAGACCAGCGCCCAGTAGGTCTTCTGCGCCCGGCGGCGGGCGAAGGCGCCGGACAGCTTGGCCGCCGCACCGGGCGTCTTGCCCAGCACCAGCACGCCCGACGTGTCGCGGTCCAGCCGGTGCACTAGCCGGGGACGGGTCAGCCCTTCGCCCCAGGCGCTGAGCAGCCGGTCCACATGGCGCACAGTCTTGGTGCCGCCTTGCACCGCCAGGCCCGCCGGCTTGTTCAGCGCCAACACCTCTTCGTCCTCATAGAGCACCAGGGACTTGGCAAAGGCGGTGTCGCGTGGGTCGAGCCGGGCCTTCTCGCCCGCTGGCGGCGCATCGGGCAGCGGTGGGACCCGCACCTGGGCGCCGGCGGTCAGCCGGGTGTCGGGTTTGGCCCGGGAGCCATCCACGCGGATCTGTCCCGACCGCGTCAGCTTCTGGATCTGGATGTGGTTGAGGTGCGGCCAGCGGCGTTTGAACCAGCGGTCCAGGCGCACGCCCTCCTCGCTCGCGTCAACGAAGAGGGTGCGCACCTCTCTCACGTCAGCACCCTGCGGACCAGGACGAGGCCGGCGACGAGGGCGGCCACCGACAGCACCACAGAGCCCAGGCTGTAGGCGAGCGCCGGGCCATGGGCGCGGCGCTCGATCATCTGAACGATCTCAATCGAATAGGCGGAAAAGGTGGTAAAACCTCCGAGCAAGCCCACCGCCAGCAGCAGCCGCCAGCGCTCGTCGCCGCCCCGCGCGGTGAGCCAGGCCGCCAGGGCGCCCATGGCGAAGCTGCCGGCCACATTGGCGATCAGCGTCCCCCAGGGCCAGGCCGCGCCCAGCCACCGGTTCGCCTGGAGAGCGAGCAGATAGCGGGCCACGGCGCCTAAGGCCCCGCCCGCGCCGACCAGCAGAAGCGCTTGCATGGCGCCCTTATGCGTCGCCAAGGGCCTTGGCGCTAGACGCGGGCGCCGATGGACTGGCGCACATCGCGGGCGTCATAAACGTCGCTGTCGGCGGGCCGAGGTCCCTTGCCCATGATCACCTCCAGCGTGGTGGTCATCGACGGGCCGCCGCCCAGAGCGAAGCTGGTGCTGAGGCCGACGCTGACCCCGCTGCGCCGCCCATAGCCGTAGCTGCCGCCGTAGCCGTACCCACCACCGCCGCTGCCGACCCCGACGCTCATTTGCGGGCCGCGATCAGCCTGGCCCTGCGCGAAGCGGTCGGCCACCCGGAACCAGTCGTAGCCGTCGGCCAGCGCCAGGTCGGCGGCGCGCAACAGGGCATAGTCAGTGACCTGCGCGGCCGGCGCGCCCGGCCCGCCCTGGAAGGTGATCCGATAGCGGCCCTGCTCGATCCGGTACTCGGAGAAGCCCACGGCGCGGGCGCTTGCGGCCGGCTGGTAGAGGGTGGGTGCGGTGGCGCAGGCGGCCAGCGACAGGGCGGCGAGGACGGGCAGGATCAGGCGCTTCATGGTCGTGGTTCCGGCGAAAAGCTCTTGTGGTTCCAAGGCTTCGCGCATGAAACGGGCGAAATGGCGGCGCTGTTCCTACAGAAGGCCCAGGGCCGCCACAAGGGCCGCCATATCGGCCGGCGCCGCCGCCTCCAGCCGCTTGGTCCCGCCCCCCGGATGCGGGAAGCTCAGCGCCTGGGCGTGCAGCATCAGCCTGGGCGCCGCATGGCCGGCCACCACCAGCGCGCCGCCATAGCGCGGGTCGCCGGCGATCGGCCGCCCGATGGAGGCCAGATGCACCCGAAGCTGGTGCATCCGCCCCGTCTCCGGGTCCAGCTCCAGGAGCGCGCACCCCGAGGCCTCTGCTAGCGTCCGATAGCGGCTGCGGGCGGTTTCGGCGTCAGGATGGTCGGGGGCGCAGGTGCGCATATAGGCCTCGCGCCCCTGCTCGTCGCGGCGCAGCGGCGTGTCGATCACCCCGCCCCTGGGATTTGGCGCGCCGGGGGTGACAATCGCCCGATATGTCTTGGAAAACTTTCGCGCCATCAACGCCTTGCCCAGGAAACCTGCGGCGGGCTTAGTCTTCGCCGTGAGGATCACGCCGGAGGTGTCGCGGTCCAGCCGGTGGATCAACCGCGGCCGCGACTTGCCCGGCCTGGCGAAGGCCCACAGCAGCTCGTCCAGGGTATGCACCTGGCCGCGGCCCCCCTGACTGGAGAGGCCGGACGGCTTGTTCAGCGCCAGGATGTCGGAGTCCTCGTAGAGCACTAGGCGCTTCACGAAGGCAATCTCCTCGGCAGACAGGATCACCGCGGGCGTGGCCGTCCGCTTTGCGGTCGAGGGCTTCAAGGCTCGCCCCGGCCCTTGCGCATGGCCGCCCAGCGGTCGAGCCGGTCCTTGATCCGGGCCTCGGCGCCCTCGCCGCGCGGCTGGTAGAACCGCCGGGGCTCCATCTCGTCGGGGAAGTAGTTCTGGCCGGAGAACCCATCGGAGGTGTCGGGATCGTAGGTATAACCCTTCCCGTAGCCCAGCTCGCGCATGAGCTTGGTGGGAGCGTTGCGGATATGGGCCGGCGGCATCAGCGAGCCGGTCTCCTTGGCCGCCTTCATGGCCGCGCTGTAAGCCTTGTAGACGGCGTTGGACTTGGGCGCGGCGGCCAGATGGATGGTCAGTTGCGCCAGGGCGATCTCGCCCTCGGGGCTCCCGAGGAAGTCGTAGGTGTCCTTGGCCGCGTTCGCCAGGATCAGGGCCAGGGGGTCGGCCTCGCCGATGTCCTCCGCCGCCGCGCGGATCAGCCGGCGTGCGATGAACAGCGGATCCTCGCCGCCAGACAGCATTCGCGCCAGCCAGTAGAGCGCCGCGTCGGGGTCCGAACCGCGGATCGACTTATGCAGGGCGGAGATGAGGTTGTAGTGCTCCTCGCGGTCCTTGTCGTAGGCCGGTGAGCGCTTCTGCAGCACCTGACCCAGGTCCTTGGTGGAGAGCGGCTTGGCCGAGCCAATGTTGAACAGGGTTTCGGCCAGCGTCAGCAGGTACCGCCCGTCGCCGTCCGCCAGGGCCGTCAGCGCGTCGCGGGCCTCCGGCTCCAGCGGCAGGTCGCGGCCCTCGAAGGCCTCGGCCTTGGCCAGCAGGGTCTGCAGCGCATCATCGTCCAGCCGCTTGAGCACGAACACCTGGCAGCGCGACAGGAGCGCCCCGTTGAGCTCGAAGGACGGGTTCTCGGTGGTGGCGCCCACCAGGGTGACCACACCCTCCTCCACGAAGGGCAGGAAGCCGTCCTGCTGGGCGCGGTTGAAGCGGTGGATCTCGTCGACGAACAGCAGGGTCGACTGCCCGGCCAGCCGGCGCACCCGCGCGCCCTCGAAGGCCTTCTTCAGGTCGGCCACCCCGGAAAACACGGCGGAAAGCTGCTGGAACTCGTAGCCCGCCTCCTTGGCCAGCAGCCGCGCGATGGTGGTCTTGCCGGTGCCGGGTGGGCCCCACAGGATCATCGAGGCCAGCCGGCGGGCCTCGGCCATCCGCCGCACCGGGCCCTCGGGGCCCAGCAGGTGGTCCTGGCCCACCACCTCGTCCAGCCGCTGCGGGCGCAGGCGGTCGGCAAGCGGCGAAGGGGCCTGGGGCGTCAGACCCGCGGCTTCAAAGAGGTCGGCCATGTCAGCGGCTTAGCATTCCCTCAGGCGCGCGTCAGGCTGGTCATGATCAGCTCGCAGCGCAGAACGAAGCCCGGGGTTTCCTAGAGCCTGATCGCGGCCCTGTTGTCCGCGTAGGCGTTCAGGAACGCGGTCTCGCGCCGGAGGCGGATGTGCGCCATAACCTCCCGCATCAACGTGGCGGCGTAGCCGCGGCCCCTAGCGCTCGTCGCCCTCGCCTTCCTCGCGCACCGCGCCACGATTGCCCTCCATCTCGCGGCCTTCCTTCTCCTCTCGGCGGGCGCCAGCCAGGATGCCATGCAGCGCATAGTTGCCCTCGTGGCAGGCGTATTCGTGGATCGGGCCCTTGGCCGCGCGCCAGCCCTGTTCGCCCTTCACCGGCACGGAGAAGGTCGCGGGGTCGTTCAGTTCGAAGGCATAGTTGATCTCGGTGGGTGAGACGCGGGTGAACCGTTCCACCACCTTGAGGTCCTCGGTGGCCCCGCGGAAGGCCTGTTCGGGGCGCAGGTTGGTGGTTTCCACCACCAGGGTGTCGGCCTCCCAGCGGCCGACGGAATCCCCCATCCACTGCTTCACACCGGCCGGCTGCGGCTTGCCGCCCAGGCGCACGATGCGCACGTCGTGCACCATCTCCACCAGGATTAGCACCTCATCGGCGGTCTGCATGATCTGGTAGTGGTTGTTGTAGAGCACCGGCAGCATCGGCGGCCCTGAACTAGACCCGAACGCCACCATGCACCGCTCGCCCAGGGGCCGGCGCTCGGGGCCGTCGAAGTTGCCGAGCTGCGCATTGCCCTGGCGGCCCCGCAGCCGTGTCAGGGCCTCCCGGGTCATCGGCAGGCGCCCGTCCGCCGGCTGCACCAGGATGGACGACCGGGGCTGGCCCTTCACCCGCATCACCTTGGTGCCGGGATCGATCCAGAAGGTGTTGTAGCCGCAGGCGGGCCCCGTGGCGCCGCTGCCGCAGGCCGGCAGGTCGTCGACCTTGGTGTCGGCCGCGGTGGGCCGGGCGAGCTGGTCGTTGCGGGTCGCGGTCGCGTTCTCCAGCCGCGCGGTCTCGGCCTCGGTCAGCGCCAGCCGGTCGCCCAGCCGCTCGTCGCGCTCCAGCCGGGTGATCGTGGCGTTGGTCCAGACCCCCTGCAGGTCCGGCTGGCCGAAGGCCGTCCGCGGCGTCTTCCAGTTGGCGGGCGGCGGGGCGGCCTCGGCCGCGATCGTCTGGGCCGCTGCGGGCGCCGCTGTCAGCGCACATAGCGCCAGTGCAAGCACCAGGCCTGGTTTGGTCATCGCTCGTCCTCCCGGGCGCCGGCTCTGAACGGCCAACTCAGCGCAGGCTATAGCCCCGCAGGGGACACGCAACCGCGATGATCGACCTCAGGTCCGGAACGTGCCGGTGATCTCGCGACCGCCGCGCTCGATGGTCACCTGCCAGGCGGGGAGTTGCGCGCCGACCACGCCCACCAGGTCGCGGACGCTGCCGATGCGGCGACCGTTGACCGCCCGGACGATGTCGCCGGGCTTGAGGCCGGCGTTCATGGCGTAGCCGCGGCCGATGTTGGTCACCAGCACACCGGGACCTGAGAACAGATCGACGCCCAGTTCGTCAGCCACAGCCGGCGAAAGGTTCACCACCGTGGCCCCGTCGAAGGGGTTGCGGCCGGCGATCACCTGCTGGTCGCGGGCGGGCGTGGCAGGCGGCGCCTCGGCGCGGAGCGTCAGGGTCTGCTCACTGGCTCCGCCACGCCGCACGCCCAGGCGCACGCTCTCGCCGGGCCGGTGGGTGCCGATGGCGTAGGTCAGGCTGGCGGCCTCGGCCACCGGGCGGCCATCCACGGAGGTGACCACGTCGCCCTGGCGCAAGCCGGCGCGCTCGGCGGGCCCGCCGGACCAGACATCGGCGATCAGGGCGCCCTGCGGCAGGGCTAGGCCCAGGCTGCGGGCGATCTCCGCCGTGACGCTCTGGGTGCGGGCCCCCAACCAGGGGCGCACCACCGCGCGGCCACCGCCAACGGCGGTCTCCAGCACCCGGCGCACCGTGGCCGCGGGCACCGCGAACCCGACGCCGGACGAGGTGCCCGAGCGCGACAGGATGAAGCTGTTCACCCCAATCAGGTCGCCGTCCATGTCGATCAGCGCGCCGCCGGAGTTGCCGGGATTGATCGCCACCAGCGGCAACCTGATCGGCATCAACACGGCGATCTACTCGCGCACCGGCGGCACCATGGGCATCGGCTTTGCGATTCCCGTCAGCCTCGCCAAGCCGGTGATGGAGCAGATCATCGCCACCGGCCAGGTCACCCGCGGCTACATCGGGGTGGGATTCAGCGAGCTCACGCCGGAGATGGGGCGGATCCTCGATGCCAAAACCGACAAGGGAGCGCTGATCGGGCAGGTGGTCGCGGGCGGACCGGCCGAACGGGCGGGATTGCGCCGGGGCGATATCGTCCTCGGCATCAACGGCAAGTCCACCAGCGACGCGACGACGCTGCGCAACCAGATCAGCGTGCTGCAACCCGGGACGCGGGCGCCGATGCGCGTGGCGCGCGGCGGGACGGAAGTGGAGGTGGAAGTCGAAGTGGGCAAGCGTCCGCGGGCAGCGTCGCGGCAACCCGAGGAATAGCGCCGGGGGGGTCATCCAATCAAGATACCGGCGCGACCACTGCTGCGGGGGTCACCGCGCGGCCACGAACCGGGCTACTTGCTGCGAGGCGTCATTGTGCCGGCACCGGTCCGGCTACTTGGCCTGCCGTCCCTCGGCTTCGGCGGTATCCAGTTCCTTTTCCAGTTCCGCGTCGGTCATCGCCTGCTTCTCGTCCTTGTTGAGCGGCTTGCCGAGGAACTTCGCGAGGATGATGCCGAGCTCGTACAGGATGCAGAGCGGGATCGCCAGCGCCAGTTGCGAGAACACGTCGGGCGGCGTCACGATGGCGGCGACGACGAAGATGGCAACGATGACGTAGCGGCGGATCTCGCGCAACTGCGGCACGGTGACGGCCCCGACCTTGACCAGCACCACTTCGACGACCGGCACCTCGAACGCGATCCCGAACACGATGAACATAGTCAGGACGAAGTTGAAGTACTTGTCGATGTCGGTGGCCATCGTCACCCCGACCGGGGTGAAATCGGCGAAGAACTTGAAGGCCATCGGAAATACGAGGAAGTACGCGAAGGCCATGCCGACGAAGAAAAGCAGCGTGCTGCTCACCAGCAACGGAATCACCAGTCGCTTTTCGTGCTGGTACAGGCCGGGCGCGACAAATGCCCAGATTTGGTAGAGGACGTACGGGAGCGCGATCATGAACGCCACCAGCATCGATACCTTGACCGGAACGAAGAACGTCGTCGTCACATCGGTGGCGATCATCGAAGAGCCCGCCGGGAGCACGGCCAGCAGCGGTTGCGCCAGGAAACTGTAGATCGGCTTGGTCCAGTAGGCGACGATCAGGAACACCCCCAGGATGGCGACGATGGAGCGCACGAGCCGCGTGCGTAATTCCATCAGGTGCGAGATGAAGGTTTCCTGGGCGGCTTCGGGTTCGGTCATGAGGTCCGCCCTTGCCTAGCGCACGGTATGTTCAGGAAAAAGCGACGTCTGCGCCGGCTTGTCTGGCGCCGAGGCGTCCGGGTGCGCCGAGCGGTGCGGCGCCGGGGCGCCGGGCGCCGAGTGGTCCGGCGCCGGGGCGCCGACTTGTGCGGGAAAATCGGGTGCCGGGAGCTTCGCCGCAGGCTCCAGCGGCGGCGGCTCTTCCAGCGGCGTCGGAATGTACGGCTCCGGTGGTGGCGGCGCCACCGGTGGGGTGACAATCCCTTCGTTCAGCTGCTTTTCCACGTCACTGACCGCCGACTGCATCTCGGCGCCGGCCGTGGAGACCTGTTCCTTGAAACCGCGCGCCGCATCCTGCATCTGCGTCTGCAGTTTGCGCAGCTCTTCGAGTTCCATCTCGCGGTTGACCTCCGCCTTCACGTCGCTGACATAGCGCTGCGCACGACCCATCAGGGTGCCGATGGTGCGCGCCACGCGAGGCAGGCGCTCGGGGCCGATGACCACGAGCGCTACCACCAGGATGACCGCGATCTCGGAGATGCCGATGTCGAGCATGGGATGTCGAATGAAGGACTGGGATTGGAAAGCCGGCGAAGGTCCGGCGGGGCATCCGACGCGCTAATACGCTACAGCGGCAACACATGCCTGCGCCGCGCGGCAGCGCTCCCGGCGGCGCCACACCCGCCGCTCATACCCGCGATGACGTTTCCTTCTTGACTTCGGCGTCGATGGTCTGGCCGCTGACCTGCGGCGGAGGCGAGGCGGCCGCGGTCTCTTCGGTGGACGACTTCATGCCGTCCTTGAAGCCCTTCACGGCCGAGCCGAGATCGCTGCCGACGTTCTTCAGTTTCTTGGTGCCGAAGATGACCAATACGATCACCAGCACAATCAACCAGTGCCAAACACTGAATGAGCCCATGGAATTCTCCTCTGCTTCGAATGCGTCGGGCGCTACGGCCTCAACGCTGGATCATCGGACCCAGCGGATCCGGACCGCCGATGACGTGGATGTGGACATGGTACACGTCCTGCCTGCCGACGCGACCTGTATTGATGACTGTCCGCCAGCCATCGGTAAGCCCCTGCTCCGCGGCGAGTTGCGGCAACCGGGTCATGATGCTGCCGAAAATCCCGGCATGTTCGGGCGTCACGTCGGCGAGCGTCGGAATGTGCGCCTTCGGGACGACCATGAAATGAACCGGAGCAACCGGGTGAATGTCGTGAAACGCCAGCATGGTGTTATCTTCGTAAATCTTTTTCGAGGGCAGTTCCCCTCTGACAATGCGGCAGAAAATGCAGTTCGCGTCATTCATGGCTTATTCCGGCTCGACTTTT
>NZ_JBKJTG010000220.1:0-25308 GCF_046590535.1 Phenylobacterium sp. | reverse complement strand
GGCGCCGCCCACGTCGGCGAAGATGTAGTCCGGGAACCCTGACTGGCGCAGGCCCAGCGCATCGCCGCCGCCGCGCAGCTCCAGGTCGGTCTCGGCGATCAGGAAGCCGTCGTCGGTACGCCGCAGGATGTCCAGCCGGCGCTGGGCGGTCTCCGAAAGCGGCGGGTCGTAGAGCAGCACGCAGGCGCTTTCCTGGCGTCCCCGACCCACCCGGCCGCGCAGCTGGTGCAGCTGGGCCAGGCCGAAGCGCTCAGCCTGTTCGATGACCATGATGGTGGCGTTGGGCACGTTGACGCCCACCTCGACCACGGTGGTGGCCACCAGCACCGACAGGCTGCCGTCGGCGAACTGAGCCATCACCGCATCCTTGGCGGCCGGCGCCAGCTTGCCGTGCACCAGGCCGACGCTGGGGCCGATGGCGGCCTTCAGCTCCACGGCGCGGGTCTCGGCGGCCTTCAGGTCGATGAGTTCGCTGTCGGAGACCAGCGGGCAGATCCAGAAGGCCTGGGCGCCCCCGGCCACCGCCTCGCGCAGGCGGGCCACCACCTCGCCGATCCGGCCCATGGGCGCGGCGCGGGTGGCCACCGGCGTGCGGCCCGGCGGCTTCTCGTCGATGCGGCTGACATCCAGATCGCCGTAGACGGTGAGCTCAAGGGTGCGGGGGATCGGCGTGGCGGACATGGCCAGCAGGTGGACCGCCTGGCCCTTGGCTTGCAGCCGCTGGCGTTCCGCGACCCCGAATCGGTGCTGCTCGTCCACCACCGCCAGCTCGAGCCGATGGAAGGCCACGTCGTCCTGGAAGAGCGCGTGGGTGCCCACCGCCACCTTCACCGCGCCGGAGGCGAGCGCCCGCAGCTTCTCGGCCCTGGCGGCGCCCTTGTCGCGGCCGGTGAGCAGGATCACCCCGACGCCATGGGCGGTGAGGGGCGTTGAGATGGTCTCGTAGTGCTGCCGGGCGAGGATTTCCGTGGGCGCCATCAGGGCGCTCTGGCCCTCGGCCTCGGCCACGTCGGCCATGGCGCACATGGCCACCACCGTCTTGCCGGAACCCACGTCCCCCTGAATCAGCCGGCTCATCCGCTCGCCGGCGGCCAGGTCGTCGCGGATTTCGGCCAGGGACCGGGTCTGTGCGCCGGTGAAACTATAGGGTAGGTCCGCCTGCAGGCGCCCGGCGATCTGGCTGGCCGGGATCTTTCGGGCGGGCTCACCCCGGCGTTCGGTCTTGCGCTGCGCCATGGCCAGCTGGTGGGCCAGCAGCTCGTCGTAGGCCAGCCTGCGCCACGCCGGGCTCAGCGGCGAGAGGTCGGCGTCGGTTTCCGGCGCGTGCAGCCGCGCCAGGGCCTCGCGCCAGGGCGGGAAGCGCTCCCGGGCGACCCACGCCGAATCCTGCCACTCAGGGAGCTCAGGCGCCCTCTCCAGAGCCTCCAGGGCGAACTTGCGCACGGTGCGGGCGGGCAGCCCGGCGGTGGCCGGATAGATCGCCTCGATCTGCGGGATATCCGCGGCCTTTTCCGGGGCCACCAGATAGTCCGGGTGGACGATCTGCCACTCCCGGTCGTTGAACAGCTCGACCTTGCCGGAGACCAGCCGAAGGGCGTTCACCGGATGGCGGTGCTCCAGGCTGGCGCCGAAGCTGCCGAAGAACACCAGGGTCAGGAACCCGGTCTGGTCGAACACTCGCATCCGCCAGGGCTGGCTGGGCCCCCGGGGGCGCTGGAAGCTCTCCACCGCCACCTCGAAGGTCATCACCTCGCCGTCGATGGCCGTGGAGACGGTGGCCGGCGTGCGGCGGACAAGGCTGTGCGGCTTCAGGAACAGCACGTCGCGCACGATCGGCCCGGCGAGCTTTTCCAGCAGGGGCGCCACGCGCGGACCGACCCCCTTCAGGGAGCTGATCGGCGCATAGAGTGGGAACAGAATCTCCGGCCGCATGATTGCAGCATAGCCGACTGGCGGCGCGCGCAGAGGCGCCCTATATCCGCGGCCACTTGATGATCACTGACGAAGCCCGGCTCAAGAAGCTGAAGTTCCGCGCCTGGCGCCGGGGCTTCAGGGAAGCGGACCTCATCCTGGGGCCGTTTGCGGACAAGCACGTCGCCAGCTTCAGCCCGGAAGAGCTCGATTGGTTCGAGCGGCTGCTCGATCAGCCCGACCAGGATCTCTATGGCTGGATCCTCGGGCGGGAGCCGACGCCCGCCGAGTTCGACGGCGAGATCATGAGCAAGATCAAAGAATTTCGCTATAATCTTCCCAAAGACGACGACCATGGCGGCTGACGGCTCGCGGCCCAGCACGCCCGCCCAGCTCCGCCGGGTGGCGGAGGATCCCGGCCGCCTGGACCTGGTCGGCGCGCCGGAGGGCTTCGACGCCCTGGTGATGGCCGACGTGATCAAGGCCCGCGGCGGCCTGTCGGTGTTCGTGGCCCGCGACGGTTCGCGGATGTCGGCCTTCGCCGAGGCGTTCCGGTTCTTCGCCCCGCAGGTGGAAGTGGCGACCTTTCCGGCCTGGGACTGCCTGCCCTACGACCGCATCGGCCCCTCGGCGGGGGTCGCCGCGCGCCGGATGACCACCCTTTGGCGGTTGGCGCAGGGGATCGATCCCAAGACGCCGCTGTTGCTGGTCACCACCGTGCCCGCTTCGGTGCAGCGCGTGCCACCGATCGCGGTGATCCAGCGGGCCAGTTATTCGGCCCGGGCGGGCAATACGGTCGAGATCGCCGACCTGGAGGCCTATTTTTCGGTCAACGGCTACCAGCGGGCCTCGACGGTCTCGGAGCGCGGCGAGTTCGCCATCCGCGGCGGGGTGATCGACGTTTTCCCGCCCAGCGCCGCGGAGCCGGTCCGCCTGGACATGTTCGGCGACACCCTGGAATCTATCCGCGCCTTCGATCCGGAGACCCAGCGCTCCACCAAACAGCTCAAGGACGTCAGCCTCCTGCCGGTGAGCGAGGTGCTGGTCGACGCCGAGACCATCAAGCGCTTCCGCACCGGCTACCTGGAGACCTTCGGGGCGCCGGGGGACGATCCGCTCTACGAAACCGTCTCCGCGGGCGGCCGCCGGGCGGGCATGGAGCACTGGGCGCCGCTGTTCTATCCGCAGATGGCGACCCTGTTCGACTATCTGCCGCCACGGGCCCTGGTCGCCCTGGACCACCTGAGCCGGGAGGCCCGCGACGAACGGCTGGCCCTGGTGAACGACGCCTATGAAAGCCGCGCCCAGACCGAGCGACGGGCGCACTACCATCCGCTGGCGCCTGACCGGCTCTACCTGACCGCCGACGAGTGGCAGGCGGAGCTGGGCAAGCGCGCCACCCGGCGGTTCTCGGCGTTCAACGAGGCCGAGGGGGAGACCGTCATCGACATGGGCGCGCGGGCTGGTCGCGGCTTCGCGCCCGAGCGCCAGCGCGACAGCGTCAACCTGTTCGAGGCCACCGCCGACCACGCCCGCACGTTGGCCGGGCAGGGCAAGCGCGTGCTGTTCGCCTCGTGGACTGAGGGGTCCTCAGACCGGCTGGGCTCCATGCTGGCCGACCACGGGCTGAAGAACATTTCCTTCGCCCCTTACTGGGACGCAGCCAGGGCGTCCGACCCAAAGATCCCGCAGCGGGTGGTGCTGCCCCTGGACGCCGGTTTCGAGACCGACACCCTTGCGGTGATCTCCGAGACCGACATCCTGGGGGACCGGCTGGCCAGGCCGAGGCGTCGCCGCCGCGCGTCCAACTTCCTGGCCGAGGCCTCGTCACTCACCCCAGGCGACCTGGTGGTTCACATCGACCACGGGATCGGGCGCTATGAGGGGCTGAAGACCCTCGACATCCAGGGCGCTCCGCACGACACCCTGGAGCTGCAGTACGGCGGTGAGGCCAAGCTCTACCTGCCGGTGGAGAACATCGACCTCCTGACGCGCTATGGATCGGATTCAGAGGGCGTGCAGCTCGATCGGCTGGGCGGCGCGGCCTGGCAGGGCCGCAAGGCGCGCGCCAAGGACCGGCTGCGGGTCATGGCCGAGGGCCTGATCCGCATCGCCGCTGAGCGCGCCACCAGGTCCACCGACCCCATGGACCCCCCGCACGGGGTGTTCGACGAATTCTGCGCCCGCTTCCCTTACGAGGAGACCGACGATCAGCTCTCCGCCATCGGCGATGTGCTGGACGACCTGGCGGCCGGAAAGCCCATGGATCGGCTGATCTGCGGCGACGTGGGCTTCGGCAAGACCGAGGTGGCGCTGCGCGCCGCCTTCGTGGTGGCCATGAGCGGCCAGCAGGTGGCCATCGTCGCCCCCACCACGCTGCTCGCCCGCCAGCACTACAAGACCTTCACCGATCGCTTCGAGGGCTGGCCGGTGAAGGTGCGCCGGCTGTCGCGGCTGGTGGCGCCCAAGGAGGCCGCCGAGACCCGCGAGCAGCTCAAGAACGGCGAGGTGGAGATCATCGTCGGCACCCACGCGGTGCTCTCCAAGCAAGTGGGCTTCCGTAACCTTGGCTTGGTGATCGTCGATGAGGAGCAGCACTTCGGGGTCAAGCACAAGGAGAAGCTCAAGGAGCTTCGCGCCGACGTGCACATGCTGACCCTGACGGCGACCCCCATTCCCCGCACGCTCCAGATGTCGCTCAGCGGCATCCGGGAGATGTCGATCATCGCCACCCCGCCGGTCGACCGGCTGGCGGTGCGGACCTACATCACGCCCTGGGACCCGGTGGTGGTCCGCGAAGCCCTGCTGCGCGAGAAGTACCGCGGCGGCCAAGCCTACTACGTGGCTCCCCGGGTCAGCGATCTGCCGGCCATCGAGCGCTACCTGCGCGAACAGGTGCCGGAGGTGCGCTTCGCGGTGGGGCACGGCCAGATGTCGCCGACCCAGCTCGAGGACGTGATGAGCGCCTTCTACGAGGGCCAGTACGACGTGCTGCTTTCCACAACGATTGTCGAGAGTGGCCTGGACATCCCCACGGCCAACACCCTGATCATCCACCGCGCCGACATGTTCGGCCTGGCGCAGCTCTACCAACTGCGCGGGCGGGTCGGCCGGGCCAAGTCGCGGGCCTACGCCTACCTGACCACCCCGGCGGAAAAGCAGATCACCCTGTCGGCCGAGAAGCGCCTGAAGGTGCTGCAGTCCCTGGACAGCCTGGGCGCCGGCTTCCAGCTCGCCAGCTACGACCTCGACATCCGCGGTGGGGGCAACCTGCTGGGCGAGGAGCAGTCCGGCCATATCCGCGAGATCGGCGTCGAACTCTACCAGCAGATGCTGGAGGACGCGGTCAACGAGCTGAAGGAACGCACGGGCGCCGAGACCGCCGACCGGGGCTGGTCACCGCAGATCAACACCGGCGCGTCGGTGCTGATCCCCGAGGAATACGTCCCCGACCTCAACGTGCGCCTGTCGCTCTATCGCCGGCTGTCGGATGCCGAGAAGGCGCAGGACCGCGAGGCTTTGGCCGCCGAACTGATCGACCGCTTCGGCCCGCTGCCGCCGGAAGCCGGCCAACTGCTCAAGGTGGTGGCCATCAAGGGCCTGTGCCGCGAAGCCAATGTGGCCAAGATCGACGTGGGTCCCAAGGGCGCGGTGGTCAGTTTCCGCGGCGACGACTTCAAGAACGGCCTGGGCCTCGTCCAGTTCGTGCAGAACAACCAGATCGCCTGGCGCATCCGCCCCGACCAGAAGGTGGTGGTGAAGGGGGAGTGGGCGACCCCCGAACAGCGCCTGGCCGCCGCCGAGATGGTGCTGACGCAACTGGCGAAGCTGGCCGCTTAGGCGCTAGGTCGCTTTGGGCGCGATCGCCCGATGAGGAACCGTGATGAACCGAATTGCGATGCTGGCGCTCGGCGGCGCCCTCCTGGCGGCAGGATCGGCGCAGGCTCAGGACGCTGTCATGTCCGGCGACGTGCGCTGCGTCATCACCATGACCCAGCTTCTCAACAACCCGGCCTACAAGGAGATGGCCGGGGTGGCGACCTTCTACTTCGTGGGCCGCATCGAGGGGCGCGACCCGGCCTTCGACCTGACCAAGGCCATGCGCCGCGAGATCGGGAACATGTCCCCCCGCGACTACAGCCCGGAGGCCAAGCGATGCGGCGAGGCGCTGGCCGCCCGCAACACCGCATTGAAGGCCACCGGCGAAAGCCTGCAGCCCCGCGGCGTGGGGCGGTAAGTCAGTCTTCCACCGATACGGGGGAAGTGGTCCAAGAGCGTAGCTCGCGGGTCGATGGCTCCCACATTGTCGCCGGGCTTCGCGATTGGCGAAATTCCCCCCGTACCGGCGGAAGGTGGGTCACCCGGCCTTGCGGCCGTGCGCGGCGGCCGCGGCGGCTTCCAGGGCGCGGGCGGCGTTCTCGGCGGAGGTGACTTCGGCGACGCCCATGTCGAACTCCACCACGAACGGCGGATTGCCGTCGCCGGCCTCGAAGGCGGTGCAGCCGATCACCGCGGCGATGCGCTCGCCGGCGGCGCGGCCGGACAGCAGGTGGGTGGCGGGCAGGGCGAGGGCGAAGACCTCGGGGCCCAGGCGGGCTGCGGTGTCCTCAACGCGCACCAGCCGACTGATCATCGAGCCGATCTGCGGGATCGCCCGGTCCAGCCAGCCGGCGCGGCGGGCAGCCGTGACTTCGGGCCGCTCGGCGACCTTCAGCACGCAGACGCAGAGCGGTCGGTTGCGCACCCGGCAGGCCTGGGCCAGCCGCAGCAGGTGGGCGGCGAACAGATCGCGGGTGAACAGGCCGGTGGCCGCGTCCATCAGGCCGGAATTGCGGGCCCGCTCCAGGGCCTGGCGCACGGAGACCTGGCGGCGGTAGGCTCGGGCCAACTCCACCACGCGGCGCGCGGTGTCGGTCTCCGGCGTCTCGGGCGAGGCCACGTCGGAGATGCCCCGGTGATAGGCCTCCGAGGTGGTCACGTGGGACTCGGCGCGCATATAGAGCAGGGTCGGGGTGTGGTAGAGCCGGGTGTTGCGGCGCATGCCCGCGGCGATGGACAGCGACTCCTGCGGATTGTCCCCGGCCCACAGCACCACCGCGTCGAAGGCCCGCTCGTGCAGGTAGTCGAAGGCGGTGAAGGCGGTGAACGCGCCCACCACCTGGGCCCCGTTCCGCGACAAGGCGTTGGACAGCGCCAGGAACTGCGGCGCGGGCTCGCCGATGGCCAGCACCCGGAACGGCGTCACATCCAGCTCCGGCGTGTCCAGGTCGCGGCCCCGGGCGGCGAAGGTCTCCTGCCGGATCGCGAACTCCTCCTCGGAGACCGCGGTGCGCACCAGGGTCTCAAGCCGCATGGCGGCCTGGGCGGGGTGCAGGGGAGCGGCCAGGGTCAGGTCGAAGCCGCGGCCGTCCAGGGACGGGTCCGGCTCGCCGATGGCGATCACCGGCAGGCGGCGGGGCGCGCAGGCGTCTTTCAGCCGCTGGACCAACCCTTGCGGGTCTTCGCCGGCGCTGGCGAGGTCGACAATGGCGGCTTCGATCTGCAGGTCGGCGAGGGCGGCTACGGCGGCGAACTGGCCCCGGGCCGTCACCGAGCGCCAGCCAAGCCGGTCCAGGCCCTCGGCCAGAGGTGCGGCCAGGGCGTCATCCCGCGCGACGATAAGCACCCGCGCCTGGACAACCGCCGTCATTTCCCCATCCCAAAAAGCCCGCAGTGTCCTAAGCACGGAATGGCACGCGGGCGGTAGCGGACTGATTAACGGGAGCAGGCGATGGGGACGGATTTGGCCGGCCAGACGGCCTTCGTGACGGGCGCCAGCGGCGGCCTGGGCGAGCACTTTGCGCGGCTCCTGGCTGCATCCGGGGCGGCGGTGGCGCTCACCGCCCGCCGGATCGAGCGGATCGAGGCCTTGGCCGCGGAGCTGAACGCCGCCGGGCATCGCGCCATAGGCCTGCAACTCGACGTGGCTGACCCTCTCGCCATCGGCCCGGCCCTGGACGCCGCCCAAGCGAAGCTGGGGCCGATCTCCATCCTGGTGAACAACGCCGGGGTTGGCGGCGACGGCATGGCGCTGGACGTGAGCGTCGAGGACTGGAGCAACACCTTCGACGTCAATGTACGCGGGACCTTCGTGGCGGCGCGGGAGGCGGCGAAGCGGATGATGGAGGCCGGCGTCGAGGGGCGCATCCTGAATATCGCTTCCATCGCCAGCCACACGGTGCTGCCGGGCCTTTCAGCCTATTGCGCGTCCAAGGCGGCGGTGGCGATGCTGACCAAGGGCCTAGCGCGAGAGTGGGCGCGGCGCGGCATCGCGGTGAACGCCCTGTGTCCCGGGTACATCGAGACCGACATCAACGCCGCCTGGTGGCCCACGGAGGGCGGCGCCAGGCAGCTGAAGGGGTTTCCCCGCCGCCGGCTGATGCAGGCCAGCGACCTGGATGCCGCCTTCCTGATGCTGGTGGGGCCGGCGGCCAGCGCCATCACCGGCAGCGTCATCACCATCGACGACGGCCAGTCCCTGCCCGGCGGGGGTTGAACCCTTGCATGACCGGGCGGCAAGCCGGGTATGCTGGCTGCCACATGGGGAGTGAGAGATGCGCCAGGGACCGCTGACCGGCCTGAAGGTCGTGGAGTTCGCCGGGATCGGGCCGGGGCCGTTCTGCGGCATGCTGCTGGCCGACCTAGGCGCCGACGTGGTCCGCATCGACCGCAAGGGCGGCCGGGGCGGGGCGGCTTCCGACGTCACCGCCCGTGGCCGGCGCTCGGTGGCTCTGGACCTGAAGACTCCCGCCGCCATCGAGGCCTGCCTGAAGCTGATGGAAGGCGCTGACGCCATCCTGGAGGGCTTTCGTCCCGGGGTCATGGAGCGGCTGGGCCTGGGCCCCGACGTGGCGCTCAAGCGCAATCCGAAGCTGGTCTATGGCCGCATGACCGGCTGGGGCCAGACTGGGCCCTACGCCAACGCCGCCGGCCACGACATGAACTACATCGCCATCACCGGCGCCCTGCACGCCATTGGGACCGAGGCCAAGCCGGTGCCACCGCTGAACCTGGTGGGGGATTTCGGGGGCGGGGCGCTCTACCTGGCGTTCGGGCTGCTGGCCGGCGTCATCCATGCGCGGGAAAGCGGGCAGGGCCAGGTGATCGACTGCGCCATGAGCGACGGCGCCGCGTCGCTGATGGCCATGTTCTACGGCTTCAAGGCCGGCGGCATGTGGCAGGAGGAGCGCCGGTCCAACCTGCTGGATGGGGGCGCCCACTTCTACGACACCTACCAATGCGCTGACGGCAAGTGGATCTCCATCGGCTCCATCGAGCCCCAGTTCTACGCCCTGCTGCTGGAGAAGACCGGCGTCGACGATCCTGAGTTCGCCCGGCAGATGGACCGCGCCGCCTGGCCGTCCTTGCGCGAGAAGCTGGCCACCGCCATCGTTGGCAAGACCCAGGACGAGTGGTGCGCGATCATGGGCGGCACGGACGTCTGTTTCGCCCCGGTGCTCGACCTGGACGAGGCGCCCAGGCACCCGCACAACGCCGCGCGGCAGACCTTCGTCGAAGTGGCCGGCGTCATGCAGCCGGCCCCCGCACCGCGGTTCTCCGAGACCCCGGGCGCCATCCAGGGCCCGCCGCCCGCCATCGGGGCCCACGACCGCGAGGCCCTGGCGGACTGGGGCTTCAGCTCCGCCGAGATCGACGCGCTTACCCAGGCGTAACTTCTTCGAAGCTCCACGTTACCTGACGATGCCGTTCAGACTGGGTTCAGCCGCCGGGGCTCAAAACCCATCCCGGGTTGGTTGTCGCGCTCTCCCGTCCCTCGAAGCGGCAGCCCGCCTGATGGAACGACACGCCCATCGGCGGCGCGCCACCCCTCAACCCGGTGGCGCGCCGTTTCCATTTTAGCCGCTTGCCACGACCCGCCCCGATCCTCACCCTCCGCCCAATGAGTACGCTGCTGCGCCGCCTGCGGGTGATCCATTGGGACCCCGCGCACTGGGCCCGGGTCTCCTTGCAGACCTTCGGCAAGGCGCTGGCCCGGCTCTGGGGCCGAGATGTCATGCTCTACACGGGCGGCGTCAGCTTTTTCATCATGCTGGCGATCTTCCCGGCGCTGGCCATCCTGATTGGGGTCTACAGCCTGCTGGCCGATCCCATCCAGGCGGCCCAGCAGGGCGAAATGGTCGCCAAGATCATGCCAGCCGCCGCCCAGGTGATCTTCCAGGGTGAGCTAATGCGCCTGACCAGCGCGTCGCGGGAGGCGGTCTCCCTGCAGAGCGGCGTGGCGCTGATCATCGGCGGCTATGCGGCCCACCGGGGCTTTAAGGCCCTGCTGGCGGGACTGTCTTTCATCCACGACGAGGACGAGCCCCGCGGCTTCGTGGGTTTCAACCTGCTGGCGCTGGCCGTGTTGATCGCCACCTTCGCGATGATGGGCGCGCTGTCGCTGGTGTTCTTCGGTTTCCGGATCATGGGCGAGACCTTCGAGCTTCGGCCCCTGCGCGGCGCCCTGTGGCTCTACAGCGAGTGGACCTGGGCCAGCGTCGGCATGACGCTGAGCATGAGCCTGATCTACCGCTGGGCCATGTCGCGCCGGCCGGTGGACTGGCGGGCTTCCCTGCTGGGCGGGGCGGCGGCGGCGGCGATGTGCATTTTCGCCTCCTGGGGCCTGGGCTTCTACGTGGAGCAGATCGCCCACCTGGGCGCGACCTACGGCTCGGTGGCCACGGTGGTGATCTTTCTGATCTGGCTGTCGTGGAACGTGAACGCCCTGTTCTTCGGCGGGGCGCTGGCCACCGAGGTCGAACTGTCCATCGACAGGCAGCAAATCCTGACGATGGCCGACCTGGGCCGGGACCTGCCTACGGCTTCGCGACGAGGAAGCTGAAGGTCCCGTCGGCCTCCGCGCTGTCCAGGAGCTCGGCCCCGATCTCCGCCAGGAAGTGGGGCACGTCGATGCGGGCCAGCGGATCGTCGGCCAGCAGCCGTACGCGGGCCCCGACCGGCGCGTCGGCCAGGGCGCGGCGCAGGCGCAGGGTCGGCACCGGACAGCGGTGACCGCGGGCGTCGACGAGGATTTCTTCGCGGACCATGGGCGGGCGCATACACGAGCCCGCGGCCGGCCCCAAGGCTAGACGGCGCGACGGATCGGCGGGTGGGTGCGCTGGGCGGTGACCAGTCGCCAGCTTTGGCGAGTCAGGCAGAACGCCATCGGCGAACCTTGCCAGCCGGCTCCGCCGCGGCGGAGCCGGCGCGTTGAAGCAGGCCCAGGCCGCACGGCCGCAGGCACAGGCCCAGCGAGATTGGACTTTGCTCGACCACGGGCGCCATCAGGGCGCGGCTGAGCAGGCTGCGTTCTTCGGCGGAAAGGTCATCCAGCGCGGTCATGAGCCGCTAACGCCGGAGCCGAGCGTCCATTGCCCAACGCCCGCCCGCGCGCATTGGGCGCAAGGCTTTTCCCGGAGCCACGGTCAGGAAACGGTTGGCTTGCGGCCGGAAGCGGACGTAACCTCGCACAGAACGCCGCGTCGCGTCGGTCACGCCCCGCCTGGGACTCGTCCAGGTCCGGCTTGCCCGCCCCGGGAGTAGAGCGTCGCGGGAAGGAAGCGGGTTTTGCAACGCACGAGTACCGAGGACCCTGACTACTTTCACAAGGTCGTCGATTGCCAGTGGGCTTGTCCGGCGCACACGCCGGTTCCGGAGTACATTCGCCTGATCGCGGAAGGGCGCTACTCCGACGCCTACATGATCAACTGGAAGTCTAACGTCTTTCCCGGGATCCTGGGCCGGACCTGCGACCGCCCGTGCGAGCCCGCCTGCCGCCGTGGCCGGGTGGAGGACGAGCCGGTGGCGATTTGCCGGCTCAAGCGCGTGCCCGCCGACAACAAGGACGACATCACCGACCGCCTGCCGCCCCGGGCCGCCGCCAGCAACGGCAGGCGGATCGCCCTGATCGGGGCCGGACCCGCGTCGCTGACCGTGGCTCGAGATTTGGCGCCCCTGGGCTACGAGCTCACCCTGATCGACGCCGACGCTAAGGCGGGCGGCATGATCCGCAGCCAGATCCCGCGCTTCCGCCTGCCGGAGGAGGTCATCGACGAGGAGGTGGGCTACATCACCGGCCTGGGCATGACCCTGCGCCTGGGCGAGCGCGTCGACAGCCTCAAGGCCCTGCTGGCGGAGGGCTATGACGCGGTCTTCGTCGGCACCGGCGCCCCGCGCGGCCGCGACCTGGACCTGCCCGGCCGCCAGGAGGCGGCCGCGAACATCCACATCGGTATCGACTGGCTGTCCAACGTCTCCTTCGAGCACACCGAGAAGATCGGCCGCCGGGTGATCGTGCTGGGGGGCGGCAATACTGCCATGGACTGCTGCCGCACCTCGCGGCGGCTGGGTGGCGAGGACGTCAAGGTGATCGTCCGCTCAGGCTACGAGGAGATGAAGGCCTCGCCCTGGGAAAAGGAGGACGCGGTCCACGAGGACATCCCGATCATCAACTTCCGGGTGCCCAAGGCTTTCACCCACGCGGACGGCAGGCTGACCGGGGTCACCTTCGAGGTGGTCGAGGCGCAGTACGACGAGGCTGGCCGCCGTCGCCTTGTTCCCTCCGGCGCCGCGGACGAGCACTACGAATGCGACGACGTGCTGGTGGCGGTGGGCCAGGAGAACGCCTTCCCCTGGATCGAGCGCGACGTGGGGCTGGAGTTCGACGAGTGGGCGATGCCCAAGGTCAACCCGATCACCTTCCAGTCGAGCCTGCCAGGAGTGTTCTTTGGCGGCGATGCGGCGTTCGGACCCAAGAACATCATCTGGGCGGTGGCTCACGGTCATGACGCTGCAGTGTCGATCCACAAGTTCTGCCAAGGCGAGGACGTGGCCATCCGGCCCCCGCCGGGCGTCACCCTGGTCAGCCAGAAGATGGGCATCCACGAGTGGAGCTACGACAACGACATCACCAACGACCGCCGCTACCGGGTGCCGCTGCGCGACAAGGCCACAGCGCTGAAGAACATCAAGATCGAGGTCGAGCTCGGCTTCGACCGCCAGCTGGGCTTTGCCGAGGCGCAGCGGTGCCTGAACTGCGACATCCAGACGGTGTTCGCCGACAAGCTGTGCATCGAGTGCGACGCCTGCGTCGACATCTGCCCGATGGACTGCATCACCTTCACCGCGAACGGCGACGAGGACGAGCTGCGCGGGCGGCTGATGGCGCCGGCCGACAACGTGGACCAGGATCTCTATGTGTCCGGCTCGCTGCCCACCAACCGGGTGATGGTGAAGGACGAGGATGTCTGCCTGCATTGCGGGCTTTGCGCGGAGCGGTGCCCCACGGGCGCCTGGGACATGCAGAAGTTCTATCTGGAAATGACGCAGGCGGGGCCGGGATGCCAGAGCCGCTGAGGGTGCGCGTGAACGACTTCGTGGTGAAGTTCGCCAATGTGAACGGGTCGGGATCGGCCAGCGCCAACGGCATGTTCGCCAAGTCGATACTGCGGATGGGCGTGCCGGTGGCGGCGCGCAACATCTTCCCGTCCAACATCCAGGGCCTGCCCACCTGGTTCGAGGTCCGGGTGACCGAGGCCGGGCACCTGGGCCGCCGCGGCGGGGTCGACCTGATGGTGGCCATGAACCCGCAGACCTGGGACCGCGACCTAGCCGAAATCGAGTTCGGAGGGTTCCTATTCTACGATTCAACCAAACCCCTGCCGCCCTCGAAATTCCGCGACGACATCACCGTGATCGGTGTGCCACTGACGGCCATGTGCAACGCGCGCTACGCGCTGCCCCGCGAGCGCCAGCTGTTCAAGAACATCGTCTATGTGGGCGCGCTCTCCGCCCTGCTGGGGATCGAGGTGGCGGTTATCGAGCAACTCTTGGCCGAGCAGTTCGACGGGCGCGAGAAGCTGATCCGAGCCAACGTCGAGGCCCTGCAGATGGGCCACGAATACGTACGCCAGAACCTGACGCCGCTCTCCCTGCAGGTGCGCCGCTCCGACCAGGTGGGCGACCGCATCTTCGTGGAAGGCAATCAGGCCGCCGCCCTGGGCGCGGTCTATGGCGGGGCGACGGTGTGCGCCTGGTATCCGATCACCCCCTCGACCTCCCTTGCCGAGGCCTTCACCGCCTATTGCGAGGACCTGCGCACCGACCCGGAAACCGGCAAGGCGCGCTTCGGCATCGTCCAGGCAGAAGACGAGATCGCCTCCATCGGCATCGTCGTGGGGGCCGGCTGGAACGGCGCGCGGGCCTTTACCTGCACGTCGGGGCCCGGCATCTCGCTGATGACCGAGTTCATCGGCCTGTCCTACTTCGCCGAGATCCCTGCAGTGATCTTCGACGTGCAGCGGGGCGGGCCCTCCACCGGCATGCCGACCCGCACCCAGCAGTCAGACCTGATCGGCGCGGCGTACGCCAGCCACGGGGACACCAAGCATCCGATGCTGCTGCCTGCCGACCCGGGCGAGTGCTTCGAGATGGGGGCGCTGGCCTTTGATTTGGCCGACCGGCTGCAGACCACCATCTTCGTCATGCTCGACCTCGATATCGGCATGAACGAGTGGCTGACCAAGCCCTTCGAATGGGACGATGCCCGCCAGCTCGACCGGGGCAAGGTGATGACCCACGCGGAACTGGAGGCCGGCCGCGATTTCGGCCGCTACCTCGACGTGGACGGCGACGGCATTCCTTACCGGACCTACCCGGGCACCCACCCGACCCGGGGCGGCTACTTCACCCGCGGCACCTCGCGCAATCCCTACGCCCGCTACTCCGAGGAGGGCGGTATCTACGTCGACAACATGCAGAGGCTGCTACGCAAGTTCGAGACCGCGAAGGCGTTGATGCCGGCGCCGGTGGTCACGCTGGCCAAGCGCAAGACCAAGGACGCGGTGCTCTATTTCGGCTCCACGACGCCAGCTATGCACGAGGCGTTGCAGGGGCTGGAAGGGCAGGGCCGCCACCTGGACGCCATGCGGGTCCGCGCCTTCCCGTTCAGCGACGAGGTGTTCAACTTTATCGCCGCCCATGAGCGGGTGTTCGTGGTCGAGCAGAACCGCGACGCCCAACTTCGCACCCTGATCACCACCGAGGGCGGGGTCGATCCCGCCAAGCTTGTCCCCGTGCTGCACTACGACGGCACCCCGATCACCGCGCGGTTCATCGCCGGGGAGATCGCCCAACTGATGGCCGTGGGCCAGATCGAGGCGGCCGAATGACCTACATCCTCAAGCCGCAACTCCACCATCCGAAGCTGGCCACCAATACCCTGGGGTTTACGCGGCGGGACTACGAAGGCTCGGTCTCGACCCTTTGCGCCGGCTGCGGCCACGACTCCATCTCCGCGGCGATCATCCAGGCCTGCTTCGAGCTGGATCTGCCGCCGCACCGGATCGCCAAGCTGTCCGGCATCGGCTGTTCGTCCAAGACCCCCGACTACTTTCTGGGCAACAGCCACGGCTTCAACACCGTGCACGGGCGCATGCCCTCGGTGCTCACCGGCGCGAACCTGGCCAACAAGGACCTGATCTACCTGGGCGTCTCCGGCGACGGAGATAGCGCCAGCATCGGGCTGGGCCAGTTCGCCCACGCCATCCGCCGCGGCGTGAACATGCTCTACATCGTGGAGAACAACGGGGTTTACGGCCTCACCAAGGGCCAGTTCTCGGCCACCTCGGACAAGGGCTCCAAATCCAAGCGCGGTGCGGTCAACCACGACGCCGGCATCGACTTGGTCTCCATGGCCCTGCAGCTCGGCGCAACCTTCGTCGGCCGCTCGTTCTCTGGTGACAAGGAACAGCTCGTCCCGTTGATCAAGGCCGGGCTGAACCACAAGGGCGCGGCCTTCATCGACTGCATCAGCCCCTGCGTGCAGTTCAACAACCACCAGGGCTCCACCAAGAGCTTCGACTATGTGCGCGAGCACAACGAGGCGGTGAACCGGCTGGACATGATCACGCCGCGCGAGACGATCCGTGTGGACTATGGGCCGGGCCAGACTGTGCAGGTGGCGCAGCACGACGGCTCGATTCTCAGCCTCCACAAGTTGGCCGAGCTCTACAACCCCAACAACCGCGCCCAGGCGCTGGGCTACCTGCAGGCCCGCCAGGCCCGCGGCCAGATCGTCACCGGCCTGCTTTACATGGACCCCGACAGCGGCGACCTGCACGAGGCGCTGGAGACGGTGGACACCCCGCTGAACCAGCTCGCCGAGGCGGAGCTGGTGCCTGGCTCGGCGGCCTTGGCCCAGATCAACGCCGGGCTGCGCTAGGCCGCGCCGCCCAGAGGGCGAGAACCGCGACGGCGATCGCCCCGGCCAGGGCCGCTCCGCCGACGACGGGCTTGCCGGCACGCTCCGCCACCCACACCGCCACGAGGCCCCAGGCGATGGGCGCGGCGTAGGCGGTCAGGCGTGTGGCGCGCAGCATCCAGGCCGCGACGCCTGTCACGGCGGCGACGCCTGCTATGGCCGCCAGGGTGGCGCTCTCCGGCTGTAGCAGGCCCTGCGCGGTCAGCACGGTCAGCAGGTTGATGGCCGAGGCGATGGTCAGCCATCCGGCCAGCAGCCCCAGCGGCCACCAGGCCAACAGGCGCTCGCCCACGCTGGCGCCTTCAGCCGCGCGGGCCTGGCGGCAGAGCGCCCAGGTCAGCGTCGCCGCCGAGGCGCTGATGATCACCACCGTCAGCCACTTCAGGTCGAGCGCAGAGGCGACGATCCAGGCCCCGCAGCCGGCGATGGCGGCCGCCGCGGGCCAGCCCAGGGCCGCCAGCCGGGGATTTTCGGCGTTGCGGGGCAGGGCCTGGTAGATCGCATAGCCCACCAGCCCCGCATAGATCAGGCCCCAGATGGAGAAGGCGTAGCCGGCGGCGCGCAGGGTCGTGTTCCCGTCGCTGGCGAACTCACCGGCCGACAGCCCCCATCCGGTGAGCGCGTGGTGCGCCGGCGCGCCGAGGGCGAAGGCCACCGCCAGGATCACCGCAAGCTTGCGCATCAGATGGCCGCCAGTTCGCCGATGACAAAGGCGTCTTCACCGTCCTTTATCAGGCCGTTGAGCACCTCGGGAAGGTCCTGCGGGGCGACGATCAGCATCAGGCCGACGCCGCAGTTAAAGGTCCGGCGCAGCTCGTGGTCGGCGACCCCGCCCACATCCTGCAGCCAGGCGAACACCGGGGGCAGGGCCCAGGCGTCCCAGTCGAAGCGCGCCACCAGCCCATCGGCGATGGCCCGGGGCGGGTTTTCGATCAGGCCGCCGCCGGTGATGTGCGCCAGGCCCTTCACGCGACCGGCCTTCAGGTGCGGCAGCACGGACTTGATGTAGATCCGCGTAGGCGCCAGCAGCGCCTGGGCCAGGGTCTTGCCGGCCTCGAACGGCGCGGGGGCGTCCCAGGCAAGTCCCGAGCGCTCGACGATCCGGCGGACCAGGGAATAGCCGTTGGAATGCGGCCCCGACGACCCGACGCCGATGAGGATATCCCCGGCCTTCTGGTCGCTCAGCCGCGGCAGCACCTTGTCGCGGTCAACAGCGCCGACGCAGAAGCCAGCCATGTCGTAGTCGCCCTCGGCGTACATGCCGGGCATCTCGGCGGTCTCGCCCCCCACCAGGGCACAGCCAGCCTGACGGCAGCCCTCGGCGATGCCGGCCACCACGGTGGCGGCGGCCTCCACGTCCAGCTTGCCGGTGGCGAAATAGTCCAGGAAAATCAGCGGCTCGGCCCCCTGCGCCAGCAGGTCGTTGACGCACATGCCCACCAGGTCGACGCCCACCGTGTCGTGCATGCCGGTCTCGATGGCGACCTTCAGCTTGGTGCCGACCCCATCGGTGGTGGTGACCAGCAGCGGATCGTCATAGCCCGCCGCCTTCAGGTCGAAGAGCGCCCCGAATCCGCCCAGGGAGGCCTCGGCCCCGGCCCGTCGGGTGGACTTCGCCAAGGGCTTGATCCGCTCCACAAGCGCGGCCCCGGCGTCGATGTCCACGCCGGCCTGTGCATAGGTGAGACCGTTCGGGCGGTCGGACATACGGGAAGCCTTCGAAGGAATCTGACAGATAGGCGCAACGCGGGCTTGCAGACTCGGGCTGGCGCCGGGCTATAGCTAGTCGATGACGCCGATTACCACCACCGCCGAACTCGCGGTGTTTTGCGACAAGCTCAAGGGCCAGCCGTTCGTCGCCGTGGACACCGAGTTCATGCGCGAGACGACGTACTGGCCGAAGCTGTGCCTGATCCAGGCCGCCGCGCCCTCCGCCGAGGCCGTGATCGACCCGCTGGCCGAAGGTATGGACCTTGGTCCGTTCCTCGACGTGCTGCGCGACGAGACCATCCTCAAGGTGTTCCACGCCGCGCGCCAGGACGTCGAGATCTTCAACAACCTGGAGGCCATGCCCCGGCCGCTGTTCGACACCCAGGTGGCCGGCATGGCCGCGGGGTTCGGCGAGCAGATCGCCTATGACGCCCTAGTCCGCCAGATGCTGAAGATCGAGCTGGATAAGTCCAGCCGCTTCACCGACTGGTCGCGTCGGCCGCTGTCGGACAACCAGCTCACCTACGCCCTGGCCGATGTGACTCATCTGGCGGCGCTCTATCCCATGCTGCGCGAGCGGCTGGAGGGGGAGGGCCGCCTGGTTTGGGTCACCGACGAGATGATGAGCCTCACCGATCCGGCGGTCTACGACGTAGAGCCGGAGAACGCCTGGAAGCGCCTGCGCCCTCGCAAGCACACGGCCAAGTACATGGCGGTCTATCGCGCCGTGGCGGCTTGGCGCGAGCGCACCGCCCAGACCCGCGACCAGCCGCGCGGCCGCATCCTGAAGGACGAGGCGATCGACGAGGTCGCCACCCAGGCCCCCATCGACGCCGAAGCCCTGGACCGCCTGCGCTCTGTGCCCAAGGGGTTTTCCGGCTCGCGGTTCGGGCCGGACCTGCTGGCCGCCATCCGCGAGGCGCTCCGCGACCCCGAGGCCTACGCCCCGGTGGTGGAGCGCAGCCGCACGCCGCCGTCGCCGGCCGCCGGCGCCGTGGTGGAGCTGTTGAAGGTGCTGCTGAAAGCCCGCGCCGAGGAGTCCGGCGTGGCCTCGAAGCTGATCGCCACGGTCTCCGACCTTGAGCAGATCGCCAACGACGACGAGACCGACAACGCCGCCCTCAAGGGCTGGCGCCGGGAGGCTTTCGGCGAGGACGCTCTTCGCCTCAAGCGCGGCGAGCTGGCGCTGGTGCTGGACGGCGCCCGGGTGCGGGTGGTCGAGGTCCGACGCTCTCCGAAAGCCGTCAGCGCGGGCTGATCTCATCGTAGCGGGGGATAAGGCCAAGACGTTGATACCGTGCGTCATTTGCCCCGCATCCTAGGGTTTTGCACAGGCTGTCCACCGCTTTGCCCAGGGTTGGCCCACAGGGCGCCTCCGTGGGGCGCTTGCCGAACGACCGTCTCTGAGAGAACCTGAATTTGCCGAGAGGGACTGCGGCGCGGCGGACCGGGCGACCGGGAGGCAAGCGGGCAGGAGGTTCCTGAAACTGGAGGGATGCGGGGCGACCTGGATCACTCCGACCTTAGGGACACCAGGGGCGAACGAAGCCGAGCAGGGCGACTTGTGGAGCCTAGGTTTCCTCAGACCTTGAACGCTCAGATCCCCCAACGGATCTGGATTAGAGGGCGGTGTGACGGGCAACCGGAGCGCCGCCCTCTTGCTATGGGCGCTAGCCCAGATCGAGTTTGAGCTTCAGAGCGGCGGCCAGCGTCTGCGCCCGCTTGGCGGTCTGTTCCCCCAGCAGCATGTCGCTCCAGCCCGGCGCCGCGGCGAGCTTCAGCTTGTCGGCGCTGATGGTCAGCTTGGACTTCTCCAGCAGGCGCGGGTTGCGGCCGGAGAAGTCGCAGCCCAGGCGTACGGCGGCGCCCAGCGCTCTGGCCCTCTGGCGGCGCTCGCTCGACAGCACGCGACCGATGCCGATGGTCTCCGGCAAGGTGGGCGATGAGGTGTGACGGGCGAAAGCGGCGGCGGCCAGGAACGCCCGCTCCGGATGGGTCATGCCGGCGATCGGAGCGCGCAGCACCTGCTCGAAGGCGATGTCGGCGCGGTGGTCGGGGTGCAGCCGGGCCCCCAGATCGGCCAGCCGACAGGCGGCGGCGGTCAGCGTCTTGTCGCGCCCGTCGAACACCGGGGGCAGCTTGGCGAAGGCTTGACCCAGCCAAGCTTCCAGGGCGACCCCCAGCTCCTGCGTCAGGCCGCGCTGGGCGGTGAGCGCCTCGCACCCCTCGATCAACGGGTCGCGGGCCTGCACCTGCGGCGACATGGATTCCAGCAGCATGCCTTCGCGCACGCCATAGGCGGAGATCACGATCCGCTCGACGCCCAGGCTGGCGATAAGCTGGTCTAGCACCAGAGCCGAGTAGGGCAGGGTCTCGAAGCGCTTTTTGGACAGGCCCTGCATCCGCTCCAGGGACGACCTGGACTGACGGGCCACGAAGCGGGCGACGTCGGTCGCGTCCGCCCGGTTCATCTCATACTGGTGCGCCACCCGCAGCGGATAGCTGGCCATTTCCATGTGCAGCAGCGCGAGGTTGCGCCAGGCGCCGCCCACAGCGTGGAACTCCGACGTAGCGAACCGCTGGGCTAGGGGCGCCAGGTGCTCGTCGATGAGCTTGCGGGTCTTGTCGATATCCAGGGGCCTAGGCGCGCCCAGGGCGAACGGGCCCAGTGGCAGGGTGGCGCCCTCCGTCGGCCCAGAGCCGTTCAGGCGCACCAACTCCAGGCTGGAGCCGCCCAGGTCCCCCACCACCCCTTGCGCGTCCGGCTGGCCGGCCAGCACCCCCATGGCGGCGTAGCGGGCCTCCTCCTCGCCGGAAAGCACGCGGACCTTGAGGCCGGTCTCTTCCTTTACCCGGCGCAGGAAGGCGGGCCCGTCGGGGGCGTCGCGCACGGCTGCGGTAGCCGCCGCGGTGACGTCCTCTGCCTTCCAGCCGTCCAGCACCGCGCGGAAGCGGTGCAGGGCGGTCATCGCGGTCTCGACGCCCTCCGGTGACAGGCGCCCGGTGGCTGGAAGGTCACGGCCGAGGCCGGCCAGGGCCTTCTCGTTGAACAAGGTCCACAGGGCGCGCCCATCCAGGCGATAGATGACCAGGCGGACGGAGTTGGAGCCGACGTCGATGACGGCGGCCTGGCGGGCTTCTGGACGGCTTTCCACGGTGTCGCCGGGCCGGCTATCCGCGCAAGGCAAGATGGTCGATTGCGCGCGGCATGTCCTTCACCTTCTGCCCCCGGCCCGACAGGCTGGGATTGGTCATGAAATACTCGTGCGCGGAGAACGCGCTCGGATGGTCCCAGGACGGGTCGCGGCGATAACGGCCATCGGTGTCCAGGGTCCAGCTTTGCGCCTCGTCCTTCAGGTTGGCCAGCAGGATCTGGTTCAGGACCTGCTGGTGCACCGTGGGGTTCTCGATGGGGGTGAGGCACTCAACCCGGCGGTCGAGGTTGCGCGGCATCCAGTCGGCCGAGGACATCAGCACCCGGGCCTGCGACGAGGGCAGCGGCTGGCCATTGCCGAAGGCCACGATGCGGGCGTGCTCCAGGTAGCGGCCGACGATGCTCTTGACGCGGATGTTCTCCGACAGGCCCGGCACGCCTGGGCGCAGGCAGCAGATTCCGCGGATGACCAAGTCGATGGACACGCCCGCGTGGCTGGCCGCGTAGAGCGCGTCGATGATCTGGCCGTCCACCAGGGAATTGAGCTTGGCCCAGATCGCCGCGGGCTTGCCGGCCAGCGCGTTCTCCGCCTCCTGGCAGATCAGCTTGATCAGGTCGCGCTTCATGGTCACTGGCGAGAAGGAGAGCTTTTCCAGCCCCTCGGGCTGGGCGTAGCCGGTGACGAAGTTGAACAGGCGCGCGCTGTCGCGGCCCAGGGCCGCGTCAGTGGTGAACAGCGAAAGGTCCGTATAGATTCGCGCGGTGATCGGATGGTAGTTGCCGGTGCCAAAGTGGCAGTAGGTGCGAAGGGTGTCGCCCTCCCGCCGGACCACCATCGAGAGCTTGGCGTGGGTCTTGTACTCCACGAAGCCAAAGACCACGTGGACGCCCGCCCGCTCCAGGTCGGCGGCCCATTTCAGATTGTTGGCCTCGTCAAAGCGGGCCTTGATCTCCACCAGCGCGGTGACGTTCTTGCCGTTCTCCGCGGCCTCGATCAGGGCGGCCACGATCGGGCTGTCCTTGGACGTGCGGTAGAGCGTCTGCTTGATGGCCAACACATTGGGGTCGCGGGCCGCCTGCCGCAGGAACTGCACCACCACGTCGAAGCTCTCGAACGGGTGATGGACCAGGATGTCCTTCTCGCGGATGGCGGCGAAACAGTCGCCGGCGTGGTCGCGGATCCGCTCGGGGAACCGCGGCTCGAATGGCTTGAACTTCAGCTCTGCCCGGTCGGCGGGGATCAACTGTGACAGCTCGTCCAGGCCCAGCAGGCCCTCGATCAGGATAATGTCTTCCGGATTGGCGTCGAGGTTCTCGCAGATGAAGCCGCGCAGCTCCTCAGGCATGTCGGCCTGGATCTCCACGCGGACCACCGATCCCATGCGCCGCTGCTTCAGCGCGGCCTCGTACTCGCGCACCAGGTCTTCGGCCTCTTCCTCGATCTCCACATCGCTATCGCGGATCAGCCGGAATACCCCCAGCCCCTCCACGTCGCAGCCGGGGAACAGGTGGTCGAGGAACAGGCTGACGAAGCTCTCCAGGCTGAGAAACCGGCGTTCGGGGCGCTTGCGGCCATTGCGTTGCGCCGGCAGCTCCCAGAACCGCGCCACCTGGGCGGGGATTGGCACCAGCGCATAGAGCAGCCGCGCGTCGGACACGCGGCGCAGCTTCAGCACCAGGGAGAACGCCAGGTTGGGGATGAACGGGAACGGGTGCGCCGGGTCGATGGCCAGCGGGGTCAGCACCGGGAACAGTTGGCTGACGAAAGTTTCTTCCAGGCCGGCGATCTCGGCCACGGTGACCTCCTCGGCTGACACCACGTGCAGCCCCTCGGTGGTCAGTTCGTCGCGCAGCTCGCGCCAGCGGACCTGCTGGTCCTCCATGACGTCGGCGGCCTCGGCGTTCACCCGAACAAGCTGCTCGGCCGGCGTCAGGCCGTCCTGGCTGACCACGCGCACGCCCTCGCGGACCTGGGCCTTAAGTCCGGCCACCCGGACCATGTAGAATTCATCGAGGTTGTTGGCTGAGATTGACAGGAACCGCAGCCGCTCGAGCAGGGGGTGGCGCGGGTTCTTGCTCTCGGCGAGCACGCGGCGGTTGAAGGCCAGCCAGGAGAGCTCGCGGTTGAAGAAGCGGGCAGGCGAGCCGGCCAGTTCCGCATCCCAGGCCGAAGCGGCGCGCGGGACCTCGTTCGCAGGATGCGAGGCGACGGGCGCGGCGTAACTCATCAACGGCTCCATGGCGCGAAGGCAGGGGGTCGGTCTTACGCCGCCTCAACTGGAGTGCAAGTGATCACTCGAAAAGGTCAATATTTTGCTCACCATCTTCAAGGATCTGGCGGGCGAGAACTCGGGAAACCGGCTTCAACTCTCCGTCACCGGCCTCGTCCAGCTTTCGGACGATCTCCTGGGCGTCCGGGATCGACCTGGATATGCGCCGCAGCAGGTAGGCATAGACTTCTTCCGGCGGACGAATACTCCGTTCTCGGAAGAATTTTCTCAAGACGCCTTCCAGCACAACGTCGTCCGGTGGCTCGATCTCGGTGGTCAGCAATGCGTTGAGCCGCGAGCGCAGGTCGGGCAGGCCGGTCGGCCAGGCGGCGGGCGCGGTGCGGGCGGTGAGCAGCAGTCCGCCGCCGGGGCGTTGCGCCAGGTTGATCAGGTGGAAAAGCGCCTCGTCCGGGGTTCCCTGGTCAACGTCCTCCAGCAACACGGGCCGTCCGGCGGCGGCGGCGATGTCGGGGGCGGCCCGGTCGAGCACTAGCGCCTTCGCGCTGTCCGCCCAGGACCGCGCCAGATGGGTCTTGCCGACCCCTTGCGGCCCCACCAGCGCCAGGCAGCCGCCATGCCAGCCCGGCCACGCGTCCACGGCCGCCAGGGCCTGGGCGTTGGAGGCGCCGGCCACGAACTCGTCTCGGGAATGGGCGGCGGGGCGTCTCAGCCTCAGCCGAAGCTGTCGCGCCATTGCGCCTCGTCCGATGGGAGCCTGAGGGTCAGCTTAGCAAGGCGCGGGGTCTGGGCGCCACCGGCGGCGTCACTTACGCCCGTGTTTCACAGGTCAGGCGGCTTTGCTGGCGGCCTCGATGTCGCGCGCGGCGATCAGTGTCCAGCCCTCGGGTCTCAGCAGCTCGATGGGCGAGAAGCGGACCTTGTAGGCCATCTTGTTGGACCCGCGCACCCAGTAGCCCAGGTAGACGTAGGGCAGGCTGGTCAGGCAGGCCTGGATGACGTGGTCAAGGATCACGAAGGATCCCAGGCTGCGCCGGGTCTGGGCGGGGTCGTAGAAGCTGTAGACCAGCGACAGGCCGTCGCTCATCAGGTCCACCAGCGCGCAGGCGGTCAGGTCGCCTGGCCCGCCATCCTTCGACCGGGTGCGGTACTCGATGATGTGGGTGCGGACGGCGGTGTCCTCGACCATGGCCACATAGTCGGGCCAGGTCATCTCGGCCATACCGCCGTCGGCGTGGCGCGCCGACAGGTAGCGGCGCAGCAAGTCGAACTGTTCAATGGTGGCCTCGGCCTCCACAAGGTGGCGCTCCAGGTCCTCGTTGCGGGCGATAGTCTTGCGCTCCGAGCGCGAGAATATGTAATCGCTGGTGGGGATGCGGGCGGAGACGCAGGCCGCGCAGGCCTCGCAGGCCGGGCGATAGGCGATGTTCTGCGAGCGGCGGAAGCCCACCTGGGTCAGCGAGTCGTTGACGCTGGCGCCGTCCGACAGCGGCAGGTGGGCGAACACCTTGCGTTCGAAGCGCTCAGGCAGGTACGGGCAGGGCGACGGCGCCGTCAGGAAAAACCTGAGCTGTCGTGTCGGGAAATGCTGCGTCACGGACTTGCGATCGCCTTCGAGCCACTGCGTCGGATCCGATTAGGCGTCATGGCGGGGCCTGGCGCAAGACGCTTGAGCTAGAGCCGGGGATCGGGCGGTAGGACCGGCGCTTCACGCAGCAGAACGATGGCGATGCGGCGGTTGCCGGGCAGGGACGGGTCGTCGGGATAGAGCGGCTCGGAGGCTGCCTTCCCCGAGACCTGGTAGACGCGATCCGGATCGACGCCGGCGCTCTGCAGGACGCGGCGCGAGGCGTCGGCGCGGCCGCCGGACAGCATCCAGTCGCCCTCGGCCTTGGCCCCGCCGACGTTGGCGCTGGTGTGGCCGTAGATGCTGATGCGGTTCGGCAGCTGGTTGATCACCTTGGAGATGGCGCGCAGCAGGAGCTTGGCCCGGTCGTTGGGCTGGG
>NZ_JBKJTG010000098.1:0-15604 GCF_046590535.1 Phenylobacterium sp. | reverse complement strand
TCGCTGAAGGTGGCCCGCTCGCGGCGCACGGTGCCGGGGGGGTCGGTATAGCCGCGGGGCGGTTCCTTGACGGTGAGCTTGAACAGCACCGCCACGAGAATGCCCGGCAGACCCACCACGAAGAAGGCCATGCGCCAGCCGAAGGCGCCGGTGACCGGCCCGCCGATCAGGTTGGCCAGCACCGTGCCCAGGGTCACGCCCATGGCGTAGTAGCCTAGCGCGGTGGAACGCCGCTGCGGCGGATAGTAGTCGGCGATCAGGGAGTTGGCCGGGGGCGTGCAGCCCGCCTCGCCGATGCCCACGCCCACTCGGCAGGCCAGCAGCACCCAGAAGGCGCCGATGGTGATCGAGCCGATGGTGACCTCGGCGGCCAGGCCGCAGAGCGCGGTCATCAGCGACCAGAGCGCTACGCAGATGCTCATGATCCAGACCCGGTGGCGGGTCTCAGCGACCTGGGCGAGCGGGATGCCGACCACGGTGTAGAGCAGCGCGAAGCCGAAGCCGGTGAGCAGACCGAAGGCGGTGTCGGAGATGCCCAGTTCCGGCTTCATGGCCGGGGCGACGACGGAGAGCAGGCCCCGGTCGACGAAGTTCAGAATGTAGATGATCAGCAGGGCGGTCAGCACGTAGCTGCGATAGCCCTTGGTCCCGAAGCCGTTGAGGAAACCCACGGACGGGGTATCGGACGAGGTCGTGCTCATACTGGTTCTTCTAAATCTTGACCGGTTCTGCCGCCGACCCTAGACGGCTCGCCCGCGCATCGCAAACGGGAGGGAGGGAGAGCCTAGGCGCTGGCCAGGGCGCTCTGGAAGAGGATGGCGCCGTCGGCGGAGCCGAGTTCGGCCTCGAAGGCGCGGTCGGGGTGGGGCATAAGGCCTAGGATATTGCCCGCGCCGCCCAGGATGCCGGCCACGCCGCGGGCCGAGCCGTTGGGGTTGTCCAGGTAGCGGAACACCACCTGGCCCTCGCCCTCCAGCCGGTCGAGGGTCTCGTCATCGGCGAAGAAATTGCCCTCGCCGTTGCCCACGGTCATAGCCACCTGGCGGCGGCCGGCGTAGCCCGCGGTGAAGCGGGTCTGGGCATTGGTGACCTCCAGCTCGACGGTGCGGCAGACGTACTTCAGGCCTTCGTTGCGCAACAGCGCGCCGGGCAGCATCCCGGCCTCGCAGAGCACCTGGAAGCCGTTGCAGATGCCCACAGTGGCGACCCCGCGCCCGGCGGTCGCCTTGACGTCGGCCATGATCGGGGAGAGCGCGGCCATGGCCCCGCAGCGCAGGTAGTCGCCGTAGGAAAAGCCTCCCGGCAAGACGATCAGGTCCAGGCCGGTGGGGAGCGAGGTGTCCCCGTGCCAGACCATTTCCACCGCCGCGCCGGTGGAGCGCTCGATGGCGACCTTGCAGTCGCGGTCGCAGTTGGAGCCGGGGAAAACGACGACGGCGGCTTTCATTCGGAAGCGTCCATGAGCACGGGCGCGGGGAAACGCGCGCGGAAATCGAAAGCGTCGGGGGTGGGCCCGTTGGCCCTCAGGTGGTCGAGGCGGGCGAAGGCGTCAAGCCTTTGCGGCAGCTCGCCGGCGGGCAGCCACCAGAGCACCATGTAGGGCGCATCCTGGCGCTCGAACCATTGGTGGCCGTCGCGGACGAAGTGGCGGTGGCCGGAGCGGTAGGCGAAGGCGGCCAGGGCCTCGGCGCATTCCCACAGCGACATGTTGGCCAGAATCCAGGGGTCGATGTCCTGCGCGGCCGCGTGGGAATCGAAGCCTGTGCCGGTGGCCCGCCAGAGGAATCCGGGGGCGGCCTCGGCCAGGGCGTTCACCCGGTCCAGGTTGTCGCGGTAGCCGGCGATCTGCGGCGACTCCAGCGGGACGAGAAGACGCGCGACGTTGAGCTGGGCGAGGTGGAACCGGCTCATTTGCGCCGCCAGGTCTTCAGGCCGTCCAGGTAGGCGTAGAGTTCGTCGTAACGGGCCTTGTCGCCATAGGGGCAGCCGGTGGTGCGCACAGCGCCGGCCACCACCTTCTGCATCATCAGGGCGGGATGGGCGGGGGCGCCGGGCTCGGTGATCAGGTAGGAGGTCCGGCCGTCCTCGTGGGAATAGAAGCTGTAGGGCTCGGCGTAGTCGCGGGGGGCGGGGACCAGGCCCGGCTGGGCGGCCATCTTCGCGCGCTGGGCCTCGAAGGGGGCGGCGCAGTCCAGGTCCATGAGGGCGGGCGCGGCGGCCGGCTCCGGGGCGCAGGCGCCAAGCGTCATGAGGAGGGCGGTGAGGCCCGCCCGGATCACGCCAACTCCACCCGGTAGCTCTCGATGACGGCGTTTGCGAGGAGTTTGTCGCACATGGCCTTGACCTCAGCCTCCGCCGCCGCGGCGTCCGACGCCGCTAGGTCGAACTCGATGGTGCGGCCCACGCGGACGTGTTCGACCCCGGCCCAGCCCAGGCCGTGCAGGGCCTGTTCGACGGCCTTGCCCTGGACGTCCAGGACGCCCGGTTTCAGGAACACATGGACCTTAGCGCGCACTAGTGGAGGCCTCCCTGGATGACGGTGGGCATCTCCTTCATGATGCCAAGCCTGCGGGCGACTTCGGTGTAGCTCTCGATGACGTTGCCGAGGTCGCGGCGGAAGCGGTCCTTGTCCAGCTTCTCGTTGGTGGTGCTGTCCCAGAGGCGGCAGCTATCGGGGCTGATCTCATCGGCCAGGATGATGCGGGCGAAGTCGTTCTCCCAGATGCGGCCGAACTCGATCTTGAAGTCGATCAGGGTGATGCCGACCGCGCCGAACATGCCCGTGAGGAAGTCGTTCACCCGCAGGGTGAGCGCCATCATATCGTCGATCTCCTGGGTGGCGGCCCAGTTGAAGGCGGTGATGTGCTCTTCCGAGACCATCGGGTCGTGCAGCTTGTCGTCCTTCAGGTAGAACTCGATGATCGAGCGCGGCAGGGCCTGGCCCTCGGGGAGGCCCAGGCAGGTGGAGAGCGAGCCGGCAGAGACGTTTCGGCAGACCACCTCCAGCGGGATGATCTCCACCTCGCGGATCAGCTGCTCGCGCAGGTTCAGGCGGCGGATGAAGTGGTTCTGAACCCCGATCGAGTTCAGCTTGATCATGATGTGTTCGCTGATCCGGTTGTTGATCACGCCCTTGCCCTCAAGCACCGCCTTCTTGGTGGCGTCGAAGGCGGTGGTGTCGTCCTTGAAGTACTGGATCAGGGTGCCGGGCTCGGGACCTTCGTAGAGGATCTTGGCCTTGCCCTCGTAGATCTTCTTACGGCGGGTCATCTTCGAGCCTTCTCCGTGAGCGGGGGCTTACCGGTCGGGGAAAAGAAAAACGCGCGCGGCTTGGGCCATCGCGCGCGGGTCCGACTCGGCCTCTCGCTCAATTGAGGCTGGCCGAAATTATCGCAGCTGAGCCACTTTCGCAAACTTCGTGAATGGCGCTGTGGCGAAGACGCGTTTCGATTGCGGCCCGCGTCGGCGCAGGATATGTGACCGCGTTGATGCCGCCGCCGGGGACCCGATGACCACTTTCGACGACCGAGAAAAGGGCTTCGAGCGTAAATTCGCCCTTGATCAGGATCAGGAATTCAAGGCCGGCGTGCGCCGCAACCGGGCTCTGGGCCACTGGGCCGCGGGCCTGATGGGCCTGCAGGACAAGCACATGGACGAATATGCCCAGGCGGTGGTGAAGTCCGACTTCGAACTGCCGGGCGACGACGACGTGCTGCGCAAGGTGTTCGAAGACCTGAAAGGCGCCGGCGTTGCGATCTCCGAAGGCGACGTGCGCATGAAGATGGCCGAACTGATGGCCCAGGCGCGCGAGAACGTCCGAGAAGGCAAGTAGCCTCAGCCGACCCCGAACACCCGGGCGAACACCGTATCCACGTGCTTGAAGTGGTAGCCGAGGTCGAACAGCTCGGAGAGTTCGGCGTGTGAGAGGGTGACCTCGGGGTCGGCCTTCAGGAACTCCAGGAACGCACCCTCGCCGCGCCAGACGCGCATTGCGTTGCGCTGCACGGCGGCATAGGAGGCCTCGCGGCTCATGCCCTTCTGGGTGAGCGCCAGCAGCACCCGCTGGGAGTGCACCAGCCCGCCCAGGCGATCCAGGTTCTTCGCCATGTTGTCCGGATAGATCACCAGCCGCTCCACCACGCCGGCTAGGCGGCGAAGCGCGAAGTCCAGGTGGATGGTGGTGTCGGGGGCGATGCCGCGTTCCACGGAGGAGTGGCTGATGTCGCGCTCATGCCACAGGGCGACGTTCTCCAGGGCCGGGGTCACCGCCGAGCGGACCAGGCGCGCCAGGCCCGTGAGGTTCTCGGTGAGGATAGGGTTTCTCTTGTGGGGCATGGACGAAGAGCCCTTCTGGCCCACGTCGAACGGCTCCTCGGCCTCCAGCACCTCGGTGCGCTGCAGGTGGCGGATCTCGATGGCCAGGCGCTCGACCGAGGAGGCCACCACCGCCAGCGCCGCGAAATAGGCGGCGTGGCGGTCGCGGGGGATCACCTGGGTGGAGACCGGTTCAACCGCCAGGCCCAGCTTTTCGGCCACATAGGCTTCCACCTCGGGAGCCACATTGGCGAAGGTGCCCACCGAGCCGGAGATGGCGCAGGTGGCGATCTCGAACTTCGCCATGGCCAGACGTTCCTTGGCGCGGACGAACTCGGCGTAGTGGCCGGCGAGCTTGAGGCCAAAGGTGGTGGGCTCGGCGTGGATGGCGTGGCTGCGCCCAACGGTCGGCGTCAGCCGGTGCTCGAAGGCGCGGCGCTTCAGCGCCGCCAGCACTAGGTCGACGTCCTCGATGAGGAGGTCGGTGGCGCGGACCAGCTGCACCGCGAGCGTGGTGTCATTGACGTCCGAGGAGGTCATCCCCTGGTGCAGGAACCGCGCCTGCGGCCCCACCACCTCCGTGACATGGGTGAGGAAGGCGATGACGTCGTGCTTCACCTCGCGCTCGATCTCGTCGATGCGCTCGGCGTCCCAGACCACGCCGCGGCCTTTCTCCCAGATTTTCCGCGCGGCTTCGGCGGGGATCACTCCCAGCTCGGCCATCTTGTCGGCAGCGTGGGCCTCGATTTCAAACATGATCTGGAAGCGCGTCTGCGCGGACCAGATCTCGGCGGCTTCCTTACGGGCGTAGCGGGGGATCATGCCGCGCGGTGTGACCCCGCCCGGCGGCGGGGTCAAGCCGTGAGGACACCCCCTAGTCGCTCTCGCCGCGGTCGGCGCGGGCCTTGGCGAGCGCCTTCACCAGGCCGAAGGAGCCCAGGAAGTAGTGGAAGGCGGCCCACAGGTAGAACAGCAGCGTGATGATGATCCCCTGGCGGGTGCCCAGCGCCAGGGCCCCGGAACAGGCCTGGGCCGCCTGGGCGCTCGCGCCGGTGGGCGCGGCCCCCCCCGGGCAGGCCGCCTGGAAGGCCGCGGGATCGGCGGCGAAGAAGCCGGATACCGCCTGGAAGATGGAGGTCATCCCCGGGTTGGCGTAGCCGAAGGCCGAGAAGTGGTCGATCACCCAGCCGGTGAAGGGCGGGCCGCCGCCGAGCGCGATCAGGTTGAGGAAGAAGAACAGGATGGCGGTGGCCGTGGCCCGGCGGCGGGTCTCCACCATGTTCTGGATCACCCCGAAGGTGGGGCCGAGATAGACGTAGTGGAAGATTCCCGGGACCAGCAGGATCAGGGCCGCGGCCTGCCACGAAGGCTGCAGGTAGGCGAAGATGTAGATCGGCGTGGCGATGGCCAGGCCGATGGCGGGGGTGAGCGCGTACCAGCGGGCCGAGCGCTTCGCCAGGCGGTCGGAGAGGTAGCCGCCCAGGAGCGTGCCGAGCCCCGCGGAGAAGCCGCCCACCAAGCCGGTGATCAGGCCCACCTGGGTGTAGTCCAGACCGAAGGTGCGGATGAAGTAGGGGGGCACGAACTGGCCCGAGCCATAGCCGCCGAAGGAGGCCAGCGTCACCCCCAGCACCATGTGCAGCACCGGCCACTTGCCGAACAGGATGCCCACCACCGCACCCATCTCCTTGAGCTCGGAGGCCAGCGTGATCTTGGTCTTGGCGGGCTCGTCGGGGACCACGTCCTCGGCCATCAGCGGGACGGCCTCAGGCTCCGAATGGCCGCGCGGCGGCTCCTTCATCAGGAGTTTGATGGCGATGGCGATGAGGATGCCCGGCAGGCCCACCACCATGAAGGCCACCCGCCACGAGAAGTTCTGCGCCAGCCAGCCACCGGCCACTGCGCCGAACATGGTGCCCAGCGGGATGCCGAAGGAATAGACCGCCAGGGCCGAGGCCCGCTTCTTGGGCTCGAAATAGTCGCTGATCAGGGAGTGGGCGGGGGGCGACAGGCCGGCCTCGCCGACGCCGACCCCGAACCGGTAGGCCGCCAGCATGGCGAAGCTTGTCGCCGTGCCGCAGAGCGCGGTGAACCCCGACCAGACGACGATCGCCGCGGAGATGATGTTGACCCGGGAATAGCGCTCGGCCAGCCGGGCGATGGGGATGCCCAGCAGGGTGTAGAGGAGCGCGAAATAGAGCCCGCCCAGCAGGCCCAGCTGCAGGTCGGTGATCTTCAGGTCGACCTTGATGGCCTGGCCGATGGTCGAGATGATCGTCCGGTCGATGAAGTTGAAGGTGTAGGCGCCCACCAGCAGGCCCAGCACCATGCGCTTGTAGCCATCGGTGTAGTGCGGGCGCACAGGCGCCCCGGAGCCGGCGTCGATGGCGGTCATGTCCTGCGCGCTCCCCGAGATTATGCCCGTGCCCCGTCAAGCGGAGGGGGGTGTTTTGCATGAAGTTAGCGGGGGGTGGGGGAGGTGGATAGGGGCTGCGTGGCCTGCATCAGCTGCGGGAACACCTTGGCCACCTTGCCCAGGAGATAATCGCCGTAGGTCCCCTGGAAGTCGTGGACGCTGGCCTGGTCCCAGCGCTCGGCGCGGTCGGCGTCCATGCGCTCCGCCTCGGCGGTGGCCGCAGGCAGGGGGCGCATGGGGGCGGTGAAGTCGGGGTCGAAGAACAGGGGGAAGGACAGCCGGTCGTGGCCGCTGCGGTTCATCACCCGGTGCGGGGTGGATTTGAAGCGCCCAGCGGTCAGCCGCTCCAGCATGTCGCCGATGTTGCAGACCAAGGCGCCATCAATGGGCGGGGCCTCGATCCAGCCGGAGGGGCCTTTCACCTGCAGGCCGCCGTGCTGGTCCTGGGCCAGCAGGGTGAGCAGGCCATAGTCGGTGTGCTCCCCCACACCCCAGCTCCGGCTCCAATCGATGGCCCGCGGGCCGGTCGCCGGATAGTGGAAGATGCGGAAGAGGACGGTGGGCTGGCCGGTGTACTCGCGGGCGAAGTAGCCGGGCTCAAGGCCGAGGCTGACCGAGACCCCCTCCATAAGCGTGGTGGCGGCGCGGGTGGCGGCGTCCATATAGGCTGTGGCCGCGGCCCGTAGGCCGGGCAAATCCGCCGGCCAGAGGTTGGCGCCATGCATGGGGAGGCCGGCGCGGACCCGGGGGTGGTCGGAGGCAAGCTCGGTCCCGAGGTAAAGGCCCTCCTTCAGGTCCGGTTGGCCGGAGGTAAGTTCCCCGCCCAGGGGAAAGTAGCCGCGCCAGGCACGGCCGCCGCGCGCCATGGAAATGGCCATCCTGGCCGCGTCCGGCAGTGCGAAGAACCGGCGGCTCTGGGCCTCCAGGTCGGCCAGCAGGTCGGCTTCGATGCCGTGACCGGTCAGGTAGAAGAAGCCATGAGCCTCGCAGGCCTGCGCAATTTCGGCCGCTACCCGCGCGCGACCGCCCGCGTCGCCCGCGAACAGGGCCCACATGTCGATGACGGGCAGGCGCTTGGTCACGCCCCGCTCGCGGGCGCGTGGTCAGCCATCAGCTCACGTTGTCCTCGCGGATGGTCTTGCGGGCCATCCAGAAGAAAGCGAAGGCCAGGAGGCCGGTCAGGGTGGAGAGGATCAGGGCCCAGCGGACGCCCTCGGCCGGGCCCATGCCCATGCCCTTGTTGAGGTAATCAGACAGTATGCCGACGCCCAGCGGGCCCAGGCCCAGGCCGATCAGGTTGATGACGAATAGCAGGATGGCGCTGGTGGTGGCGCGCATGTGCGGCGGCACCACCGACTGGGCGGTGCCGTAGACCGGGCCGTACCAGATTGCGGCCAGCAGCGAGTTGAGGGTGAGGATGCTCAGGGCCAGGGCCGCGGAATCGACGCTGACCGCGGTGATGAAGATCGGAACGGCCAGCAGGGCGGCGATGGCGGGGGCCACCATGTAGGCGCGCAGGTCGGTCTTGCCGAACCGGTCGGCCAGGTAGCCGCCCAGCCAGGACCCGGTGGCGCCGGCGGCGCCGCTGATCAGGCCCAACGCCAGGCCCAGGAAGCCCACCGACTTCAGGTCGAAGCCCAGCGTCATGCCGAAGAAGCTGGCGAGACGGGCGACTTCCTCGGTGTGGTTGCGCAGGAAGAACGACGCGGTGAACGGCGCGTGGCCGTAGCCGATGAACGCTTTGACGGCCGCGGCGAAGGCGATGTACCAGAAGGTCTTCTTCTTGGAGAGGTAGGCCATGGTCTGCTTGAAGGTGGCGCTGGCCGCCTGCACCGTGGCGGTGTGAGCCGCCATGATCTTGCGCGGCTCCTTCAGGGTGAAGATCGCCAGGACCGCGAACAGCAGGCCCGGGACGCCGGCCACCAGGAAGGCCGCACGCCAGCCGTAGGCGTCGGCCACCAGCCCGCCGATGACCAGGCCCAGGAGACCGCCCAGCGGGGTGCCCATGGCGTAGAAAGCCAGGGCCGAGGCGCGCTTCTCGCGAGGCACATAGTCGCTGATCAGGCTGTGGGCCGGCGGCGTGCAGCCGGCCTCGCCGATGCCGACGCCGATGCGGCAGGCGACGAGCTGCGCGAAGTTGGTGGTGGAGCCGCATAGCGCGGTGAACCCCGACCAGACCGCCACGGAGGAGCCGATGATGATCGGCCGGTTGCGCCGCTCCGCCAGCCTGGCGATGGGAATCCCCAGGAAGGTGTAGAACACGGCGAACGCTAGGCCGCTCATCAGGCCCAGCTGCCAGTCGGCCAGGCCCAGTTCGTTCTTGATCGGCTCGGCCAGGATGTTGATCACCTGGCGGTCGAGGAAGTTGATGATGTAGATCGAGAGCAGCAGGAACATCGCGTAGCGCGTGTAGCCGGCGCTGAACGGCGTGGCCGCTACGGTGGGGGGCGGGGCGGCATGGGGCTCGATGCCAGGGCTGGCGACTTCGCTCATGGTACGCTTCTCTCCCAACTGCATTTTCTTGATTGACGCCACTAGACGAGAGCAGCACGGCTTCGGCAAGAGCCGGGTTGGTACCCGCGGTATGGAGACAGCCCATGGAACTGGTCATTGGCACCAAGGCCTGGTCGACTTGGTCGATGCGGCCGTGGCTGGTCGCCCGGCGGGCCGGGGTGGCGTTCACCGAGACGCTGATCCCGCTGCGGCAGGAGAACGGGATGACCGCCGAGGCCATCCTTCCGCATTCGCCCACCGGCCTGGTGCCGGCGCTGAAGGACGGCGGCCTCACGGTCACCGACTCCCTGGCGATCTGCGAATACCTGGCCGAGGCGCACCCGGGCCTGTGGCCCGCCGAGCCCAAGGCGCGGGCCTTGGCGCGGGCGGCGGCGGCGGAGATGCACTCCGGGTTCGCATCCCTGCGCGGCGAATGCCCTATGGACCTGGCCGCGGTCCCGACACCTACCGAGCTGTCGCCGGCCACGCAGAAGGACATCCGCCGGATCGTGGCGCTGTGGGGCGCGATGCTGGGGCGGTTCGGGGGGCCGTTCCTGGCCGGCCCCTGGTCGATCGCCGACGCCTTCTACACGCCCGTGGCGACGCGGTTCCGCACCTATGGGGTGACGCTCTCCGACCACGGGGACGACGGGACAGCGGCCGCCTACGCGCAGCGCCTGCTGGAGACGCCGGAGTTTCTGGCCTGGGAGGCCGCCGCGCGATGAGGCGGGTCTGCGCTCTGCTGCGCGCGGTCAATGTGGGCGGCCAGGGCAGGGTGGTGATGAGCGAGTTGCGGGCGCTGCTGGCCGACCGGGGGTCTCCACCGATGTGCTGGCGCACGATCATGCCGAACTGGCGGCGGTGATGGCCGCCTGACAACCTTTGCCGGGGGTGGGCGTTGAAGACGTTCGAGACTTCTGGGAAGGGACCCATCCGATGAAGACGACGCTCGCCCTGGCCGCTCTGGCCGCGCTCTCGCTGGCGGCCTGCGACCGGGCCACCGGCACCTCGCCGGAGGGCAGCGCCGTGGGCGCGGCCATGCCCGACACCTCCACGCCCCGGGCGCCGAACGCCACCCTGACCGCGCCCGACGCGGGCCAGACGGGCGCAGTGCCCGCCGATGGCTCGGCTCCCGCCGTGGCCCCGACCCCGGACGTGGGCAGCGCCGGCGGCTCGCCGGGCGTCCCCGGCGCCGCCGTGACCCCGGAACCGAAGTAGCCATCAGCGCCGCAACGCGCCTGTCCCGCGGGAGCCCGCCAGGCGCACGCCTGCCTTCGGCTCAGACGGCTATCCTGGGTCGTGCTGGGGATGGTGGCCACCGCCTGGGGGGTGGGCGTCTTCTTTGCCTTCCTGGCGGCGCGCCCGATCGCAGAACGTCGGCGCGCCGCGGCCCGTCGGGAACAGCCAGCCGCAGACGCCAGCCGCCGCCAGGGCGCCAGTGATCTGGGCGGCGAGGAAGGCCGGGACCGAGACCGGCGCCACGCCCGCGAACGTGTCGGAGAGGCTGCGCGCCACGGTGACCGCCGGATTGGCGAAGGATGTGGAGGCGGTGAACCAGTAGGCCGCGGCGATGTAGAGGCCGACGGCGGCGGCGGTGAACTGCGGCCGCGCCCGCCGCACGCCAAGGATGGTCAGCACGAGGCCGAAGGTGGCCAAGGCTTCCGAGCCGGCCTGGGCGGGGCCGTCGCGCAGCCGGGTAGAGACCTGCCAGATCGGTTCGTCGAACATGCCGTGGGCGGCCCACACGCCCAGGACCGCGCCCAGGCTCTGCGCCGCGGCGTAGGCGCAGGCGACGCGGATCGGGAGCTCGCGCTGCAGGACGAACACCAGGCTCACCGCCGGGTTGAAATGCGCCCCGGAGATGGGGCCGAAGATGGTGATCAGCACCATCAGGCCCGCGCCGGTGGCCAGGGTGTTGGCCAGCAGCGCGATCGCTTGGTTTCCCCCCGCAAGCCGCTCGCCCATGATCCCCGAGCCCACCACGATGGCCAGCAGAAAAGCCGTGCCCAGCGCCTCGGCGGCCAGTCGCCGGGCCAGGCCGGCGTCGCTCAACGCGCCGTGTCCGGCGAGGGCGCGGCGGCGTAGCCGATGCGATCCAGGCGCGCCTGTAGCGTCAGCCGGTCGAGGCTGGCGACCGGCAGACTGACGAAGATCTCGATGCGGTTGTGCAACTGCCGCCAGGCGTCGGCGAAGGCGACCGCCACCTCGGCGGGCGAGCCCACGGCGGCGGCCGGATCGGGAATGCCCCAATGGGCGGTCATCGGCTGGCCCGGCCAGACGGGACAGACCTCGCCTGCGGCGTTGTCACAGACGGTGAAGACGAAATCGAGTACCGGGCCGCCGCTCTGGGCGAATTCCTCCCAGGACTTCGAGCGGAATCCGGCTGTCTGGAAGGCGTTCCTCTCCAGTAGCCGAAGCGCGGCGGGATGGACTTCGCCCTTGGGCATGGAGCCGGCGGAGAAGGCGTTGAAGCGACCCTCGCCAAGCCGGCGCAGGATCGCCTCGGCCAGGATCGAGCGCGCTGAGTTGCCGGTGCACAGGAACAGGACATTCCAGGCCATCAGCCGGCGGCGCCTTCGGCCCGGCAGGGCTGGCTGGCGACCGCCGCCAGCGGGGCGCAGACCGCCGGACTGCCGTCGCAGCAATCCTCCACCAGGAAGGCCAGCAGGTCGCGCATGCGGTCGTAGGCGGCAGTGTACACAATCAAGCGGCCGTCCCGCCGCGCGGCCACCAGGCCGGCTGCGGCCAGGATCGCGAGGTTGGAGGACAAGGTGCTGGGCAGGATGCCGGTGGCGCGCGCCACCTCGCCGGCCGCCATGCCCTTCGCCCCGGCGCGGACCAGTAGGCGGAAGACCCCCAGGCGGCTCTCATGGGCGAGAGCCGACAGGGCGGCGACGGCGGGGGTGGCTTCCATCCTTCGAGAGTGGTCGAAATATATGACGCCGCAGTGACAGCGGCGTGGGGGAACCGCGGACCGGAAAACGAAGAAGCCGGCGCAGGCGCCGGCTTCAGGTCTTGCGTCGGCGCGCGGCGGTGAGGCCGCGCGCCTTGGCGAGAAGTCGTTAGGCGAGGGCCAGCTGGGCGGCGGACATCTTGCCGCTGCGCTGATCGCGCTCGAGTTCGAAGTTGAGCTTCTGGCCCTCATGCAGCGAGGTCATGCCAGCACGCTCGACCGCGGAGATGTGCACGAACACATCGCTGCCGCCGTCGTCAGGCTGGATGAAGCCGAAGCCTTTTTGGCCGTTGAACCACTTCACTGTACCGGTCGTCATTGTCTTGTTCCCTTCCGGGCATAGGTATCCTCACGCCCACGATGGACAGCGAGATCAAATTTTCGGAGAGGGTCGAGGGCGGGCCCGGCGCAGGATGCGAAGATCCGCAGCGGAAACCAGACGAGCCAAAGCGATATTCGATGGCGCTCAACCTCTCACATTGTGCCCCGTATCACAAGCAATATTTGCAGAATGCTGTGCAAGCTGAACAGCTTTCTGATAGGAAGTTCGTTCCGACAGATTTCCGTCGACCATATTTCAGCGACGCCTTGCGGTGGCGCGACCAGGAGCCTTCCATGCGCACCATCGACCGGGCGATCTTTACGGTGGCCCGCCACGAGGGCCGCTGGGCCGTCGAGCATGCGGGCGAGTATTTCGACCACTCCATCGACAAGGAAGTCGCCAAGGCCGCAGCCAACAAGCGCGCCCGCCAGGCGCAGGACAAGGGACAGGCGTGCCTGGTGCGGGTGAGCGGCGAAAACGGGTTCTATGTGACGGCCTGACGGTCCCGCTTCATAACCCCCCTGCCTTTTAGGAGCCGAACGCCTTGCCCAAGCCCGCCATGCCCCGCCCCGCCCCTTTTCGCGGGCCCCCCGCGCCCCACTTCCGCAGCGCCATCGAACAGGCCGAGCAGGAGGGTGTTGCGCGCAACGACATGACCCTGAAGCTGACCCGCCGTGACGCCTCTGACATGCAACGCGACCGCACTCTGCCGGTGGCCGACATCAGCTATGCCGCCGGCGTGATGACCTTCCTGGGCGTGAAGGTGGAGACCGGCGGCGTGGAAACCAGCACCCTGGACCGCGGCGAAGCCTGATCAAGGGCAACCATAGCCCCGCTTAGGGGTTAGGCTTGTATGCCCAGATTGCTCACCCGATGCCCGACCAACGGCGAGGTGGTCCCCACGGGTCACCGGACCCAGGACTTCACCCTGGCGGACATGGTGATCTCCCGCTCTTTCCGCTGTCCGCGCTGCCACAAGGTGCATGCCTGGACCCGCGAAGAGGCGTGGCCGGAAGTGGCGCAGAGCGCCCCCGCCTGACGGCAGGAACCCGTCGCGCGCAGGCTGGGTTTGGCGGCCCATGATCCAGCCCCTCAGAGATCGGGGTGAGCCTCAGTTCCCCCGCTTGCCGATCCAGCTCAGACCGCCCTTGGCGATCAACATCACTAGGCAGACCACGAAGGCCAGGCCCGCGAGGATGCGGACGGCGTCGATGAGGAAGCCCACGATCGCCGCGACGATCATGACTGCGAACAGAATGAGGGTCCATCTGGCCATGCGGGTCAGAATGCATCGCAATCCGCACCGTTCCGCAAGAGGCGTGGCGGAGCTTATTGCGATCCCGCGCGCCGGAGACGCTGAGCCGGGCTGCGCCCCGCGAGGCGGTGCCGAGGGCGCGCTGCGCTAAGCACACACGCAAACGCCCCGGCTGTGAGGCCGGGGCGCGCCAGTCTTGGTCGAGGTCGCGAAGCCTAGAAGCGGTACTGCAGCTCCAGGCCGTAGGTGCGCGGCGCGATCAGGTTCAGCGTCTGGTTGATCCGCCCCTGGGTGGCCGGGAACGGCTGGTTCAGGCGAGCGCCGCTAATCCCGGCCAGGCCTTCGGCGTCGAAGATGTTCTTCACGTAGCCAATCACCGTGTAGCGATCGTCGCGGTCGCTGAAGAGCACCCGGGCGTCCACCGTCTCGAAGGCCTTAGCCCGGCTGTAGTAGCGGTTGAACAGCGAGTAGTAGGTATCGTCTCGCCACACATAGGTCACCGAACCGGTGAGCCGGCCCGGATCGAACCGCCAGGTGTAGTTGGCGTTGACCGTCACCCGGTGCGGGGTCGACGAGGGCAGGGTGGCGCCCTTCAGGTCCTGGTTGATCGAGGTCAGCGAGGGCTGGATCGGAGCCCGGATCGCGCCGGGCTGGATGGCCAGGGGATCGTCCGGGTCCTGGAAGCAGCAGCCTTTCTCCACCTGAGCGTCAAGGTAGGAGTAGTTGGCCAGGATCTGCAGGCCGTCGATCGGCTGCCAAGTGGTCTCCAGCTCGAAGCCCTTGATGATGGCTTCGTCGAGGTTGAAGAACTCGGTGGTGTTGGCCTGCAGCACCTCGTTGAAGCCGGCCAGCGGCACCTGGATGTCGCTGTACTTGTAGTAGAAGGCCGAGGCGTTGGCCTGGAAGGTGCCGCCGAAGGTCTTCTTCAGGCCGACCTCATAGGCGTCGATAATCTCTTCCTTGGTGGTGACCCGCTGCTGCAGCGTGACCGTTCCGGCGTTGAAGCCGCCCGCCTTGTAACCACGGGTGTACTTCACATAGGCCAGCGTGTCGGAGTCTGGCTTCCAGTCGAGACCGACGGTGCCCGTCACCGCGTCCCATTCCTGTTCGAGCAGGCGGTGGCGCAGGCCAGTGGTGGGATCGGTGAACAACGGCACGACCACCGAGCGGTCCTGTGACGCCACTGGCACCGCCGGGATCGCCAAGTTGGTCACGTCAAACACCCGACCGGTGTTGCGCCCGATGCAGGCGGGGCTGGGGGAGATGAAGCAGAACAGCCGGGCGCTCTCGAAGGACTGCTTCTTGTCCAGAGTGTAGCGAAGGCCCGCCGTCAGCTTCCAGGCTTCGGTCAATTTGTAGTCAATCTGGCCATAGGCGGCGTAGGACTCGTTGACGTTCTCCGACGCACCGATTGCGTAGTTACGCAGCGGATTGGGCGCGACCGGCGTCTGAGTCAGCGGGTTGAACGGCGTCTCGAAGCGCGGGTCGTCTGGATACCGTGCATCGGTGAGCTGGTAGTTTGAGCCTTCGCGATACTGATAGATGCCGAACAGCCACTGGGCCGGGCCATCCGTGGTCGAGGCGAAGTTCAGCTCGTTCGAGAACCACCAGACCTCCTCATGGTACTGGTTGTGCTGGCGCGGCGATACGAAGATGCCCTGCGGCGGAATGTTGGTGGTTCCCAGGCCCAGCGGGTTGGTGGCCGTGGCTGGCAGCACGTTCGGGGTCGTCTGCGTGACCAGGAAATTGGTGGTCCGCGCGGTGCCGTCCAGGTCGGTCTGCAGGCGGTAGTCGTAGTAGTTGTGGCCGCCCGTGTACTTCACGTCGAAGCCTTCGAGGTGCAGCACGGTG
>NZ_JBKJTG010000005.1:0-4893 GCF_046590535.1 Phenylobacterium sp. | reverse complement strand
CACGTTGGCCTGCGGGTCCGCATGCGCCGCAAGGAGATGGGCGTCAGCCAGGAGAAGCTGGCCGAGGCCCTGGGGATCACCTTCCAGCAGGTCCAGAAGTACGAGCGCGGCGCCAATCGCGTGAGCGCCTCGAAGCTCTGGGAAATCGCCCGCGCCCTGGGCACCCCGGTGGCCTATTTCTATGAGGGGCTGAGCGAGGGGACCGACATCACCGCCCCCACCAGCAGCGCCCAGGACTTCCTCCTCACCAGTGAGGGCCTGGAACTGGCCTCTTCGTTCCCCAGGATCGCCCGTCCGCAGCTCCGCCGCCGGGTTCTGGAACTGGTCCGCAGCCTGGTCGAGGCCGAATAGGGCCCGATCTGCCGACGCGGCCAGACAACACCCGCTCCGATCGCCTTCTCTGGCGCCCTGCCCTGGTGCGCTTGCCTGACGCCAGCCACAGCGGCCTGGCGGCGAGGCCCTCGCAGTCGGCTGCCAAGGCGGCGGCGATCCCGGCCTGGTTCGACCGTTACAAATAGGCGCTCAGAGCTTCGGTGGCCGCCGGTAGGTCTCCAGATCGAGGGTGCGTTCCCAGCGCGCGAGGGTGGTGGCCACCGTCAGGTCGCTGGTGACGTTGGGGACTGTGCGCATCATGTCGAGAATGCGGTCGAAGGGCAGGATGAAGCCTACGACGATGGCGGTTTGCAGGGGGCTGACCCCGATGACCGCGGTGAGCGCCGGGAGCACGAACAGCGAGCCGGATGGCACCGGCGCCGCGCCCATGGCGATCAGCACCGTGGCCGCCAGCAGCAAGAGGAGCTGGGCGGGCTCCACCGTGATCCCGAAGGCCTGGGCGCAGAACAGCGCCAGGATCGCCATGTACATGCCGGTTCCGTCCATGCCGATGGTGGCGCCCAGGGGCAGGACGGTGGAGGACGTGGGCTTGTCGACCCCCAGGTTCTCCTCCGCGACCCGCATGGCCACCGGCAGGGTCGCCGAACTGGAGGCTGTCGAGAAGGCCACCATGATGGCATCGACGATGCCGCGGAAGAACGGCAGGATCGGCAGCCAGGCGATCAGGCGGATCACTGCGCCATGCACCACCAGGGTTTGGATGGTCGCGCCGATCACGACGCAGCAGGCTAGCTGGAAGACATTGACGAAGGTGGCCGGGCCGCTGGTCCCCATGACCACGGCGATCAGGGCGAACACGCCGATAGGCGCCACCTCCATGATCGCGCCCACCAGCTTCAGGAACACCTCGGTGGCGGAGGTCAGGACGTCGGCCACCGGCTTGCCGCGCTCGCCGGCCATCAGCACGCCGGCGCCAAAGAACGCGGCGAAGAAGATGATCGCCAGGGTATCGCCCTCGGCCAGCGCCTGGACGGGGTTGAGCGGCACGATGCCCAGGAAGAGTTCGCCCGGGGTCTTGGCCTGCTTCAGATCGGCCGGAGACACATCCGAAAGCTGAATGCCCAGGCCCGGCGCCAAGAACCAGGCGATGGTCAGGCCGATGGCCGCGGCGATGGACAGGTGGAAGACGTAGAAGGCGAAGGTCTTCAAGCCCAGAGCCCCCAGCCGCTTGGGATCTCCCAGGGAGATCACGCCCGAGCTGATGGTGACGAAGATCAAGGGCGCCACCAACATGCGGATCAGACGGACGAACAGGTCACCGATCCAGCGGATCTGCACCACCTCCGGTCCCCAGGCGAGCCCCACGGCCACGCCTAGGGCCAAGCCGATGAAGATGCGTTGCCAGAGCTTGAGGCGCAGCCAAAGCCCCAGCGGTCCGAACCGGCGCGGCGCATCCTCGGTGGTCATGCGTCACGTCCCCCTCAGCCCGGCGATGGTGGCCGCGCCCGCCGTGTCGGTCGAGTCCGCATGCGTCCGTGCGACCTGACGATTGGCGTTTTGCGAAAGACAGCCCACAATCGGCGTTCCTTCAGCGGTGATGAGGACCTAGGCATGGCGGACGGCGCGGTCACATTGCGGGACGAGGCCCGGGCGAAAGCCTACACCATGCCGCTGGAGGATATGCACCCGGGCGATCCGGAGCTGTTCCGCACAGACACCCATTGGCCCTACTTCGAGCGCCTGCGGCGCGAGGCGCCGGTGCACTACTGCAAGGCCAGCGAGTTCGGCGCCTATTGGTCGGTGACCCGCTACCAGGACATCATGACGGTGGACACCAACCACCAAGTGTTCTCCTCCGACGCGGCGCTTGGCGGCATCACCATCCGCGACGCCCGTCCCGACCTGCGCCGGCCCAGCTTCATCGCCATGGACCCGCCCAAGCATGACGTGCAGCGCAAGGCGGTGAGCCCCATCGTCTCGCCGGCCAACCTGCAGACCATGGAGCCAATCATCCGCGAGCGGGCGGCGAAGATCCTCGACGCTCTGCCGATCGGCGAGACCTTCGACTGGGTGGACCGGGTGTCCATCGAGCTGACCACTCAGATGCTGGCGACCCTGTTCGACTTCCCGTTCGAAGAGCGCCGCAAGCTCACCCACTGGTCGGACGTGGCCACATCCCAGCCCATGCCCGGGGGCTTGACGGAGACCGAAGAACAGCGCCAGGCCGAACTCATGGAGTGCCTGGCCTATTTCACCCGGCTGTGGAACGAGCGGGTCAACGAACCGCCCCGGGGCGACCTGATCTCAATGATGGCGCACAACGAGGCCACCCGGGACATGACCCCGGACGAGTACCTGGGGAACATCATCCTCCTGATCGTCGGCGGCAACGACACCACCCGCAACTCCATGACCGGCGGCGTACTGGCCCTGAACCAGTTTCCGGCGGAGTACGACAAGTTGCGCGCCGACCAAAGCCTGCTCACCAGCATGGTGCCCGAAATCATCCGCTGGCAGACGCCGCTGGCCCACATGCGGCGCACCGCTGTGGAGGATTTCGAGCTGGGCGGCCAAACCATCGCCAAGGGCGACAAGGTGGTCATGTGGTACGTCAGCGGCAACCGCGACGAAACCGCCATCGAGAACCCCGAGGCCTTCGTCATCGACCGCGAACGACCGCGCCAGCACCTGTCCTTCGGCTTCGGCATTCACCGCTGCGTCGGCAACCGGCTGGCCGAGCTGCAGCTAAAGATCGTCTGGGAGGAGATCCTCAAGCGGTTCTCCAATATCGAGGTGATGGGCGACCCGGTCCGAGTCCGCTCCAGCTTCGTGAAGGGCTACGAGACCCTGCCGGTCCGGATTTCCCGCTAGGCGGGCGGGGCGGCGGGGCGGAAGGCGATCTCGGAGATCACCCGGCGGCCGTCGCGGCGCGAGAGCTGCACGAAGATATCCACGACGCTCTTCACATAGTCGGCGATTTCCGTGCGGCCGAGGTTTAGTCCGGCCTGCAGCACCAGCAGGGCCAGCTGGTCCACCGCGCCCCTTGGGCTGTCGGCGTGCAGGGTGGTGATCGAACCCGGGTGGCCGGTGTTGACCGCGCGCAGGAAGCTCGCCGCCTCACGCCCGCGCAGTTCGCCGAGGATGATGCGGTCGGGCCGCATCCGAAGCGAAGCCTGCACCAGGTCCTCGACAGTGACGCGGGCCTCGCCCGTCTCTCCACGCACCGCCACCAGGCCCACGGCGTTGGGGTGGTCGATCTGCACCTCCGGGGCGTCCTCGATGAGGATCAGCCGCTCCTCGCGCGGGATTTCCTTCAGGAGCGCGTTGAGGAAGGTGGTCTTGCCGGTGGAGGTGCCCCCGGCCACGACGATGTTCTTGCGCGCCAGTACGGCGCCTCTGAGAAAGGCCGCGGTGCGGCCGGCCTCGAGCAGCGCGCGCAGCTCGGCGTTGACCCGCTCCACGTCCGACCCGCCGTCGACCCGGACGCCGTCGAAGGCGCTGGCCCGTTCGTAGTCGTCCAGATTGAGGTCGGCCACCACGTGCTTGCGCACCGCGATCGCCAGGTGGCCGCGGGTGGCCGGCGGGGCGACCACCTGCACGCGCTCACCCTCTGGCAGGGTGGCGGCCAGCAAGGGGTGTTCGCGGCTGACGCCCTGGTGCGACAGGCTGGCGATCTGGCGGGCCAAGCGCCAAAGGGTGGTGTCGTCGAGGTCCGGCGCTGGGTGGCGCTCGATGCCGCCGCTGACCGTCTCCACCCAGCATTCGCCCGGCGCGTTGATGAAAATGTCGGTGACGTCCGGGCGCTCCAGAAGGTGGGCCAGCGGCGCCAAGTAGGTGCGCAGGTAGATCGCGGCGGAGCCGGGGCTCATAGCGCCGCGCCCACGCCGGAGAAATCCAGGTCGCGGGCCACGAATATGCGGATCGCCTCGCCCTGCTTCACCTTGATAGTCGGCGGTATGTTCTCGCCCTGCAGCGCCGACCCGGCCAGACCGGCTGCGGCGCCGGGGGAGCCAATGCTGATCTGGGTGGACGGCTGCGAGCCCAGGGCGGCGACGCCGGCGTTCAGCACCGATAGCAGGATGGAGCCGGAGAAGCGGCGGAAGAAGTGGCGGTCGACCTCCCCATCCAGGCCGCCGCGGCCCAGCGCATCGGTGCCGGGCGAGCCGATCATGATCGACACGCCGTCCGGGCGGATGGCGCGGGTCCAGATGATGAAGGCGCGCGTCTGGCCCAGCGCCACGGCGCTCTTGTACTGGCCGATCAGCCGGCTGCCGCGGGGGATCAGCACCTGGCGTCCGTCGAAGCTAAGCACGTCACGGCTGACCACGGCGCGGGTGTAGCCCGGCAGGTCGGAGTTGATGGCGGTTTCCAGAACGCCGGGGATCACCGCGCCCTGGGGCACCATGTAGCTGGGGTTGCGCATGGCCGTGGCGCGGGCCTGCTCGGGCTCCTCTCCACCGACCCGCGCCGCAAACTGCTCGCTCTCGGACAGCCGTGGCGCCGGGCCGCGCTGCATCCCTGCGCCGACTCCGGCGGCCGCCGCGGCGGCCGCGGCCGGAG
>NZ_JBKJTG010000232.1:0-11671 GCF_046590535.1 Phenylobacterium sp. | reverse complement strand
CTGGACGGTCCCACCGAGGCGGCCATCCAGGAGACCCTGCGCCGGGTGAAGGCCGGCCGCACCACCCTGGTCATCGCCCACCGGCTGTCGACCATCGTCGACGCCGACCAGATCCTGGTCCTGCGCCGCGGCCGCATCGTCGAACGCGGCGCCCACGCCGACCTGCTGGCCAAGGGCGGCGAGTACGCGGCCCTGTGGCGCAGGCAGACGCGGGAGGCGTGAATGCCGGTGCGTCATGGGTAGCTGAAGAAAGCGAGGTCGCGGTCGGCGCCCTTAAGGGCTGCCTCTCTGCCGGAAAACGCCCGACCGGGACATTTGCCCCCATTGCGCGCCGCAAATGCCAACAGTATCCCGATCAGGACATTTTGTTGATTTCCGCTTGAAAAATGGTAAAACTTTCCCGAACGGGGTCCAACAACATGATGTCTGTCGCCACCATCGGAGGGGCCGTCCGCACGGCCCGCAAGACCATGGGCCTGCGCCAGGACGAGCTTGCCGCCGCCGCTGGCGTAGGTCTCCGGTTTCTCGGGGAACTGGAGCGGGGGAAGGCGACAGTCCAGCTTGGCCGGACGCTATCGGTGCTCGCGGCGGTGGGCCTCGATCTCAGGATCGTGGCGCGTCGTTCATCCCCGGATTCGGCCCTGCCGGCATGATCAAGTCGCTTTCCGTCTGGTGGGACGGCGCTGTCGCCGGCGCCCTGCGGATTGATGAGCACGGGGACCTGGCCTTCGCCTATGACGCAGGCTGGCTCGCCGACCCCCAGAAGCTTCCAGTCTCGATCTCGCTTCCGAAACGCCCGGAGCCCTTCAATCGCCGCGAAACGCGGCCGTTCTTCGCGGGCCTGCTCCCCGAGGAAGGTCAGCGGGACGCTGTCGCCCTTGCGCTTGGGGTCTCGAAGGCGAACGACTTCCGGCTGCTCGAGCGGCTGGGGGGAGATATGGCCGGAGCGCTCACGCTCTGGCCTGAGGGAGAGTTCCCACCGGATCCCCGGAGCCTCGCTGCGACGGAGCCACTGGATGACGACGGCCTTGTCCAGATCATCGACACGCTGGCAACCCGGCCGTTTCTGGCGGGAGATGAAGGGATCCGGCTGTCTCTCGCCGGCGCGCAGCAGAAGCTTCCCGTTGTCCTGGTCAACGGCCGAATTGCCCTGCCTGCGCCAGGCCAGCCCAGCACCCACATTCTGAAACCGCCAATCGCCAGACTGCCGGGAACCACAGAGAACGAGGCTCTGGCGATGCGCCTCGCCGCGGCCATCGGGCTCAAGACCGCCCCCGTCGAAACGCGTCGGACCGGTGACCATCCGTACCTTCTGGTGGAGCGGTATGACCGGACGGTCGCGCACGATGGCGCCAGCCGCCGGCTGCATCAGGAGGACTTCTGCCAGGCGCTCGCCATCGCGCCGGAGAAGAAGTACGCCGCCGAGGGCGGGCCCGTCTTTTTGCAGTGCTTTGACCTTGTAAGGAACGTTGCCACCTATCCGGCCCCGGCGGTGCTGCGGCTGCTGGATGCGGCCATCTTCAACGTGATCGTCGGCAACGCGGACGCACACGGGAAGAACTTCAGCCTGCTTTACCGGGCCGGCGAGAGCGATGTCGCACCGCTGTACGATCTCCTCTGCACCGCCGCCTATCCAGGGGTCCACGCAAAGCTGGCCATGAAGATCGGCAAGCGGGCCACCCTCGAGGAATTTACCGCCACGACCTGGGAGGACTTCGGCCGCGAGATCAACGTCGGCGCACCTTATGTCCGGCGAAGGGCGTCGGCGCTTGCCGAACTGACGCTGGCCAGGATCGAGGATGTGGCGGACGGAATTTCTGGCGCGGGATTTGACAGCGTGGAGCTTCACCAGTTCGTGGGACTGATCCGGGGCCGCGCTCAGAAGGTGCTCGACCTGCAGCCCATGCACAATCCACGTTCCAACCGCTTGTCTTGATGATCGCGGAGGGTCGAGCAAGGCCGCGATGTCGTCGGCGCGCGCCAGGCGGTGGGTCAGGCCGGGCAGGGGGCTACTCCGCGGCGCGGGGCAGGTCCTCGCCGAAGGCCGTCGCCCGGACCGGGCTCCGCGGCCGACGGCCCAGCCGATCATCGACCCAGTGACGCAGGCGGCCCGTCCGCTCCGCATAGACCTGCGGCGCCGCCAGCAGCACCGGCGTCAGCACCAGGGTCAACAGGGTGGCGAAGGACAGGCCCCAGACCACGGCGGCGGAGAGCTGCACCCACCACTCCGAACCCGGAGCGCGGAATTCCAGGTGGCCGTTGCGGAAGTTCGGGTGGATCTGGAACATCAGCGGCAACAGGCCCACCACGGTGACCAGGGTGGTCAGCATCACCGGCCTGAACCGCTGGGTCGCGGCGCGGATCGCGGCGTCGGCGGGCAGGTAGCCCTGGCGCCGGAGCTGGTAGAAGGTGTCCACCAGCACGATGTTGTGGCCCACCACCACGCCGGCCAGCGCCACCACGCCGGTCCCCAGCATGATCACCGAGATGTAGTTGAAGGTGCCCAGCAGGTTCACCTGGACGCCCAGCAACACGCCCACGGTGGAGAGCGCCACCGCGGAGAGGGTCACCAGCACCCCGTAGAAGCTGTTGAACTGCCAGAGCAGGATCACGCCCATCAGGAACAGGGAGACGGCCATGGCGGTGATGAAGAACTTCACCGCCTCCGCGCCCTCCTCGTCGGCGCCGGTGAACTTCCAGCGCACGGAGGTGTCCAGGGGCGCCCGCTCCAGCCAGGGGCGGAGCTCGGCGATCTTCTGGTTGGCGGCGATGCCCTCGATGGCGTTGGCCTGAACCACCACCAGCCGCTGGCCGTCGCGCCGCTGAATGGCGGTGACCTGCTGGGCCGGCACCCGCTTGATGAAGTAGCTGGCCGGCACGGGCCCTGCCGCGGTGGAGATCTTCAGCTGGTCGAAGGCCGCGATGTTGCGCGCCGCCGGCGGGAAGCGGACGCGGATGTCGAGCTCCTCCTCCGAGTCGTCGGGACGGAAGCGGCCCATCAGCACGCCGCCGGTGACGAACTGGATCGCCTGGCCCACCGACAGCACGTCGACGCCGTAGCGGCCGGCGGCCTCGCGGTCGACCGTCAGGTTCCACTCGATGCCGGGGGAGGTTCGGTTGTCCTCCAGTTCATAGAGCTGCGGGTCGCTGGCGAACTTGGCCTTGATCAGGTTGGCGGCCTTGTCGAGGGCGGCCGGATCGTGGCCGCGCAGCTCCACCTGCACGTCCTTGCCGGTGGGCGGGCCGCCCTGGGGCAGGCGCACCTCCACCTGCATGCCGCTGACGTTGGTGACCTTCTGGCGGATCTGGTCGGCGATGTCCTTGCCGCGCACGTCCAGCGCCTTGCGGTCCTCGTAGGGCACGAACTTGATCTGCATCTGGGCGACGGTGTCGTTCGGCGCGGAGCCAGGGCCACCGCCGGTCGAGAAGGCGCCGGCGTTCATATAGATCGACTCGATGCCCTTGATGTTCACCAGCCGGCGTTCGACCTGCTGGGCCAGCCCGTACTTGGCTTCGGGCGAGAGGTTGCCGCGGGCCTTGACGTAGACCTGCACATATTCCGGGTCCTCCTCGAGGAAGAACTCGGTGCGGTGCTTGGTGGCGCCGAACCACACGACGATGGCGAGGATGATCACCAACGCGCCGACCATGGTCCGCGTGGGGTGATGGCCCAGGACGGAGATGGTGCGGGCATACCAGCCCATGAAGCCGGTCATCTCGCGCGGATCGCCGTGCTCGGACTTGTGGATTTCGGCCAGGTGTTCGGCGTCGATGGCCGCCTTGCGGCCAAAGATCGAGCCCAGGGCCGGGGTGAAGATCAGCGCCACGAACAATGACGCCCCCAGCACGAAGAACAGGGTCAGCGGCAGGAAACTCATGAACTTCCCGGCGATCGAGTTCCAGAACATGAACGGCAGGAAGGCGCACAGCGTGGTCAGGGTGCCGTTGACCACCGGCCAGAACATCCGCTTGCCGGCGGCGGCGAAGGCCTCCTCCTTGGGCAGGCCTTCGGCCATCTTGCGGTCGGCGTACTCGACGATGACGATGCCGCCGTCCACCAGGATGCCCACCGCCAGCACCATGCCGAACATCACCATCTGGTTGAGGGTGATGCCGGAGAAATTCAGCATCATGAAGGCCAGCATGAAGCAGGCGGGGATGGCGATGCCGACCATCAAGCCCTGGCGGATGCCCAGGCTGGCGACGATGATCATCATCACCAGCAGGCTGGCGGTCAGCAGGCCGCTTTCCAGCACCACCAGGGTGCGGCCGATGAATTCGGAATTGTCGTAGGTGTAGGCCTGCTGGACCGTGGAGGGCCAGCGCACCTTCTCCTCCTCAACCGCCTTGCGGACCGCCTGCACGGTTTCCAGGATGTTGGCGCCGCTGCGCTTGGAGACCTCCAGCGAGAACGCCGGCTGGCCGTTGTAGCGGGTGATGTAGACGGGCTCCTTGAAGGTGCGCCGGACGTCGCCGATGTCGCCAACAGTGATGACGCGGTCGCCGCTCTTCTTGATCGGCAGGGCCAGGATGTCGGCGGCGGTCTCCACCACGCCCGGCACCTTGACCGCGAACTGGCCCTGGCCGGAGCGCAGGTTGCCCGCCGGGACCAGCTGGTTGTTGCGGCCGATCACCTGGGACAGTTCGCCGGTGGTGACGTTGTAGGCCTCCATCCGCAGGGGATCGATGGTGACTTCCAGCATCTCCTCGCGGTTGCCGCTCATCTGCACTTCGAGCACGCCGGGCGTGCCTTCCAGGCGCTCCTTGAGCGCGCGGGTCAGGGTGTTCAGCTCGCGCTCGGGCGCCTGGCCGTAGAGCTCCACGCCGATAATCGGCTGGCCGGAGAAGTTGGCTTCCTGGATGATCGGTTCTTCAGCGTCGGGCGGGAACCGTCCCTTGGCCATGTCCACCTTGGCGCGGACGTCCTCCAGCGCCTTGTCCTTGTTGAAATCGGCCTCGAACTCGAGGTTGACGATGGCGGTGTTCTGCCGGGCCACCGAGTTCATCCGCTTGACGCCCTCGATGCTCTGCAGCTCGACCTCGAGGGGCTTGACCAGCAGGCGCTCGGCGTCCTCCGGGCTGACGCCGGGATAGGGAACGATGATGGCGACGAACGGGAAGTCGATGTCCGGCTCGGCTTCCCGGGGCATCGAGAGGTAGGCCAGGAAACCGAAGATGGCGGCGATGAAGGTCACGCCGAACACCACCTTGCGGCGCTTGATGGCTCCATCGATGAGCGAGGCGATCATCTCATGCTTCTCCAGTCTCCCCGCGCGCTCAGCGCACCAGGGCGACGCTAACCTTCTGGCCTTCGGCGACGTAGGACTGGCCCACCGTGATCACCCGCTGCGGTCCGCCCAGCCCCAGCACCCAGATGCCGTCGGGGCCTTCCTCCATCACCGTCACCGGCGCGAAGGCCACGCGGTTGTCGGCGGTGAGGTAGCGCACGCCCTGGCGCCCGGCGCTGTCCAGCACCAGGGTGGAGACGGGCACCAGGTGGGCCTGGCCGGCGCCGGTGCCGATGCGGACCTCCGCCGACAGGCCGGAGCGCACGTCCATGCGCGGATTGGCGGCGGACACTTCCACCCGATAGGTGCGGGTCTGCGGATCGGCGTCGCGGGCGACATAGCGGACCCTGCCGGCGATCATCTGGCCCGAGACCAGCCGCGCGGTGGCGGGCGCGCCGACGCGCAGCTTGGCGGCCTCGGTCTCCGGCACGTCGCCGACGATCAGCAACGGATTGAGCTCGATTATCGTGCCGCAGGGCTGGCCCGGCGACAGATAGGCGCCGATCTCGGCGTCCCGACGGTCGAACACGCCGGCGAACGGCGCGCGGATGTTGACCTGGTTGAGCGCGATCTCGGCCTGGCGCACGGTGGCCTGGGCCGCGTCGAGGCTGGCCTGGCTTTCCAGCACCTGGGTCTTGGAGCGGTAGCCCTTGTTGGACAGTTCGACCGCCGCCTGCTGCTGCAGCTGGCGTAAGCGCATGTTGGCCCGGGCCTGGTCGAGGCTGGCCTGACGGGCGTCGACAGCGAGGCGGCAGAGCACGGCGCCGCGGTTCACGAAGCTGCCCTCTGCGGCGGGCGCGCTGGCCACCACGCCGGCGGTCTCGGAACGGACCACCACCGTGCGGGCTGATTCGGTGCGCCCGCGCAGCACCACCTGGACGTCGCGGCTGACCGCCGGAATCAGCCGGGCCTGGACGCTGGCCGGCGCGTTCGCCACCGGCTTGGCCTTCGCCTCGTTCGGCGTCTCGCCACCACCAAAGATTGTACGGATGATGAAATAGAGGGTCACCACCGCCACGGCGGCGATGACGAAGATGTACTGCGGCTTCATACGCATAGATTGTTCCCTGAGCCCGACAGCGCGCGCGATCAGCCACCGCTCCTCCCGCGCCGGCCCCTCTCGGCTGCCTGCGCTTTAGATGCCACCGGTACGCGAGTGCAAATGAAATCGCGGACACAAATGACTGGAGACGCGATAGTCTGCAGCGGTGAATATCGAGTGCAACATGGCTTGGCTGGCCGTGTCGCGTGACGTCATGCCGCAAGGCTTACGCCGAAAGGCTTACGCCGTAAGGGAAACGGGCTCCAGTGAAGTATTTGCACACCATGGTCCGGGTGGCGGACCTCGACGCCTCGCTGGATTTCTACTGCGCGAAACTGGGGCTGATCGAGGCCTCGCGGACCGAGAACGCCGGCGGCCGCTTCACCCTGGTGTTCCTCTGTGCACCCGGCGACGAGACCCAGGCCGCGGCCGAGCGCGCGCCGATGGTCGAGCTGACCCACAACTGGGATCCGGAACACTATGAGGGCGGCCGCAACTTCGGCCACCTGGCCTACGCCGTCGACGACATCTACGCGGTCTGCCGGCGGCTGAAGGACGGCGGCGTGGTGATCAACCGGCCGCCCCGGGACGGGCGCATGGCCTTTATCCGCTCGCCCGACAACATCTCCATCGAGCTGCTGCAGACCGGCCCCGCCAAGCCCCCCGCCGAGCCCTGGGCCTCCATGCCCAACGTGGGCGCCTGGTGACGCGGCGCCGTGAGGGCTAGCGGCGTCCCGTGGTGACCAGCTTGACGCGCTGACCCGGGCGCAACGGCTCACCGGGAGCCAGGCCGTTGAGCACGCGGAACCGCTCCAGGCCGAAGTCACTGACGGCCATGCGGCTGGCGAGCGAGTTCACCGTGTCGCCAGGCCGCACGGTGACGACTTCCAGCCTGCGCGGTCGCACGCTCGTCGCTTCGCCCGCCGACAGCCGGCGGAAGGACCCGAACAGGGGCTCGAAAACGCCGCCGCGGCCAGCGGGCGCCAGTGTCACGAAGTGGTAGGCAGCGTCGCTGCCCAGGCTGTAGGCGGCGACGGTGACATCGACCGTCCCGCGCTGCGTCTGCGCCCGGGCCGGCAGGATGACGGCGTCCAGCCCGTTGATCCGGGTCATCTCCGCCTGGCCGACCTGTGAGGAGGTCTGCCCGAGAAGCCGCTGCATTACGTCATAGGCGTAGCCATCCAGGCGGCCCCCTTGCGCCCGGCCAGCGCCGAACTGGCCGCTGACGCCCCCGGGGCCCTCGATCTTTACCGATTGCGGGCCGTTCCTCAGAGCGAAGCCGGGGGGCGCGGTGAAGGCCAAGCCCAGGTCCGGATGCGTGAAGTTGCGGCCGTTCACGAAGCCTTGCCGCGGGTCGTCGCCGTACAGCATGCCGTCGATGGCGGAGAGGAACGGTGCTTCCCGTTCGGCGACGCCTTCCGCAGTCTGCCTGGCCTGTTGCGCGGCGCGGGCGATGCGTTCGGAGGTCAGCGGATGCGTGCGCCCCCAAGCCGGTGTCGCCTGCGCTTCTTCCCGGCCGCGGGCCCGCGCGTCGAGCTGGTCGTTGGCCTGGAGGGAGTCCAGCATGTCGGCCAGAGCGTAGGGTGCGTAACCGTTGGCTTCCAGGTAGCGGATCCCGAGGCTGTCGGCCTCGAGCTCCTGGGACCGCGAATAGCTGAGTATGTTGAGCTGAGCGGCCTGGCCGGCCAGCTGCCCCAACTCAGGCGAGCGGGTCAGCGCGCCCACAAGCAGGGCGCCGATCCCCGACAGTGCCGAGCGGTTCTGCCGCCGGCCGGCATGGTTGGCCGCGACGTGGCCGACCTCATGACCCAGCACGGAGGCCAGTTCGTCCTCGCTGTTCAAGATGCTGAGCAGCCCTCGGGTGATATAGACGCTGCAGCTTGGCGGCGCGGCGAAAGCGTTGATGACGTCGCTGTTGATCACCCCGAAGGCGCACTGGCCGGGCGCTCGCCCGGCCGCGGCGGCCACCCGGTCGCCGACCTGCGCCACATAGCTGGCCACGGCTCCCTCGTAGAGCCCGCCATAGGCCTCGACAACCTGCGCGCGTTGCGGTGTCTCCCGCGGCCGATAGGTCTGGCCCTGCGCGCTGGGGGCGATGGCCGCCAGGGCGACCCCCGCGGCCAGCACCATCGAAAGCGGTCTGGATGTAGATCTTTTTCGCGCGCGCATCTTGCCCTGCTCCCTGAAGTCCGATGCAGGAACGACAGCTCTGCCGTGGCAGTTCCGTGGCGGCCGTGCGATCCCGTCCGGTCGCGGCGGACGGCGCTAGCCTACGGAGCCGGGATCGCCACCAGCTCGATGTCGAAATAGAGCGCGCTGTTGGGCGGGATCGGCGCGCGGCTGCGGTCGCCGTAGGCCAGGTCGGCGGGGATCAGGAACAGCCAGCGCTCGCCCACCCGCATCATCGGCACGCCCTCCTGCCAGCCCTTGATCAACTGGCCCAGAGGGAAGGTGGCCGGCTCGCCGCGGGTGCGGGAACTGTCGAACTCCCGCCCGTCGATGAACGTCCCCGTGTAGTGGATGGTCACCGTGGCGCCAGGCTCCGGCTTCGGCGAGGCGGCCGGCGCGGCTTTGACCCGCCGGTGTTGCAGCCCGCTCTCGGTGGTTCGCCAGCCAGCCTGCCGGGCGTTCCAGGCCAGCCTGGCCGCCTGGCCCGCTTCCCAGCGCGCCTGGGGCGAGAGCTCCGCGCCCGGCGCAGGCGCCGCGGCGTGGGTGCAGGCCGCCAGGGCCATTGCAGCCATCGCGGCCGCCAGACTTCCGCGAATCATCTTCAAGCGTTCTCTCCAGCCCAGCAAAGCGACCGCGCCACAGTGGGCGATGGCGCACCGCCGTGCAAATCCGGTTGGAGCTGCGGCGGCGAAAAGGGCTGAGAACGGTGGCTCCCCGGGCAGGACTCGAACCTGCGACAAGTCGGTTAACAGCCGACTGCTCTACCAACTGAGCTACCGAGGACCATGCCGTCGAGGGCCGGGCCTATACGCTGGCCCGCGGGACCATGCAAGCCGAGCCCGCGGGGCTTGTGGACACAGGCCCGAAAAAAGAGCCCGGCGCGAACGCCGGGCTTTGAAAGTCGATGATGGTGGGGTGTCTTCAAGGAAGACAATGGGACAGTCCGCGATCGTGGTTAAGGCGGGGTTAACGCGCCCTCCGGTGGCCCATCGTCGCCCCCGATTGGAGCCTTCGCTGGGATCAGCTAGTCAGCGGGTGATAGGTTCACTTAAGGGTCGCCCATGCGCATCCATTTCACCGGCATCGCCGGCGCCGGCATGGCGGCCGTGGCCCTGATGATGCGCGACGCCGGCCACCAGGTTTCCGGCTCCGACGCCGACGTGTTCCCGCCCATGTCGACCTATGTGGAAGGCCTGGGGTTTCCGTTCCACCGCAGCTTCGACGTGGCCAACCTGCCCGGGGACCTCGACGTGCTGGTCCTGGGCGCCAGCGCCAAGCTAGGCGGCGAGGCCAATGTCGAAGTGGTGGAGGCTCGCCGGCGCGGCGTCCGTGTCACCACCTTCCCGGAGCTTGTGGGCGAGGCCACACAGGGTCGGCGCAACATCGTGGTGGCGGGCTCCTTCGGGAAATCCACCTGCACGGCGCTGATGGCCCATGTGCTGCGCGAGGCTGGCCACGACGCCGGCTGGGTGCTGGGCGCCATCTCGCCGTCCCTGCCGGCCACCGGCCACTGGGGCGCGGCGCCCGAGGTGGTGCTGGAGGGCGACGAGTACATCGTCGGCCCCGACGACCGGCGCTCCAAGTTCGTGCTCTATCACCCCCGCGACGTGCTGCTGACCTCGCTGATCCACGACCACGTCAACGTCTTCCCGACCTTCCCCGACTACGAGGCGCCGTTCCGCGAACTTCTGCGCCTGCTGCCCGCCGACGGCCTGCTGATGGCCCGCGACCATCCGGCGATCCGCGCCATCGCCGGCCAGGCCTGCTGCCGCATCGTCTGGTACGACACCGGGCCCTGCGAGGGCTGGCACGCCCGCGATGTGGTATTCGGCGAGACCACCCGGTTCACCCTCGTGGCGCCGGATGGCCGCAGCCTGCCGCTGGCCACCACCCTGCTGGGCGAGCACAACATCGAGAACATCGTCGGCGTCTGCGCCTACCTGCTGGAGCGCGGCCTGGTGGGGGAGGCGGCGCTCGCCGCGGCCATCGAGAGCTTCGCCGGCATCCGGCGGCGGCTCGACCGCCTGACGGTGCGCTCCAGCGTGCCGGTGATCGAGGGCTTCGGCTCGTCCTACGAGAAGGCGCGCTCGGCCATCGAGGCGATGCTGCTGCACTTCCCCGCCCGGCCGCTGACGGTGGTGTTCGAGCCGCACACCTTCTCCTGGCGCAACCGCGACGCGCTGGCCTGGTACGACACGGTGTTCGCAGGCGCCGCCCGGGTACTGGTCGTACCGCCGCCCAGCCACGGGGCGGAGAGCCACAACCAGTCGAGTTTCCAGGAAATCCTCGGCCGGATCGCCGCCACCGGGATCGCCGTCGAGGCCGCCGGCTCCGCCGCCGAGGCCACCCAGGCGCTGGGCGGCCTGAACGGCGACGAGGCGGTGCTGCTGCTCTCCTCCGGCCCGCTGCTGGGCCTGCCCGACAGCCTGCCGGCGGTGTTCGACGCCCTCTACGCCGAGCCCTCGAACTGCCGGCGCTTGGGTCCGGCGTAGCCGAACAGGTAGGCGGCCACCTTGCGCATCTGGATTTCTTCCGAGCCCTCGGTGATCCGATAGCGGCGGTGGTGGCGGTAGATGTGCTCGAAGGGCTTGTGGCGGGAATAACCGATGCCGCCGTGCACCTGCATGGCCCGGTCGGCGGCCTCGCAGACCAGCCGGTTCGCCCAGTAATTGCACATGGAGACCTTGTCGGAGATCGTCCGCTCGATCTCCTTGTGCTCCATCCCGTCCATCTGCCACGCGGTCTTGCGGATCAGCAGGCGCAGCATCTCGACCTGGGTGGAAAGCTCCACCAGCGGCCACTGGATGGCCTGGTTTTCCGACAGGGCCTTGCCGAACGGCTTGCGCTCCCGCGCGTACTTCACGCTTTCCTCGATGCAGTAGACCGCCGCGCCCAGGGATGAGGCCGCCTGGCGAATGCGGTTCTGGTGCACGAAGCTCTGGCCCAGGCCCAGGCCGCGATCGATCTGGCCCCAGTAGCTGTCCTCCGGAATCCACACGTTGGTGAAGCTCACCCGCGGGTGGTCCGTCGGCATGTTGAAGGTCCACATGTACTCTTCGATCTTCACCCCGGGGGTGTCGGCGGGCACGATGAAACAGGTGATGCCCGTGGCGTCCCCGTCCTTGCCGGACGTGCGGGCAAAAACCATGACGTGGGTGGCGACATGCATGCC
>NZ_JBKJTG010000256.1:0-6374 GCF_046590535.1 Phenylobacterium sp. | reverse complement strand
GGCGGACAGAGGCGAATAACGCCCACCGCGCCAAGGGACCGGGCGTTTGAAGTTCACAGGATTTGGAAACGTCATGAGCAACTATCTGTGGCTGGTCATCGCCGCAGGCGCGCTGGGAGTCCTTTACGGCCTCGTCCAGACCGCCTCGTTGATGAAGGCCAGCACCGGCAACGACAAGATGCGCGAGATCGCCGCGGCGATCCAGGAAGGGGCCTCGGCCTATCTGCGCCGGCAATACACCACCATCGCCATGGTCGGGGTCGTGATCCTGATCGCGGCCTATCTGCTGATCGGGCCCTGGGCCGCGATCGGTTTCGTCATCGGCGCGGTGCTTTCGGGTCTGGCCGGGTTCGCCGGCATGCTGATCTCGGTAAGGGCCAACGTCCGGACCGCGCAGGCGGCGTCCGAGAGCCTGGGCAAGGGTCTGGATCTGGCCTTCCGGTCGGGGGCCATCACCGGCATGTTCGTGGCGGGCGGCGCGCTTCTGGGCGTGGCCGGCTACTATGCCTTCCTGACCCTGGGAGCGGGCTTCGAGAGCACCAGCCGCGAGGTCATCGACGGTCTGGTGGCGCTGGGCTTCGGTGCCTCGCTGATCTCCATCTTCGCGCGTCTGGGCGGTGGCATCTTCACCAAGGGTGCCGACGTGGGTGGCGACATGGTGGGCAAGGTCGAGGCCGGCATCCCTGAGGACGACCCCCGCAACGCCGCGACCATCGCTGACAACGTCGGCGACAACGTCGGCGACTGCGCCGGCATGGCCGCCGACCTGTTCGAGACCTATGCGGTGACCACGGTCGCCACCATGGTCCTGGCGGCGATCTTCTTCCGCGGTCAGGAATTGGTCGGCAACATGATGCTTCTGCCGCTGGCCATCTGCGGCGCCTGCATCATCACCTCGATCCTGGGCACCTTCTTCGTGCGCCTGGGCAAGAAGCGCAACATCATGGGCGCGCTCTACCAGGGCCTGATCGTCACCGGCGCCACGTCCATCGTGGCCCTCTGGTTCGTGATCAACGCGCTGGTTCCGGAAAGCCTGACCGTGGGTGAGTTCACCTTCGGCCCCACCGACCTCTTCTGGTGCGGCGTGGTCGGCCTGGCCGTCACCGCAGCGATCGTGGTGGTCACAGAGTACTACACCGGCACGGGCTTCCGTCCGGTGAAGTCGGTGGCCAGAGCCTCGGTCTCCGGTCACGGCACCAACGTGATCCAGGGCCTGGCGATGTCGCTGGAATCGACAGCGCTTCCGGCGCTGACGATCATCATCGGCATCTTGATCACCTACAATCTGGCGGGCCTGTTCGGCATCGCCATCGCCACCACCGCCATGCTGTCGCTGGCGGGCTTCATCGTGGCCCTGGACGCCTTCGGTCCGGTCACCGACAACGCCGGCGGCATCGCCGAGATGGCCGGCCTGCCCGCGGAAGTCCGCGTCGCCACCGACGCGCTGGACGCGGTGGGCAACACCACCAAGGCCGTCACCAAGGGCTACGCCATCGGTTCGGCAGGCCTGGGCGCTCTGGTGCTGTTCGCCGCCTATACGGAGGACCTCAAGTTCTTCGCGGCCGAAGCCCAGCCGGGGTCGTTCTTCTACGGCCTGGGCACGGTGGCCTTTGATCTGTCCAACCCGTACGTGGTGGTGGGCCTCCTGTTCGGCGGCCTCTTGCCATTCCTGTTCAGCGGCATGTCGATGACCGCCGTGGGCCGGGCGGCGGAAGCCGTGGTGGAAGAAGTCCGCCGTCAGTTCCGCGAGAACCCGGGCATCATGACCGGCGAGGTCAAGCCGGAGTACGGCCGGGCCGTGGACATCCTGACCAAGGCGGCCATCCGCGAGATGATCGTCCCTAGCCTGCTCCCCGTGGTGACGCCGGTGCTGCTGTTCTTCGTGATCCGCGCGATCTCGACGGACGCCAACGCCTTCGCCTCCCTGGGCGCCATGCTGATGGGTGTGATCGTCACGGGCCTGTTCGTCGCCATCTCGATGACTTCGGGCGGCGGCGCGTGGGACAACGCCAAGAAACTGATCGAAGAAGGTCACTACGGCGGCAAGGGCTCCGAGGCGCACAAGGCCGCGGTGACCGGCGACACCGTCGGCGACCCCTACAAGGACACGGCGGGTCCCGCCGTGAACCCGATGATCAAGATCACTAACATCGTGGCCCTGCTGCTGCTGGCGGTCCTGGCCAACTGGGGCTGATCCCCTAGGGCGACGCACCAAAGAAAGACGCCCCGGAGAGCGATCTCCGGGGCGTTCTTCGTTCCGGGCTGCGGGAGAAACCGCTAGCGGCGGTCGCCCGGGCGGTTGCCGGGGACGGTCTCGTCATCCCGCGGCAGCATGGAGCCGCGCCCGACGGTGCCCAGGAGCTGTTCCAGCACGGTCATCTCGCGCCCGCGGGTCGGCGTCTCGCGGCCGTTGAAGGCGATGACCTTGCCGTCCTTCAGGGTGTAGCTCGACACGCTCTCGACCGTCTCGCTGTCCTTGTTGAAGGTGATGGCGGTGACGTTGCGCGCCGTGACCGTGGGCTTGCGGAAGGCGATGCGGGCCTTGATCTGGTTCATGTAGAACCAGACGTTGGGGTCGAAGGTCGAGGTGGCCGACGGCGACCCCAGCTTGCCGCGCACGGTGGACTTGGTGTCGGTACCCACGGCGACGTCCTTCGGATCGGACTCGATCGCCTGGAATCCGGAATAGGAGGTGATCGGCGCGCAGGCGCTGGTGGCCAGGAGGCCTGCGGTGAGGGCGGCGAAAGCGGCGCGTCGGAACATCAGGGACCGTTCTTTTCCTTGAGAGGCTTTGACCTATCGCCGGCCGCCGCTTAGTTCAATGCCCCCCGCCTTTAGCGCCCGCTCTTGGCGAAATCGAGGCCGTCCATGCTGCTCGACCGACTGTTCAAGCCCAGGCCCTCCCGGGAATCCGGCCGCGCGCTCTATGCGCGGGTGGTGGAACAGTCCCGCACCCCCGCATTCTATCGCGAGATGGGCGCCCCCGACACGGTGGAAGGCCGCTTTGAACTCTACAGCCTGCACGTCATGCTGCTGCTCGACCGGTTCAAGCGCCAGGGCGACCAGGCTGCGGAGACCGCCCAGGCGCTGTTCGACACCTACCTGAAGGCCTTGGACCACGCGCTGCGGGAAATGGGCGTGGGCGACCTTTCGGTGGGCAAGAAGATGCGCAAGCTGGGCGAGGCCTTCTTCGGCCGCGTGAAGTCCTATCAGGAAGCCTTCGAGGCCCTCCCGGCCACCGAGGGCCTGCAAGCCTTGCTGGCCCGCACCGTCTACGCCGAGGCCGCCGACGCCCGTCCGCTCGAGATGGCCGCCTATGTGGTGGCCCAGCGCGCCGCCCTGGCCGCCCAGCCTCTGGACGCGCTGCTGGCCGGCAAGGTTGACTGGAAGCCGCTGTGACCGAGCCCTGGACCAAGCCCATCCGGCTGAACGAACTGGGCCGTGGCGGGCTGACCCTGCGCTTGGAGCCCGACGCCGACCAGCGCGCGGCCCTGGCGAAGCAACTGCTGCTGGTCAGCCTGCCGTCGCTGAGCGCCGACCTCACCGTCAAGCCGTGGCTGGACGGCGCGGAGATCACCGGCCGCTTCCGCGCGCTGGTGGAACAGACCTGCGGCATATCACTGGAGACCTTCGAACAGCCGGTGGAGGGCGAGATCCAGGTCCGCCTGCTGCCGTCGGGCAGCCCGCACGCCCAGCCCGCCCAGGGCGGTGAGGTCGAGCTGGACCTGGAGGCGCCCGATCCCCCGGACCTGCTGGAGCACGACCACTTCGACCTGGCTGCCTATGTTGTCGAGCACCTGGGGCTGGAGATCGACCCATTCCCGAGGAAGCCGGGGGTCGAGTTCGACTATGCGCCGCCCACGGAGGAAGTCTCGCCCTTTGCGGTGCTCAGGAAGCTCACCGACCCAAAGGACTAGCCCGCGCCGCGAAGGTTTCCATGTCCGGGCGTGGAAGGTATATCGTCGCGGCGAATCCCGGCCTGGCCGCCGCCGAAGGACCCAAGCGCCGTTTTGACCCAATCCCTGGTGATTTCCATCGACGCTATGGGCGGAGACCACGGACCGTCCGTGGCGGTTGCCGCCGTCGCCCGCGCCCTGACCCTGGTGCCGGCTCACGTCCGCTTCCTGCTGCACGGGGATCAGGCGGCGATGGCCGCGGAACTGTCCAAGCACAAGGCCGCTGTGGAGCGGTGCGAGTTGCGCCATGCGGAACGCGTGATCGGCATGGACGAGAAACCCGCCCAGGCCCTGCGCCGGGGCAAGGGCACTTCCATGTGGAATGCGGTGGAGGCGATCCGCAACGGCGAAGCCGCCGCGGCGCTGTCGGCTGGGAACACCGGCGCCCTGATGGCGATCTCCAAGCTGATCCTGCGGATGAGCGCAGACCTGGACAGGCCCGCTCTGGTGGCCAGCCTGCCGCACAGCTCCGGCGTGACCACATTCCTCGATGTGGGCGCCAACGTCGACTGCGACGCCGAGCGGCTGGTGGAGTTCGCCATCATGGGGGAGGCCTTCCACCGCGCCGCCCACGGGACGCCGCGGCCCACCGTGGGCCTGTTGAACGTGGGCCACGAGGATATGAAGGGCCACCAGGAGGTGCGCGAGGCGCACCGGGTCTTGCGCGAAGGCCATCTGGACCTGGAATACCGCGGCTTCGTGGAGGGCGACGACCTGACGCGCGGCAAGGTCGACGTCATCGTCACCGACGGCTTCACCGGCAATGTGGCGCTCAAGGCCATGGAAGGCGTCGCGCGCTTTATCACCACCGAGCTGCGCACCGCGCTCACCTCCAACCTAGGCGGGACCCTGGGGGCGGTGATCGCCCGGCCCGCCCTGCGCAAGTTCCGCGACCGGTTGAGCCCGCCGCCGGCGGCGCCGCTGCTGGGCCTGAACGGCATCGTCCTGAAGTGCCACGGCGGCGCCACCGACCGGGATTTCGCCCAGGCCCTGCGGGTGGCGGCCGACCTGGCGCGCAGTGGCTTCGCCGCCGAGATCGAGCGCAACATGCGCAAGCTTCCCGCCGCCCTGGCCGAGGTGATCCCGACGCCCTTGGACGGAGCCGCCTGAAGTGACCAAGGTGCTGCGTAGCGCCGTCACCGGCGTGGGCGGATACCTGCCCGAACAGATCGTCACCAACGACGACCTGGCCAAGTTCGTCGACACCTCCGACGCCTGGATCCGTGAGCGCACCGGCATCCGCCAGCGCCACAAGGCGGCCGAGGACCAGCCTGTCTCCGACCTGGCGGTGGCTGCGGCCAAGCGGGCCCTGGCCGCGGCCGGGCGCACCGTGGACGAGGTGGACATGATCGTGGTGGCGACCACCACGCCCGACCTTACCTTCCCCTCGGTGGCCGCCATCGTGCAGCGTAAGCTGGGCTGCCCCGTGGGCATCGCCTTCGACGTGCAGGCGGTCTGCTCGGGCTTCGTCTACGCGCTCTCGGTGGCCGACGGCTTCGTGGCCCGCAACCGGTCGCAATGCGCCCTGGTGATTGGCGCGGAAACCATGACCCGGCTGATGGACTGGACCGACCGCGGCACCTGCGTGCTGTTCGGCGACGGCGCTGGCGCTGTGGTGGTGGAGCCTGTGGAAGGCGAGGGGACCACCGCCGACCGTGGCCTGCTGGGCTTTGCGCTCCGCGCTGACGGCGCCAAGCAGGACCTGCTCTATGTGGACGGCGGGGTCTCCACCAACGGCCAGATCGGCCACCTGCGGATGCAGGGCAACCAGGTGTTCCGCCACGCCGTGGTGAACATCTCCGAAGCCGTGGTGGCCGCCGCCGCCGACGCGGGGGTCAATGTCGCCGACGTCGACTGGTTCATCCCCCACCAGGCTAACCAGCGCATCCTGGAGGGCGTGGCCAAACGCCTGGGCATCGATTCCGCAAAGGTCATCTCCACGGTGGCCAAGCACGCCAACACCTCGGCGGCCTCCATCCCCCTGGCGCTCTACGAAGGCATTTCCGATGGCCGTATCAAGCCCGGCCAACTGCTGCTGATGGAAGCCATGGGCGGCGGCCTGACCTGGGGCGCCTGCGTCGTGCGCTTGTAGGCGTTAGCTTCAAGCCCGTCCCCGGTTACGCCTTGAAGTCTTTGACCTGATGCGACAATCAGGTCATGACGATTATCCGACGTTTCCGCGATTGCGGCCCGTCGACAGTGGTTCAGTAGGGGGCAGGGGCGAGATGAAGGGCGCGACAGTAACGCGGGCCGACCTGTGCGAGGCGGTTCACGAAGAGGTGGGTCTGACCCGTCAGGATTGTTCCGAACTCGTTGAGCGGACGCTTGAGCTGGCCGCCCAGGCTCTGGAGCGCGGCGAACAGGTGAAGCTTTCGGGCTTCGGCGTATTTCAGGTGCGCGCCAAGCGGGCCCGGATGG
>NZ_JBKJTG010000218.1:0-12423 GCF_046590535.1 Phenylobacterium sp. | reverse complement strand
GCCATGGTCACCGCCTTCATCCGCATCGAAGGCCGCCCGGTCGGCGTGTTCGCCAACAACCCGATGCACCTGGGCGGTGCGATCGACAGCGACGCCTCAGACAAGGCCGCCCGCTTCCTGCAGCTCTGCGAGGCCTTCGACATCCCGGTTCTGTCGCTCTCCGACACCCCGGGCAACATGGTGGGGCCCGAGGCGGAGAAGACCGGCCTGATCCGCCACTGTTCGCGGCTGTTTGTGATCGGGGCGAACCTCACCGTGCCGATCTTCTCGGTGATCGTGCGCAAGAGCTATGGCCTGGGGGCCATCGCCATGACCGGCGGCAGCTACCAGGCGGCGATGTTCGTGGTCTCCTGGCCCACCGGCGAGTTCGGCGGCATGGGCCTGGAGGGCTCGGTGAAGCTGGGCTACCGCAACGAGCTGGCGGCCATCGCCGACCCGGTCGAGCGCAAGGCCAAGTTCGACGAGATGGTCGCCGCGGCGTACGCCCGCGGCAAGGCCATGTCGCAGGGAACCAGCCCCGCAATGGACGACGTCATCGACCCCGCCGACACGCGGCGGTGGATCGTCGGCGGCCTGAAGAGCCTGCCGCCCGTCCCCCTGCGGACCGAGAAGAAGCTGAGGTGGATCGACAGCTGGTAGGCGGCCAGGACGGCGAAGCCCCGGACCGCCGGGTCGGGATGATTGTCATCCCAGATTGGGCGGCTACGGTGACGCGGTGCACAGCCTGGAGGGCGCCTCGTGACGACGATTGATCCCGCGAGCGCTCCCCAAGACGCCGAAGAGCTGAAGCCGCCAGCCGCGGTGAAGGTGCTCTACGGGATCGGCCACATGCACGAGGGCGGGTTCAACGTCGCCATCGGCTTCGCGTTCTTCTACTACACCGCCGTCCTCGGGCTCTCCGGCAGCCTGGTGGGCGCGGCCCTGTTCATCGGCCTGTGCTTCGACGCCGGGGTGGACCCCTTCATCGGTTCCTGGTCGGACAATATCCGGTCCAAGTGGGGCCGCCGCGTGCCGTTGATGCTGGTGGGGGCGCCGGTGATGGCGCTGGCGCTGGCAGGGCTGTTCTCGCCGCCGCCGGGGCTGGCCGAGCCGCTGCTGTTCGCCTGGCTGCTGGCGATGGCGATCACCCTTCGGGTGGCCATGTCGCTGTTCCACGTACCTTACGTGGCCCTCGGTGCGGAACTGGCCACCGGCTACGCCGAGCGCTCCAGCGTCGTGGCCTACCGCACTGTCGCCAGCGTGCTCACCGCCGTGGTGGTCACCGCGCTGGCCTATTCGGTGTTCTTCGCCGGCGAGGGCGGGCTGCAGAGGCCGGAGCGTTATCCGGGCTTCGGCATGGCGACAGGGGTGCTGATCTTCATCGGCATGGTGGTCTGCTCCCTGGGCGTGCGCCGCTACGCCGCCACCCTGCCCCACGGGGTCCAGGCCACCCGGCCGCTGCTGCGGCGCCTGCCCGGCGAGGTGGCGGAGATCTTCCGCAACAGGTCCTTCCGGATCCTCTTCTGCTCGGCGGTGGTGGTCTACACCGCCATCGGCCTGCACACGACGCTCAACACCCACGTCAACGTCTTCGTCTGGAAGCTGCAGCCGTCGATGATCCAGACCCTGGCCTACATTTATCTGGCGGGGCTGATGGCCGGCGTGCCGATCGCTCCCATGCTGTCGCGGCGGATGGAGAAGAAAGTCGTCGTGGTGATCGGCATGAGCATGGTGATCGTGGTGTGGGCCCTGCCGCCGATCCTGCGGGCCCTGGGCCTGTTCACCGCCACCGGGGCCGAAGCTGTGCCGCTGCTGGCCATCGCCATGGCCTTCGCCGGGATGGGCTCCGGCTTCGCGGCCATCGCCTATCCGTCGATGATGGCCGACGCGGTGGACGAGCATGAGCACCTGTTCGCCCACCGCCGCGAAGGGCTCTACTTCGCGGGCCTCGGGTTCGCGTTCAAGGGTTCGGTGGGCATTGGCCTGCTGCTGGCCGGTCTGGTGCTCGACCTGCTGCAGTTCCCCAAGGAAGCCGGCCGGCAGGTGGGGGCGGTGTTGCCCGAGGACCTGCTGATCCGCCTGGTGCTGACCGCTGGCGTGGGCTCGGCGATCCTGGCGGCGATCTCCATGGCGATGATGCTGCCCTACGCCATCTCCCGGCGCCGCCACGACGAGATTTCCAGCGGCCTGCGGGCGCGCCGCCTGGAAGCCGCCGAAACCGCCGCGGCTGCGGCCGTGCGCTAGTGCGGCACGTAGGTCCGCAGAACATCCTCGATGATCCGCTCGAGCTGGCCTAGCGTGTTGCACGGCTTGGCCACGTGGCAGAACCGCTGGTAGCGGTGCATGACGCTGTCGCCCTGGGCCCAGTAGCTCTCCGGCTCCGGATTGAGCCAGATCACCGCCCGTGACCGGTCGTGGATCTGGCGCATCAGGTCCAGGCGCGGGTCGGCGAAGTTCGAGCGGCCGTCGCCCAGGATGATCACCGTGGTGTGGCGGTCCAGCCGGTCCAGGTGGTGCTCGCAGAAGTCCTCCAGAGCCTGGCCGTAGTCGGTCTGCTGGAAGCCGATCCGTTGCAACACCTCCAGGATCGCGTGCTCCACCCCATGCTCGTCGAGGATCGCGTTGACCGGGATCAGCCGGCCGGAAAAGGCGAAGGCGTCCAGCCGGTCTACCACCTCGTTCAGGGAATAGAGGAAGGTCAGCAGGAACTGAGCCGCGGCGGCCACCGACTTCGACACGTCGCAGATCGCGACGATCGACGGCTTGTCGATCTTCTTGACCTTCCAGGCGATCTCGAAGGGTACGCCGCCATAGGCCACGCTGCGCCGCAGCGTCTTGCGCACGTCCAGGTGGCCCTTGCGCGCCCGGTGGCGGCGGCGGGAATAGCGGTCGGCCAGCCGCTTGGCCATGCGTTTGACCAGGGCCTGCATGACGGCCAGGTCGACGGGATCGATGCCGCCGTCGGCGTTCAGCGCCTTCCTGGCCAGCATCTCCTCGCGCAGCGCCCGGCCGGAGCCGGCGGCGTAGAGCGAATGCTGGCGCTCTACATAGGCCTGTGCTTCGGCCACCAGGGCGCGGCGGGCGGCGTCCAGCCGGTCGGCCAGGCCCTGGCCCTCAGCGGCCTTGCGGGCCCGGGCGATGATCTGCTCGATCTCGGCGATCCCCATCTCCTCCAGCAGCCGCCGCGTCATCCGGCTGCGCTGGGTGGAGAGCCGGATCTGGCTGACGCCTGCCCGTTCGGCGGCGGCCTCCATGGCCTGCTGCACGCCGGCGGCGTCCCCCTGCAGCAGCGCCTGGGCGAGGGGTGACGCGGCGGCCTCGCCGGGATCGCCGTTCTGGGTCTCCGGCCCGCCTCGCGCCAGCGGCAGCTCGAAACTGCGGCGCGCGAAGAAGGTCTCGAAGGTCCGGTCGAAGGTGGTGACCTCGGCCTCCGACTTGGCGAGGGTGGCGCACAGGGCGTCCTTGACCAGTTCCCGGTCGCCATAGCCCACCGCCGCCAGGGTGCGGGCCGCGTCGATGGCCTCGCCGGGGCTGACCCGGACGTCGGCGGCGCGAAGCGCGCGCAGGAAGTCCTCGAGGGTGCGCTGCATCGGCTACCTGCGGTGCAGCAGCTCGACGATCTGCGGTTCGACGGCGGCGATGTCCTGCTCGTACTTGAGGATCACGTTGAGCGTATCGCGCACCATGGCCGGCTCCAGGCTGTCGGCGTGCAGCAGGATCAGCGCCCGGGCCCAGTCGACAGTCTCCGAGATCGAGGGGGGCTTGCGCAGGTCGAGCGTGCGGAGCGACTGCACGAAGGCCACCAGGGCGTGGGTGAGCGTCGCCTCGATGCCCGGCACGCGGACCGCCACGATCCGCTCCTCCAGCGCCGGCTCCGGCAGGGGGATGTGCAGGTGCAGGCAGCGCCGCTTCAGGGCGTCGCCCAGGTCGCGGACGTTGTTTGAGGTCAGGAACACGATGGGCGGGGTGGTCGCCTTCATCACTCCGAGCTCGGGGATCGACACCTGGTAGGCCGACAGCACCTCCAGCAGGAAGGCTTCGAACGCCTCGTCGGACTTGTCGATCTCGTCGATCAGCAAGACGCAGCCGTCGTCCTCCTGCAGCGCCTTCATCAGCGGGCGAGGCTCCAGGAACGGCTCGGAGAAGAACAGGTCGCCCATGCCATGCAGGCGGTCCATGGCGGCGTCCATGCTGGGTGCGTCGGCCAAGGCCGCGCCCATCCGGTCCTTGAGTATCTGGGTGTAGAGGAGCTGCTTGCCGTACTTCCACTCGTACAGCGCCTTGGACTCGTCGAGGCCCTCGTAGCACTGCATGCGGATCAGCGGCAGGCCCAGGAGGGTGGCGGTGGACAGCGCCAATTCCGTCTTGCCGACCCCGGCGGAGCCCTCCACCAGGATCGGCTTCTGCAGGTTGACGCTCATGTAGAGCGCGGTCGCGATCCGGCGCGAGGCGATGTAGCCGACGCCGGCCAGGCCCTCAACAAGGGCGTCGACGGATGCCAGCGGACCGGCGGGCGCAGGGGCCCGGGCCGCGGGTGGGGAAATGGTCAAATTCTCGCGCTTTCGAAAAATGGGCGCCCAGTCGCGCCGGCCGCCTTCAATGGCCTATTGTGCCAAGCCGGCGCGGAACGGGCAAACCTGACGACGAACGCCCTAGAGGTCGAAGCTAACGCCCTGCGCCAGGGGCAGGGTAGCGCCGTAGTTCACCGTGTTGGTGGCGCGGCGCATGTAGGCCCGCCAGCTGTCGGAGCCGGCCTCGCGGCCGCCGCCCGTCTCCTTCTCGCCGCCGAACGCCCCGCCGATCTCCGCGCCCGAGGGGCCGATGTTGACGTTGGCGATGCCGCAGTCGGAGCCACGGGCCGAGGTGAACAGCTCCGCCTCGCGCATGTCGTTGGTGAAGATCGAGGACGACAGGCCCTGGGGCACGTCGTTCTGCAGGTTGATCGCTGTTTCCAGGTCGGAGTAGCGCATTACGTAGAGGATCGGGGCGAAGGTCTCGCGGCGGACCACCTCCGTCTGGTGGGGTATCTCCACCAGCGCCGGGCGGACATAGGCCGCATCCGGACAGCCGGCCACGTCCACGGGCTCGCCTCCGGTCACCTGACCGCCGGCCGAGCGGGCCTCATCCAGGGCCCGTTGCATGGCCTGCATCGAGCCTCCGTCGATCAGCGGGCCCACCAGGGTCGCGGCGTCCCGCGGATCGCCCACCCGCACCGAGCCATAGGCCGCCTTCAGCCTGGGCAGCAGGGCGTCATACAGGCTCTCATGAACGAACAGGCGACGCAGGCTGGTGCAGCGCTGGCCGGCCGTGCCCATGGCGGAAAAGGCGATGCCGCGCAGCGCCAGGTCGAGGTTGGCGGTGGGGGCGACGATGGCGGCGTTGTTGCCACCCAGCTCCAGGAGCGCGGGGGCGAACCGCGCGGCCAGCCGGGGCGCAACTGCGCGGCCCATGGCGGTCGAGCCGGTGGCCGAGACCAGGGCTACCTGGGGATTGTCCACCAGGGCCTCGCCGGCTTCCCGGCCCCCCAGGATCACCGCCGACAGGCCGTCGGGCGCGTCGCCGAACGCCGCCAGCGCGCGCTCGAACAGGGCCTGCACCGCCAGCGCGGTCAGCGGGGTCTTCTCCGACGGCTTCCAGACGCAGGCGTCACCGCACACCAGGGCCAGGGCCGCGTTCCAGGACCACACCGCCACCGGGAAGTTGAAGGCGCTGATCACCCCCACCACGCCCAGGGGATGCCAGGTCTCCATCATCCGATGGTCGGGACGCTCGGTGGCGATGGTCAGGCCGAACAACTGGCGCGACAGGCCCACGGCGTAGTCGCAGATGTCGATCATCTCCTGCACTTCGCCGTTGGCTTCGGAGACGATCTTGCCGGCTTCCAGCGTCACCAGGCCGGCCAGGTCCGTCTTGGCGGCGCGCAGTTCACAGCCCAACAGCCGCACCAGTTCGCCGCGCCGGGGCGCCGGCACGTTGCGCCAGGCGAGATAGGCCGTCCGCGCCCGCGCCACGGCCCGGTCAACTTCGGCGGCGGAGGCGTCGTGCACCCGGCCCAGCACCTCGCCGGTGACGGGGGAGCGCACGGCGCGGTCGCCGCCGGTCCACAGCGCGACCGGCACGCCCAGGCGGTCCAGAACTTGGGCGGCCTCGGCCGCGGCGGAGCCGATCTTGGTCTGCAGGGTCATGGGCTTTCTCAGGCGGTCCGGAGCGCGGCGTCTTGCGGGGCGTAGCAGCGGCCGAAGCGGTTTGCGAGGAAGTCGGCCAGGGGAATATCCTCCTGGCGGATGAAGCCGTGGTCCGGCAGCCGGCCCTCGGCCAGCAGGTCCAGAACCGCGCACACCGCGCTGGCGGTGGTGATCTGGATGGCGCTCTTCATCTCGCCGCCCACCACCTGGGCGTAGATCTTCTCCACATAGGTTTCCTGCATCAGCCGCCCGGCCTTCAGGCCCGAGACGGTGACGAACACGATGACCACGTCTTGCAGGGTCGCCGGGACAGCGTTCTCCAGGATGTCCTTGAGCAGGGCGCGGCGGTTGCGCAGGCCCAGGTCGTTGAGCAGCGCCTTCATGATCGCCGCGTGCCCCGGATAGCGGATGGTCCGGTAGTTGAGGTTGCGGACCTTGCCCTCCAGGGTCTGGCAGAGCGTGCCCAGGCCGCCGGAGGTGTTGAACGCCTCGTAGGTGACCCCGTCGAGGGAGAACTCCTCGCACTCCTCCAGGGGCGGAACCTCGCGCAGGCGGCCGCCGACAATCGCCTCGCAGGGCTCGCAGTATTCGTTGATCACCCCGTCGGTGGACCAGGTCAGGTTGTAGTTCAGGGCGTTGGACGGATATCGGGGCAGGGCGCCGACCCGCAGGCGCACGTCGTGCAGCTCGTCGAAGTGCTTGCCCAGCTCCCAGGCGGCGATGGTGATGAAGCCGGGCGCCAGACCGCACTGGGGGATGAAGGCGGTGCGGCTGTCCGCGGCCAGTTCGCGGACCACCCGGCTGGCGGCCACGTCCTCGGTGAGGTCCAGATAGTGGGCGCCGGCCCGTTTGGCCGCCTCGGCCACCTGGGTGGTCAGGTGATAGGGCGCGCAGTTCACCACTGCGAAGCAGCCCGCCAGGGCGTCGGCCAGGGCGTCCGAGCCGTCGATGGCCAGCGAAAGGGTCTGCGCCTTGCTGCGCGGATTTAGACCGGCCAGCGCCTCGGGCGACTGGTCGATGATCAGCACTTGGTACCCGCCGGAGCCGGCCAGCAGGTCGAGAACCGTCGATCCGATCTTGCCGGCCCCGACCACAGCCACCTTGCGCATGGCGAACTCCCAGGTTGCGAAGCCCGAAAGATCGGACGGCGCCGCGCCGGATTCAACTAGCATTTCGGCGATATGTGTAGCAATTATGGGCGATCAGCCCGCAGCATTCGGCGATATGATCATGGATGACCTGGACCTGCACCTGCTCGCCCGCCTGCGGGACAACGCCCGGGCGCCGGTGGCGGAGCTGGCCCGGGCGCTGGGCCTCTCGCGCACCACTGTCCAGAGCCGGCTGGCCAAGCTTGAGCGCACGGGCGTCATCGCCGGCTACGCGGTGCGGCTGTCGGAGACCCGCGAGGCGGCGCTGATCCACGCCTTCGTCATGCTGACCGTGGAGCCGAAACAGGCTGCCGCCGTCACCGCGGCGCTCAGACGCATGCCCGGCGTGCGCCGCTTGCAGTCGGTCAGCGGGCCCTCCGACATGATCGCCACCGTGGAGGCGCCCAGCGTCAGCGACATGGACACGGTCATCGACGAAATCGGCGCCTTGCGCGGCGTGGAGCGCACGAACTCTTCGATTGTGCTCTCCACCAAGTTTAACCGCTGACGCTGATTTCCGGACTTCGCCAGATGAGTGCGCCGCGCGGCTCACTTCTGCCGCGGCGATTCCAGGTCCGTGCCGGCGGCGGTGAACTTACCCATCTTGTCGCCCTGGACCCCTTGCAGCAGGGTGCGCGCGGCGTTGCGCACTTCCTCCTGGATGGCCTTGTCGGCGTCGAGCTCGTCGTGGCTGGTGGCGTAGGGCTTCCAGTAGCCGATGTAGCGGTCCAGTTCCGCCGTCGGGCCCGCCGGGCACAGCTTCATGAAGCGCAGCCAGTCGGAGATCGAGCGGCGCACGTTCTCCGCGCCTTCCACGTCCCCATGCACAACCACGGCGAACTGCCGCCCGGCCAGGTGGCGCGGATAGTTCCAGCCGTCGAGCTCCACCTGCTTGGCGAGGCTGGCGTCCTTGCCCTGGGTCAGCGTCGGGTCCGGATTGCCGCCGTCGGCGCAGACCATACGGTCGATCATCAGCTTCAGCGGCGAGGACGACATGTACCAGTTCACCGGGGTGATGATCATGATCCCGTGGGCCTCCACCCACATGGGATAGATCTCGTTCATCCAGTCCTGCGTCTGGCCAAGGGAATAGTTGGGGTAGCAGGAACACGGCCAGTGGCAGAGCGGCGCGGCGGTGGAGAAGCACGCCTTGCAGGGGTGGATCTTGCGGCCGTACTCCGAAGTCAGCCGGCTCAGGTCGAGGACCTTCACCTCCGTGCCCTTGGCGCCCGCGAACACCTCGTGGCTGAGCTCGCCCAGCCGCCAGGACTTTGACATCTCGCCCGGACAGGTGTGCTCGCTGCGCGACGAGGCGTTGATGATCAGGAACCGCATCGGCCCCTGCTTGTCGTCATGCCGGGCCTGGGCCTCGCGGATGGCCTGGCGGGCGGCCAGCCAGTCCACGGAGAGCTCGTACTTGGGGTCGGCGAAGCCGCGCCCGGCAACCTTGGTCACCGGCGACTTGCGGCCCTTGATGTAGCCGTCCCAGGCCACGCTGGTGATCCGCTCGATCTCGGAATCCAGGGGCAGGAAGGCTGGGTCGGTGAACTGGCTGCGGAAACGTTCGCGGAAGGTGGGCTCGTCCAGTTCAGGGCTCGGCATGCCTTTGCGGGGGGGCGGGGCTTTCTGCGGCATGGCGGACCTTTGGAGGCGGCGCGGAATAGCGCGGGCTCATCTCGCCAACGACCACGGCCAAGCTTGGTTCCTGGGGCCCTAGGCCACCCCGCGCAGACGGTTGTGGATTCGAGTGGCGGCGGTGGCGCCTTCGCCGGACGCCGTGGAGATCTGGTTGAGGCCGCGCACCACGTCGCCGGCCGCGAACAGGCCCGGGATCGAGGTCTCCTGGTGGGCGTCCACCACCAGCCGGGCGTCCTCGTCCAGCCGCGCGCCTGCCTTGACCGCCAGCTGGGTGCGCGGCGTGACGCCTAGGGCCGAATATAGGCAATCGAAATGCCGGGGCTTGCCGGCGAAGCACACGGCCGAAATCCTGCGGCGGTCGAGGACGACGCTCCCGATGGGCGCCTCCATTATCTCGATCTTCGCCGCGGCGAGCTTGCGGCGCATGTCGGCGGGCAGGGCGTCGGCGGCGCCCACATGGATCAGGGTCACGTGCGGCGTGTAGGTGGTCAGGAACAGGGCCTCGGCGGCGCCGTGCGCATCGTGGCTGATCACCCCCACCCGCTGGTCGATCACCTCGTAGCCGTCGCAGATCGGGCAGATGCGCACCAAGCCGCGCGCCACCCCCTGGTCCAGGCCGGGGATGTTGGGCTCGTTGTCCAGCACCCCGGTGGCCAGGATCACCGTGCGGGCGTCCAGCCGCCCGCCCTCGGTCTCCAGGCTGAAGCCCTTGCCGCGGGCCTGCACGTCCTCTACCCGGCCAGGGGCGATCTGCGCCCCGAAAGTCTCGGCCTGACGGCGCATGCGGGCCAGCAGGGTCTTGCCACGCACGCCCTCGGGGAAGCCCGGATGGTTGTGGCTCAGCGGGATCCATGCGGCGCGGCTGGAGCCGGAGTCCAGCACCCGGAAGTTCCTGCGAAACCGGGCCAGGTAGATGGCCGCCGTCAGCCCGGCCGGCCCCGCGCCCACCACCACGCAATCGAGCATCGCCTGGTCCCCCTTTGTCCGCTCTAGAACGCGCGGCGCGGCGGGCGGCTCCGCTCAGTGGCTGGGCGGGTTGAGATAGACCGGATTGCCGAGCAGCCAAAGCCGTCCGTCCGGCCCCCGCACGTCGACCCGCAGCCAACCCGGCCGGCCGTCGCTGATGAGGGAGAAGGTGCTGGTGGCGTCGGCCGAAAGCGCGGCGTCGGCCAGGGTCACGAGCCTTGCGGCCGGCCCCGCCAGCGCCAGGCGGCCGCCCGCCGCCTTGGCGACGTGAACCGCAAACATCACCCGCGCGCCCGCCGGCGCGGCCAGAGCGTCGCCCATGGCCGCAGACTGCCCGCCGGCGGCCGCGGTCACCTGCAGCGTCCGGTCGCGGGCGCCCGCCAGGTCGACGAACACATGGCCGGCCCGAATTCCTGCCAGGATCGCGCCCTGGGACAGCTCGGCGGCCCGAACGACAGTGGTAGGGACGCCCACCGCCTGCGGCTGCGCTGGGTCGCGCGTGGCGTCGTGGTTGTCGGAGCCGCCGATGGCGGTGATCCGATAGCCGGCGTTGAGCCCCGCCTCCCAGAACGGAATGCCGGACAGGAAACCGTCGACGCCGCCGGTCTGGGCCAGCGACCCGCCGTTCACCGCCTCGATCGCCGGGATACGCGAAAAGTCGGTCGCCGCCGTCCAGCCGCAGCCCATGCAGGCCTCGCCGGACGGCATCCCCGGGTGGTTGATGGAGATCAGCCCGCCGGCCGCCGCCACCTGGTCGAGGATGCGCTCCAGGCTCGGCGCCCGCGGCCCGCCGAGCTGGAAGTCCAGCGGCGCCGTCGTCCCGAACACATTGGCGTGGCCATGGAAGGTGGTGATCTCCCGGCCCGGGATCAGCAGCAGGTCGTCGTAGTAGGGCTGCAGCTCGGCCAGCGCCTGATGGTGCGAGGTGGCGTTGTGCTCGGTCACCGACACGAAATCGAGGCCTCGGGCGGCGGCGGCCTCCACGGTCTTGAACAGCGGGCATGGCACGCGCACGCCCTTGCGCGAGGCGCAGGACCCGTCCGAATGCCCGGTGTGCAGGTGCAGGTCGCCGCGATACCAGGCCAGGCCCGTCTTCAGGGGCGCCGCCGCGAACCCCGCGAACGCGGGACCGCGCACAAAGCTGATCTTGGCGGTGTAGGGCGCGCGGCTGTCCTTGCGCAGGTTGGGCACGCCCAGGATCAGCTTCCATTGCCCGGCCGGCAGCGGCCCAGGCAGGTAGGAGGCCGTGGCCCAGGTCCCGGCCACCGTGAAGCTGGACTTGTTTCCCCCGCTCCAGCCGCGAAACCGCTGGGGATCGCGCAGCCCGAGGTCGATGACCGAGCGCTCTTCCCGGCCGGTGTAGGCGAACTCCACGGTGATCGCGGTGACCCCCGCCGGTACCCGGAAGCCCACCTCGCGATAGGTCTCGTGGTCGGCGCCGGTCATCACGCCGGTCAGGGTCAGGTCCGGCGTGCCTTGTGCTGTGGCCGGCCCGACGCCCAGCAGCATCGCGGCCAGGAACGCGACGACGGCCGTCAGCTCCTTCCGCCCTCGCGAAGCGGGGGAGGAAGCCGCAAGCCTGACCTCGGACGGCGTCGTCGCTTTCACTAGAAGCGATATAGCACGGCGGCCCGGAAGGCGCGGCCAAGCTCGGGCCGGGCCAGGTAGAAGCGCGCGCCGGCCTCGCCGGAGATGAACGAGCCGGCCCGGGGATTGCCTTCGGTCAGGCCAATCTCATTGGTCAGGTTGCTCCCATAGCCGTAGATCGACAGCCGGTCGGTGAGGTTGTAGCGGACTTGCGCATTGACCAGGAAATAGTCAGGGATGATCAGGGTGTTGGCGATGTCGGAGAAGCGCTTGCCGTAATACTGCAGGTCGACTTCGGCGCGCAGCCGGCCGTCCAGCAGGTTGAGGCCCGGCGTCACCCGCCCGCTCACCTTTGGCGCGCGGACCTGCATATTGTCGGAAAAGTCCCGCCGGCGCAGACAGTCGGCGCCGGCGGTCACCGTGTCGCTGGGCAGCGGGCACGCGCCGGCCACCTTGGCGACCCGCTCGTTGAAGATGAAGTCACCCAGGCGCGGGTCCTGCACCGTCCCGTTGAAGCCCACGTCGAACCACTCGGTGGGCCGGATGGCGCCCTCCAGCTCCACCCCGAAGGCGTTGGTGGAGGCGAACTCCGTGCGGCTGACAAAGGCGTTGGCAGCCTGGTCGAACCGGGTCTCAGTGAAGTTCTGGCTGTCGAAGGCGGTGTAGAAGGCGGTGGCGTAGACCGTGAACATCGGCCGGTCGATCTTCAGGCCCGCCTCGGCCAGGTCGATCCCCTGGGCCCGGGGGGCGGTGTTGGTCGGGTTGGTGATGAAGTCGCCCAGGGACGGCAGGCGGAAGGCCTGGGTGTAGCGCGCGAAGGCGCCCAGGTCCGGCTGGAACTGGTAGTTGACGCCGATGGTGGCGCCCCAGTCGTCAAAGCTGCGGTCGAGCGAGTCGAACACGCCGGTCCCGCCGATGAA
>NZ_JBKJTG010000095.1:0-19185 GCF_046590535.1 Phenylobacterium sp. | reverse complement strand
CCGCCGACCTCGTCCGCCTCACCGGCCGCATCCTGGCGTCGCGCAAGGCCGCCGTGGCGGTGCTGGGCCCCAAGGCCGCCCTGAAGGCCGCCCCAGCCTTCGAGAAAGCCCTGTTCGGCTAAGTCGCGGAGGCGACCTCCGCGAGGTCCGAAGTGGGTGGAGAGCGGCCCCTAAGTGAGAGGCCGCGCTCCTTGTTCTACGGCCCGTCGAAGGCGCGGTGGAAGCTCACCTCGCCGCTTGGTCGGGAGCCGTTGAGGGTCAGGCGCTGGAATGCTCCCGGCGGCGCGCCGACGTTGTAGAGGTGCGGATCGCTCTCAAACCCAAACCGACGATAGTATGCCGGGGCGCCGAGCAGGACGCACCCGCCTGCGCTCATGAGTTGGAGCTGTCGCAGTCCTTCGCGGATCAAAGCCTGACCGATGCCCCTCCGCTGATGATCCGGCCACACGGATACGGGTCCGAGGCCGTACCAATCGCCGGCCTCGCCGTTGATCGTGACGGGTGAAAAGGCGACGTGGCCGAGGATTTCGCCACCCTCCGTCGCCACGAGCGAAAGGGTCAACGCCCCTGCCGCTCTCAACGCATCGATGACCTCAGCTTCGGTTTCATCGCTGAAAGGCATGCCCTTGAACGCCGTGTCGGTGAGCGCGTGAATGGTGGTCGCGTCCTCGGGACGCTCCAGTCGGATTTGCATGATGATGAGCCTGTAGGAAACCTAGGTGGGCAGCCGACCGGGGGACCGCGATCTCCGCGGCCCTGGTAGCTGCTGCGACGTGTCTCGCGCGTGCGAGACGCTCAGCGGGTTCCCACAGTCTCTGACATGATCCTGACGTAGCGCGCCGGCGACGAAACGCAAGCACTCGCGGAGTCTACTAGGGTTCGCGAGCAGTCGTTTACCTGGCGACAGGAAGAGGGCTCCCGCGATGCCCTATTGGGTACACGCCTAGCTGAGCCTCGCGCTTGCGGGCGGGGAAAGATTCCGCGACCCTGCCGCCATGGCTCTGCTGGACTGGATCGCGCCGGAAAGCGGCCTTCGAGTGGAAGGCGAGGGGATCGTCCTTAGGCCCCCGCGCGCCGCCGACTATCTGGAATGGCGCGAACTGCGCGCCGTCAGCCGCGCCTTCCTGCAGCCCTGGGAGCCCACCTGGCCCGCCGACGACCTGTCGCGCGCGGCCTTCCGCCGCCGGCTGCTGGCCTATGCCCGGGACCGCGACGCGGGCGCCGCCTATCCGTTCTTCGTGATCCGCGCCAGCGACGAGGCGCTCACCGGCGGCATCACGCTTTCCAACGTCCGGCGTGGGGTCGCCCAGATGGGGTCGGTCGGCTACTGGTGCGGCCGGCCCTTCACCCGCCAGGGCCATACGGTGGCCGCGGTCCGGGCGCTGTCCGAGTTCGCCTTCCGCACCTTGGGCCTGCACCGGCTGGAAGCGGCCTGCATTCCCGACAACATGGCCTCGCGCCGGCTGCTGGCGAAAGCCGGTTTCGCCGATGAGGGATACGCCAAGGCTTATCTGAAAATTAACGGCGGTTGGCGAGACCATGTCCTGTTCGGCCTGGTGTCGCCGCTTCGCGGACCTGATGGCCCGGACGTCGGTGTGTCGGTCTGACCGGCGCGTAGAGGCCAGGACGACCCAGAGGCTATGCCCAACGACCGCTGGATCTGGGACGCGACCGCCTCGCTGGAGGCGCTGGGCGCCGCCGACGTGGCGCTGTGGATGTGGGAGCCGGAGAAGGACCGCCTGCGGCTGACGGGCGCCTCGCGCGCCCTGGGCCTGGGTCCCTTGGCCCCCGATTGTTCCTCCGCCGCCCTGCGCGCGCTCGCCCTGCCGCAGGACCGGGCGATGGCCGACGACATCCTGCGCTTCCAGGAGCCGGGCGCCGAGATCGCCGTGCGCCTGCGCATGCGCGGCGCCGGCGTCTGCATCTGGCGCGGTGTGTGGCTGGAGGAGGGCTGCCGTGCCGCCGGCGTGGTCGCGCCGGAAACCAAGTTCGCCGCCTCCGACCAGGACGGCCTGACCGGCCTGCTGGACCGCAAGAGCTTCATCGTCCGGGCCCGCGAGCGCCTGCAGGTCCCGGGCGCCCACGAACTGATCGTCGCCGACCTGGATCGCCTGCGCCGGCTCAACGAGGCCCTGGGCCATGAGCGCGCCGACCTGGTGCTTGCGGCGCTGGGCTCGCGCCTGGCCGCGGCCTTTCCGGCAGGCGCCATCCTCGCCCGGATCGGCGAGGACGAGTTCGCCGCGCTTTCGCCGGTGGGCGCCTCCCCGGGCGCCGAGGCCCTGCGCCAGGCCCTGGAGCAGCCGCTCAGGGTGGCCGGTTTCGACATTCACCCAACGCTGTCCATCGGCGCCGTGGAAGCCCAGGGCGGCGACGAGGCGCCGGAGGCAACCGAGCTGCTGCGCCGCGCCGAACTCGCCGTGGAATCCGCCAAGAGCCATGGCCGTGGCGGCGCCGCCGCCTATGGCCGCGGCCTGGAGAGCGACGGTCTGTCGCGCCTGGCGCTGGAGGGCGACCTGAAGGGCGCCATGGGCCGTGACGAACTGGCCCCATACTACCAGCCGATCGTGCGCCTCTCCACCGGAGGGCTCTCCGGCTTCGAGGCCCTGGTCCGGTGGCGCCATCCCCGCCGCGGCTTGCTGATGCCCGAGGAGTTCCTGCCGCTCTGCGAGGAAATGGGCCTGATGGGCGAACTGGGCGCGATGATGATGCGCGAGGCCGCCCGGCAGCTCGCCGCCTGGCGGGCGCGGCACCGCGCCGCCGGGGACCTTTCCGTGTCGGTGAACCTCTCCACCGGCGAGATCGACCGCCCCGACCTGGTGGCCGACGTGCTTTCGATCCGCCGGGAGACCGACCTGCCCCCCGGCGCGCTGAAGCTGGAGGTCACCGAGGGCGACGTGATGCGCGACCCGGACAAGGCCGCGGTGATCCTGAAAAACCTGGGCGCAGCCGGCGCGGCGCTGGCGCTGGACGACTTCGGCACCGGCTTCTCGTCGCTCTCCTACCTCACGCGCCTGCCCTTCGACACGCTGAAGATCGACCGCTATTTCGTGCGCACCATGGCCACCAACCAGGGTTCGGCCAAGATCGTCTCTTCGGTGGTCAAGCTGGGCCAGGACCTCGCGCTGGAGGTGGTGGCCGAGGGCGTCGAGAACGCCGGCATGGCTCGCCAGCTGCTGGCGTTGGGCTGCGACTACGGCCAGGGCTTCGGTTATGCGCCGGCCCTGTCGCCCCAGGAGGCCGAGGTCTATCTCAACGAAAGCTATGTTGACGGCGCGGCGCCGGTGAAGGCCCGCGGCAGCCGGGGTTAGAGCGCTTTCCGCCGAAGTGGCCGCCGGTTCGGCGTCAAAAAGCGCGACCCAGCAAATGTCTGGAGCGCCGCTCCCATTCAATCGGAGCGAATAGCACTCTAAGCCCGCCCCGCGGTGAAGCTCAGCCGCTCGGGGTCCACGCCCAGCTTGGCCAGCGCCCGGGTCCATTTGGTCTCATGGTCGGCGCCGAACACCAGCGCCTCGTCGGCGTCGCAGCTCAGCCACACGTTGTCCTTGATCTCATTCTCCAGCTGGCCGGCGCCCCAGCCGGCGTAGCCCAGCGCCAGCAGCGCCAGCCGGGGCGTGCCGTCGCCGGCCGCCATGGCCTCCAGCACGTCGCGGGTGGCGGTGAGCGCGACGCCGGCGCTGATATCCAGGCTGTGCTCGGCCCGGTAGTCGTCGGTGTGCACCACGAAGCCGCGCTCGCGCTCCACGGGGCCACCCATCAGCACCAGGTCCGCCGGCGCCTTGATCTCCGACTTGATCTCCAGTCGCTCCAGGAGGTCCGGCACGGTCAGCCCGTCCACGGGCCGGTTCACGGCCACGCCCAGGGCGTGCTGGCTGTCGTGTGCGCAGACCAGGATCACCGCCCGCTCGAAGCGCGGATCGCCGATGCCCGGCATGGCAATAAGCAACTGGCCTGCGAAAAAACGACCTTCCATCCATGCGAATTTCGGCGCGGATCGCTCAGGTTTCAAGGGACTTGACGCAAACCGCGGTTGAAGCGCGCGCAGTTGTCGCTATCTGCGGGGCATCAACATTCCAGAGGGACGGTCATGACCATCAAAGTCGGCGACAAGCTGCCGGGCGCCAAGCTCACCCAGGCCACGGCCGATGGGCCTAAGCCGGTCTCCACCGACGACATTTTCGCCGGCAAGAAAGTCGCCATCTTCGCGGTGCCCGGCGCGTTCACGCCCACTTGCTCGGCCAAGCACCTGCCCGGCTTCAAGCAACTGGCTGGCGACATCAAGGGCAAGGGCGTCGACACCATCGCCTGCCTAAGCGTCAACGACGCCTTCGTCATGCGCGCCTGGGCCGAGGACCAGGCGGTGGGCGAGGACATCGTCATGCTGGCCGACGGCAACGGCGACTTCACCAAGGCCATCGGCTTGGAACTCGACGGCTCGCGCTTCGGCATGGGTCCGCGCTCGCAGCGCTATTCCATGATCGTCGACGACGGCGTGGTGAAGGAGTTGAACGTGGAAGAGGGCGGCGAATTCCGCGTCTCGGCCGCCGACTACCTGCTGGCGCAGCTCTAGGACTTTGGAAACGGCCGGCTCACGAAGCGTGAGCCGGCCTCGCCGAACCGCCAGGCAAGGTCCTTCGCGCGGCTGATGCCGATGCGCGGGCCGGCGACGACGCCGACGGCCTCGCCGGCAGTCAGGGCGAAGGGCGGTGCGTGCACGGCCCGGCCGTCTAGCGCGCGGGTCACCCCCAGCGCTTGGCAGAGCTTGCCGGGGCCGGAGCACAGGGCGCGCGGATCGGTCAGGCCGCGGCGCTCGTGCATCTCCTGCAGGCTCGCAGTGGGTTCCAGGGCGCGGATCAGCACCGCGCCGCCCGGGTCTTCACCGCAGACCAGGTTCAGGCACCAGTGGATACCGTACGAACGATAGACGTAGGCGTGGCCCACCGGGCCGAACATCGCCGCGTTGCGCGGCGTCTGGCCTGAGAAGCTGTGCGAGGCCGGATCCGCGTGGTGATAAGCCTCGGTCTCGACGATGCGACCGCCGACGCCGGCCACCGTCAGTTCCCAGCCGATCAGGGCGCGGGCCACCGTCGCCGGGTGCTGGCGCCACAGCTCGGCTTGACGCGCCGGGCCGCAGAGAGCCCAATTGTCGGCGAAACCAGACATCAGGGAGGCATCTGGCATGCCATACGCCGAGGGCCAAACCATCCACGACGCCGACAGCCACGTGATGGAGCTGCCGGGAACCATCCACCGCTACCTGGACCCCAAGGTCCGCGAGGCCTTCGTCGAGAAGACCGGCCGCCGCGACGTGCTGCCCGAGTGGTTCGCCAAGGCGGCCGCCCAGCAGGAGGACCCCGAGTTCCGCGCCGGCGCCGAAGCCAACATCCTGCTGCGCAAGAACTACGAGGCGCTCGGCGCCTTCCGGGCGTCCGACCGGCCGGCCACCCTCGACCACCTGGGATTCGCCAGCCAGCTGGTGTTCACCACCGCCTGCCTCTCCAACTGGGGGCTGGAGCAGATGGGCGAGGTGGACCTGGCCCTGGAAGCCGCCCGTGCCCACAACCGCATGATGACCGAGTTCTGCTCGGTGGACCGCCGCCTGCTGGCCACCGGATACGTGCCGCTGATCGATCGGGCGCGGGCCCCGCAGATCGCCGCCGAGGCCATCGCGCTGGGCGCCAAGGGCCTGGTGATCCCATCCCGGCATCCGCCGGGCTTCTCGCCCAGCCATCGCGAGCTCGATCCGCTTTGGGCGTTGGCGCAGGAGGCCGGCCTGCCGATCCTGTTCCACGTTGGCGGCGAGGAGAAGATGCACCGCGACTACCTGGAGAACGGCCTGCCGTTCGTGAAGGACTTCCACGGCGGCGACGAGAATTTCACCTCGCTCACCTTCATGGCCATCCCGCTCAGCGCCTGGCAGACCCTGTCGGCCCTGGTCATCGACGGGGTGTTCGACCGCTTCCCACGCCTGAAGTTCGGGGCCATCGAACTGGGCGCCTCGTGGCTGCCCAGCCTGATGAAGTTCATGGATTCGGGCGTCGCGGCGTTCGGCCGGGAAGAGCGGCTGCAGACCCTGTCCGGCACGCCCAGCGAGATCCTGCGCCGGCAGCTTCGGGTGACGCCCTATCCGCACGAGGACGCCAGCTGGATCATCGAGAACAGCGGGGAGGGGATGTGCATGTTCTCTTCCGACTTTCCGCACGTAGAGGGCGGCCGCAATCCGTTGAAGCGGTTCAACGACAGCCTCGCCGGCGCCAGCGATGCGGCCAAGCAGGGCTTCTACCGCGACAACTTCATCGACCTGATGGGCAAGGGCCTGGACCCGGCGCTGCACGACCTGCCGCAGCTTGCCGCCGCCTGAGGTCACGCCTCTCAGATGGCGCGACCCGCCCCTGGGCGAGATCGCGTTTCCCGCAGGCGTCCTTCGCCTGACGCTGGGTGTGGGCTCCGGCCTCAGCCGGCGTCCGGGCGATCCGCCGGGGCGTTTCTGGGGCTTGGGCGACCGGGGGCCCAACCTGAAGATCGCCGACGCCATCTCCAACTACGGGTTGGATCACCTGGAGCCCCTGCGCGGCCTGGACGGCGCCAAGGTGCTGCCCGCCCCGGAGATCGGCCCGACCCTGGCCGAGCTGCAGATCGTGGGCGATCGCGTGGAACTTCTCCGGACCCTTCGCCTCTCGACGCCGGACGGCGCCCTGGTTTCCGGCCGCGCCCTGCCGGGCAGCCGGCAGGCGGACATGGAGCCAACCTTCGACGCCGCTGGTCTGCCGCTGGCGACCGACCCCGCCGGCGCGGACACCGAGGCTGTGGCGGCCCTGGCCGACGGGTCATTCTGGGTGGCGGAGGAATACGGGCCCTCGCTGATGCAGGTGGACGGGCAAGGCGTCGTGCGCCGGCGCTGGACGCCGCAGGGGCTGAACCTTCCAGGAGTCCAGGCGATCCTGCCCGCCCGCGCCGCGGAGCGCAGGATGAACCGTGGCCTCGAGGGCCTTGCCGCCTCCCCGAACGGGCGCTGGCTCTACGCGGGTTTCCAGAGCGCCCTGGATCGCCCGGGTGAGGACCGCCGCGCGGCGTTGATCTGGAAGCTGGACGCGGCCACCGGCGGCCTGGCCGGCGAGTTCAGCTATCCCTTCGATCCGCCGAAGAGCTTCACGGCGGACGCCGCGGCGGGGCGGGTCGACGCCGGCGACCTGAAGATCTGCGAACTGGCCTGGGTCGGGCCGGACCGGCTGCTGGTGCTGGAGCGGATTTCCCGCAGCGCCCGCATCTACCGGATCGACCTGGCCACCGGCCGGCCGCTCATCAAGACCCTGTTGTTCTCCACCGACCGGGAAGGCGGGATCGCCGCGGACCTCGAGGGGATGGCGGTGATGTCCGACTGCGAACTGGTGCTGGCCACGGACAACGACTTTGGCGTCGAGGCTGCCGAGACCCGTTTCTACCGCCTGGTTTTCGACAGGCCTCTAGCCGGCTAAGGCCGCAGCGCTGGTCGCTTCCAGGTCCGCCTCGCCGTCGCAGACGCCATCGGCGACGCCGGGGGCCTGGGCCAGGACCTGGCCGGCGTAGAGCCGCGCCAGGGCGCCCTTGCTGCGCATCCACGGATCGTCGGAGCCCGCCGCGGCCAGCGCCTGGCGGCCCAGCATCCACCCGCCGATGACGTCGCCGCAGAGCTTCAGGTAGGGCGTGGCGGCGGCCAGGCTGGCCGCCCCGCCGTTGGCGAGGACCCAGTCGGTGGCGCGCTCCAGAGCTGCGACGCCGGCCGAGAGGCGCGCGCCCACCGACGCGAGACCGGCATCCTTGGACAGCGTGTCGGCGGTGGCGGCCATGTCCGCGCAAAGGCTGCGCATGGCCGCGCCGTCGGCGGCGCGCAGCTTGCGGCCCACCAGGACGATGGCCTGAATGCCGTTGGTGTCCTCATAGATCGGCGCGATGCGGGCGTCGCGGTAGTGCTGGGCGGCGCCGGTCTCCTCGATGAAGCCCATGCCCCCGTGCACCTGCACGCCCATGGAGGCCACCTCGACCCCCATGTCGGTGGACCAGGCCTTGGCGATCGGAGTCAGCAGTTCCTGCCGCGCCCGGGCGGCGTCGCGCGCCGCCTCGGTGTCGGCCAGGCGGGCGAGGTCGGCGAGCACACCGGTGGTCAGGCAGATGCCCCGGGCGGCCTCGATCTTGGCCTTCATCAGCATCAGGGTGCGGCGCACGTCCGGGTGATCGTAGATCGCCGCGGGATAGTCCTGCGACCAGGCGGCCTTGCCCTGGCGCCGCTCCTGGCTGAACGCCAGCGCCTGCTGGAAAGCCCGCTCGGCGATGGCGACGCCTTGCACGCCGACCTGCAGCCGCGCGGCGTTCATCATGACGAACATGTGGGCCAGGCCCTGGCCCACCTCCCCGACCAGTTCGGCCTTCGCCCCCTCAAACAACATCACGCAGGTGGGCGAGCCGTGGATGCCCAGCTTGTGCTCGATGGAACCGGCGCGCACGGCGTTGGGCGGGCCAAGGCTTCCGTCGTCCGCCACCGCAAGTTTGCTGGTCAGGAACAGGCTGATGCCCTTGACCCCCGGCGGCGCGTCGGGCGTTCGGGCCAGCACCAGGTGGCAGATGTTCTCCGCGGCGTCGTGGTCGCCCCAGGTGATGTAAATCTTCTGGCCGGTGAGGCGGTAACCGCCCTCGCCGTCGGGCTGGGCCCGGGTGGTCAGGGCCGCCAGGTCGGAGCCGGACTGGGGCTCGGTGAGCTGCATGCTCCCGGTCCACTCGCCGCTCACCAGCTTGGGCAGGACCAGCCGCTTCTGCCGTTCCGTGCCGTGCTGGGCCAGGGCCTCGATGGCCGCCTGGGTGAGCATGGGGCAGAGGCCGAAGGCCATGTTGGCCGCATGGACCATCTCGAAGACCGCCAACTCCATGGCCTTGGGCAACCCCTGGCCGCCGTACTCCGGATCGGCGGAGAGCGAGTTCCAGCCCGCGGCGACGAAGGCCTGATAGGCGGCGGCGAAGCCCGGCGCGGCGGTGGCCTTGCCGTTGGCGTAGCGCGCGCCCTCAGTGTCGCCCCGGCGGTTCAGCGGGGCCAGTTCGTTGTCCGCGAAGTCGCCGGCCGCCTCCAGCACCGCGAGCACCGTGTCGGCGTCGAGCTCCGGAAAGGCGCTGGCCAGCAGCGCGTCGTGGCCGACCGTGGAGAGCGCGAACGCCAGGTCGCGGACGGGGGCGCGGAAGGTCATGGCAAGCTCCGTGGCGGATGGGTCCTTCTAGTCCGGCCACGGGGCGGGAGGGAAGGCGGAGCTTTTGCGCGCGCCTGCCGTGTCGTAAGCGCTCAGCCGTGGAGCGCCACCAACAGATCGACCAGGCCGCCGCCGCCCTGCGCCAGGGCGGCCTCGTCATCATGCCCACCGAAACGGTCTACGGCCTGGCGGCCGACGCGGCCGATCCTCGCGCCGTGGCGGCCGTCTACGTCGCCAAGGGCCGGCCCAGCTTCAACCCGCTGATCGCCCATGTGGCGGACCTGGCGACCGCCCGGCGGATCGCACGGTTCGACGCCCGGGCGCTGGTGCTGGCCGAGCGGTTCTGGCCGGGGCCGCTGACCCTGGTGCTACCGGCAGCCGACGAGGCCGCGGTCTGCGACCTGGCCCGGGCCGGGCTGGACACCGTGGCGGTGCGCAGCCCCGCGCACCCGCTGGCGCGCGCCCTGCTGGCCAGCTTCGGCGGGCCGCTGGTGGCGCCCTCCGCCAACCGCTCTGGCCGGCCAAGCCCCACCACCTTCGCCGACGCGGTGGAGGAGACGGGCGCCGCCGCGGCTTGCGCCCTGGACGGCGGCCCTTGCGCCATTGGCCTGGAGTCCACTGTCGTCGCCCTGCTGGACCAGCCGAGCCTGCTGCGCCCTGGAGCGGTGACCCGTGAGCAGATTGAGGCGCTGATCGGCCCGCTGGCGGAGGCGGAGGCCGACGCCCGGCGCTCCCCCGGCCGCCTGACCCGCCACTATGCGCCGGCCTCGCTCATCCGCCTGGAGGCCGAGGTCCCGCTGGCCGGCGAGGCGTTCCTGGCCTTCGGACCCCACGCAGCCGGCCCCGGCGTCTGGAACCTGAGCCCCGCCGGTGATCTCGCCGAGGCCGCCGCCAACCTGTTCGCCCACCTGCGCGCCGCCGACCGCACCCGGCCCCTGGCCATCGCCGTGGCGCCGATCCCCGGTCAGGGCCTGGGCGAGGCGATCAATGACCGCCTGCGCCGGGCGGCGGGCTATGTCGGCTGACGCGCCGGGCGGATGTCGGTGAGCGCGAAATCCTTGCCCTTGTAGAGCAGCGGCGCGTCCAACTGTTTGGCGAGGGCGTAGGCGAAACAGTCGCCGAGGTTCAGGCGGGCGGGGTGGTGGCCCTTGCCGAACTGGAGATAAGCCACAAGCGCCCCGTGGGCCGCCGCCGCGTCCTCTCTCACCACCACGCCTATGCCCGTCAGCCATCGATCCAGGCTATCGCCGCTCTCGAGATAGCCGCGGCCGATCACGTGGATGCCTGTCTCCACGTAGTTGACGGGACTGAGGAACGACACATCGGCGACCCTCATGATATCCAGGTGATCCAGCCAGTCCGCTTCCTGGGCGGCGATGGCCACCAGGGCGGACGCGTCCACGACGATCAACGGTCGTCGCCCCGTTCGCGATCGTCCTCCCAAACGGCGTCGAAGTCCGCCCTGGTGACCTTCAATCGGCGCTTGTCGAGCCCAACGCTCCGCCGGAACGCCTGCGTCGCCGCGATCATATCGTCCAGCGTGCGTCGCGGCCCGGGCTTGGCCTGCTCCTGTTCCAGGCGTTGCTGCACGGCTTCGTCGATGGCCCCCGTCAAGGTCGCGCCGGTCAGCATCGCCAGCTCGCGGGCCTTGCGCTCGGTCTCGGGGTTCTTGATCAGGATGGCCATGGCGGGGTTCCTTTATATAACGGAGTATATACTGGCCGAGGGCCAGCGTGAAGCGTAGGTTCAGCCCATGACCGCCCCCGTCCCCGCCGATGTGCTCTCGCGCCTGAAGGCCGTGCTGGGCGAGGCCGGCTGGAGCCAGGACCCCGAGCGCCTGGCGCCCAAGCTGCTGGAATGGCGCGACCGCTGGACCGGGACGACGCCATTCCTGGCCCTGCCGACAACCACGCAGGACGTGGCCGCGGTGGTCGGCATCTGCTTCGAAGCCGGCGTTCCGATCACCACCCAGGGCGGCAACACCGGCCTGGTGGGCGGCCAGATCCCCCAGGGCGAGGTGCTGCTGTCCACCGAGCGGATGCGGGCCATCCGCGAGGTCGAGACCTTCGACGACGTGCTGGTGGCCGAGGCCGGGGTGACGCTGGCCGCCGTGCACGAGGCCTGCGCGGCGGTGCGCCGGCGCTTCCCGCTCGGGCTGGCGTCCGAGGGCTCGGCCACCGTCGGCGGCATTGTCTCCACCAACGCCGGCGGGACCCAGGTGCTGCGCTACGGCATGGCGCGCAACCTGGTGCTGGGCCTGGAGGCGGTGCTGCCCAACGGCGAGGTCTGGAACGGGCTGAAACGCCTGCGCAAGGACAACACCGGCTACGATCTCAAGCAGCTGATGATCGGGGCGGAGGGCACGCTTGGCGTGGTCACCGCCGCAGCCCTGAAGCTCTATCCGGTGATGGCGTCGCGCGCCGTGGCCATCGCCGGGGTGGCCAGCCCCCAGGCGGCGATCGATCTCCTGGTGCGGGCCAAGGACGAGACCGGCGGCGCCGTGGAGGCCTTCGAGCTCATGGGCCGCATGGGCGTCGACTTCGCCCTGAAGAACATCGCCGGCATGCGCGATCCGCTGGCCGCGGCCCACCCCTGGTACGTGCTGGCGGAGTTCAGCTCGGGCGAGCCCGGCGCGGCCGAGGCGGCTATGGAGCGCTTCCTGGCCGCTGGCCTGGACGACGGCCTGATCGGCGACGCCGTGGTGGCCCAGACCGAGGCCCAGGCCAAGGCGCTGTGGGCCATCCGCGAGAACCAGTCCCAGGCCCAGAAGCCGGAGGGCGCCACCTGGAAGCACGACATCTCCGTGCCGGTCAGCCAGGTCGCGGCCTTTCTGACGGAGGCGACCGCCGCCATGCAGGCCTTTGCCCCAGGCGCCCGGATCGCCGCCTTCGGCCATCTGGGCGACGGCAACATCCACTACGACGTGCTTCGGCCCGAGGGCGGCGAGGACGCGCGCCATTCGGCGGGGCGCGACCAGGGCTCGCGGATCGTCCACGATATCGTTGTGAAGCTGGGCGGTTCGATCAGCGCCGAGCATGGGCTGGGCTCGATGAAGACCGCCGAGGCGGCGCGCTACAAGAGCGCCGTGGAGCTGGCCGCGCACCGGGCGATCCGCCAGGCGCTGGACCCCAAGCGCATCATGAACCCGCGGGTCTTGTTCTAGAGGCTTGGCGCCACGGCGAAGTCGGGCCAAAGGAGCCTTAATGCTCGTCGTCCTCTCCCCGGCCAAGGCGCTCGACTTCACGGCGGCGCCGCTCAGCGCGCCGGTGTCGGCGCCGCAGATGGCCGACCAGACCGTCGAGCTCGCCAAGGTGACGCGAAAGTTGCGCGCCGCCGACCTGAAGCGGCTGATGGGCATCTCCGACGCCCTGGCAAGGCTCAACCGCGAACGTTTCCAGGCCTTCGATCCGGGATCGGAGGAAGGGGTGCAAGCCGCCTTTGCCTTCAATGGCGACGTCTACGCCGGCCTGCAGGCGCGAACCCTGGACAGGAAGGGCCTGGCCTTCGCGCAGGACCATCTGCGGATACTCTCGGGCCTCTACGGGGTGCTGCGGCCCCTGGACGCCATCCAGCCTTACCGCCTGGAGATGGGCGTGCGCCTGAAGACCCGGCGCGGGCAGAGCCTCTACGACTTCTGGGGGGCCCGGGTGGCTGAGGCGCTGAACACCGCCGCCATGGGCCACAAGGACAAGACCTTGGTGAACTGCGCCAGCCAGGAATACTTCGGTGCGGTGGACCGAGCGGCGCTGAAGCTGCCTGTCCTGACGTGTCGCTTCCTGGAGGAAAAGGACGGCGAAGCTCGCATGCTGTCGTTCTTCGCCAAGAAGGCCCGCGGCCTGGTCGCCCGCTGGACCATCGACCACCGCATCGACCGCGCGGCGGACCTGAAAGGGTTCGACGCCGCCGGATACCGCTTCGTCCCAGCACTGTCGAACGCGGACGAGTTCACCTTCTCGCGGCCCCAGCCCCCGCCGGTCGCCCAGACGCGCAAGGAAGCCTGATCATGGCTGTCGACTATCACCTTGAAGGCCACGTGGCCGTCATCACCGGTTCCACCAGCGGGATCGGCCAGGCCCTGGCCACGGCGCTGGCCGAACAGGGGGTCAATGTGGTGCTGAACGGGTTCGGCGACCCTGCGCAGATCGAAGCCGACCGCAAGCGCATCCAGGAAAAGACCAACGCCGCGGTGCGCTACCACCCCGCCGACATGACCAAGCCCGACCAGATCGCCGACCTGATCGCCTATGCGCACAAGGAGTTTGGCCGCCTGGACATCCTGGTGAACAACGCCGGCATCCAGCACGTGGCCGCGGTGGACGAATACCCGGAAGAGAAGTGGGACGCCCTGATCGCGGTGATCCTGTCGTCCACCTTCCACGCCACCAAGGCGGCGATTCCGCTGATGAAGGCCCAGGGGCGCGGGCGGATTGTCAACATCGCCTCGGCCCACGGCCTGGTCGCCTCGGCGTTCAAGGCCCCCTACGTGGCCGCCAAGTTCGGGGTGGTGGGCTTCACCAAGGCCTGCGCGGTGGAGCTGGCGCGCACCGGCATCACCGTCAACGCCATCTGCCCGGGCTATGTACGCACCCCGCTGATCGAGGCCCAGGTGATCGACCAGGCCAAGACCCGCGGTATCCCGCAGGACCGGGTCATCGAGGACGTCATCCTGGCGGCCCAGCCCAACAAGAGCTTCGTGCAGTATGAGCACCTGGCCGGGATGTTGCTGTATCTGGTCTCCGACATGGGCGCCTCGGCCACCGGCGCGGCCCTGTCGGTGGACGGCGGCTGGACGGCGACCTGACGCCCGGCTTTAGCGCTTCAGGCCGTCGATGGCGCCCAGAATGGCCTCCAGCGGCGGCCGCTTCTTGTAGTCCTCCTCGGCCAGCTTGGCCTTCACCACGCCCTGCGGCGACAGCACGAAGATCGACGCGTAGGGCACGCCCCAGGCGAAGCTGCCGGGCTTGTAGCGCGGGTCCCTGAGCTTGAAGGCGTCGATGGTCTTCGAACCCTGGTCGGAAAGCAGGGCGTAGGGGATTTCGCGTTGTGCGGCGAAGCGGGTCAGCACGTCCGGCGCGTCATAGCTGAGCGCGGCCATCCGGTAGCCGCGTTGCGCCAGGGGCCCCTGCGCGTCCTTCAGCTGGATCATCTGCGCCTGGCAGTAGGGGCACCACTTGGCTGAACGGACGAACACCAGCACCAGACCGTTCTTGCCCGCCAGTTGGCGCGCGGTGGTGGCCTTCCCATCGGGCGTTGTGGCCGACAGGGCCGGGACCCGGGCGCCAACGGGCGGGCCAACATCAAAAGCCATCGCCGCCGCCGGCCACAACAGCGTCAGGGCAAGGACCAGGGCGGGAAGTCTCATGGGTCATCTCCGGAAGCGTTCGCTACCCTGGGCATTCGCACGGGCCCCTGCAAACGTTACAGCGGCGCTTGACCTCCCGGCCCGATCCGGCGCCATTTCCGGCAAAGCGTACGAGCGCATCGAGGGAGATGACACGTGGCCTACACACCGTTCGACCTGACCGGAAAGGTGGCGCTGGTAACCGGCGGCAACGGCGGCATCGGCCTGGGCATGGCCGAGGGCCTGGCCGCGGCCGGCGCCAAGGTGGCGGTCTGGGGCCAGAACCCCGACAAGAACGCCAAGGCCGAAGCGACGCTGAAGGCCTATGGCGTCGAGGTGCTGGTACAGGCGGTGGACGTGGCCGACGAGGCCGCGGTGGTGGCCGGCGTCGCCCATCTCCTGAAGACCTTTGGCCGGCTGGATTTCGCCGCCGCCAATGCCGGGATCGGCGGCGGCGCGCCGTTCGAGGAGATGACCACCGAGAAGTGGCGCCGGGTCACCACGGTGAACCTCGACGCCGTATTCTGGACCTTCCGGGAAGCCGCCAAGCACATGATCGAGCGCGCCAACGCCGGCGATCCCGGCGGGTCGCTGCTGGTCACCTCGTCCACCTCGGCGATCCACGGCGCCCCGCGCAACCAGGCCTACGCCGCCACCAAGGCCGCCGTGCAGGCGATGATCCGCGGCCTGGCGGTGGAGTACGCCCGCTACGGCATCCGCGCCAATGCGGTGCTGCCGGGCTGGATCCGCTCCGACATGACCGCCGGACTGCAGGCCTGGGACAAGTTCAACGAGAAGGCCATCGGCCGGGTGCCCATGCGCCGCTGGGGCGAACCGGAGGACTTCTCCGGCCTCGCGGTGTACCTGGCCTCCGACGCCTCCAAGTTCCACACCGGCGACAGCTTCGTCATCGACGGCGGCTACACGATCTTCTGACGCCACGTCACCGTTTGCATCGCCGGCCCACTCGGCCATCTTGGGCGAAAGCACTGGAAGGACGTCCGTCATGACCCTGCACACCAAGCTCTGCGACCTCCTGGGGGTGACCCATCCGATCATGCTGGCCGGCATGGGCGGGGTGTCCTACGCCGAACTGGTGGCGGCGGTATCCAACGCCGGCGGCTATGGCGTCCTGGGCATGGCCGGGCGCGGGCCCGACTTCATCCGCGAACAGATGCGCCTGGTCCGCAAGCTGACCGACAAGCCGTTCGGGGTTGATCTGCTGGCCGCCTCGCCGGACTCGCTGACCGCCTCGGTGGACGTGATCATCGATGAGGGCGCCTCGTCCTTTGTGGCGGGCCTGGGCGTGCCCATGCCGATCATGGAGAAGCTCAAGGCCGGCGGCCTTAAGGTGATGGTGGTCTGCGGCGCGGTGAAGCACGCGGTGAAGGCCGAGCAAGCCGGCTGCGACGCGGTGATCTGCCAGGGCGGCGAGGGCGGCGGCCACACCGGCCTGGTCGGCACCCTGCCGCTGGTGGCCCAGGCGGTGGAAGCGGTGAAGATCCCGGTGGTGGCGGCGGGCGGGCTCTATGACGGGCGCGGACTGGCCGCGGCCCTGTCCCTGGGCGCCGTGGGCGTCTGGATGGGCACCCGCTTCATCGCCAGTCATGAGGCCCATGCCGGCGACCTGTACCGCCAGACCATCGTCGAGGCCGCCGACGAGGACACCATCCGCACGCGGTCCTATTCCGGCAAGCCCATGCGGGTGAAGAAGAACCCCTATGTGGATGACTGGGAGCGCCGGCCGCAAGACATCCAGGCGTTCCCCATGCAGGCCATGGTCTCCCACCAGGCCGGAGTCATGGGCGGCATCGGCGGTCAGATCGAGGGCCTCGACCCCGACAAGTCCTGCTTCGCCATGGGCCAGTCGGCCGGGGGCGTGCGCGAGGTGCTGCCGGCCGCCGAGATCGTGGCCCGCCTGATGGCCGAGGCGGAGGCCGCCATCGACCGGGTCACCGCCCTGCGCCAGCGGGCCAAGGCGCCCGCCTAGGAGATTGATGCCGACATCGGAGTCCGTTGAACGCCCGCTTGCTGGCGCGGGCGGTTGAGGACCTAGCGCGTGACGATCGGAAAGTCGGGCTTGAAGGCGTCCAGCCAGCCGATCAGGCGCTCGAGTGCGGCCGAGTCACCGTCCACATGGGCTCCGGCGAGCGGCGCGCCGAGGAACAGCGTCGAGATCAGCGCAGCTCTGGGCAGAGTGACGGTGGCGTCGACCGGTCCGGAGGCCGCGACGGCCTCGGCCACCAGGACGCCGTTGCGCACCGTCAGATAGAAGCGTTCCGAGCGCTCTGGGAAGACCAGCTCCAGCCGCAGGTCGCCGCCCGAGATCTTCTGCGGGTTTAGCCTAACGCCGATCAGGTCGAACAACATGGGCGAGGGCAGGTTGCGGATCAGGTCGATGGAGCCACCCGACGTCCCCGACCGGACCCCGCTCCGCAGCTCCATGGCGCCAGACAGGTATATGTTGCGCCAAAGCGCGCTCTCCGCCTGGTACCCGAGCTGATCATAGACACCAGCCAGCGCTTGGCGCGCGGCGATGTCGGAAGAGTCGGTCAGCACCAGGTTGTTGAGAAGGGTGGCAGCCCATCGGTAGTCGGCTGCGTCGGCGGCGGCCCTGGCCAGCTCCAACACCTGGGCTGCGCCGCCCATGGCGGCTACGTAACGGGCGGCCTGGTCGGCCGGATCGAGCGGCGCGAGGCTGGCCGGGTTGGCGTCATAGAAGCCCATGTAGCGCTGGTAGACCGCCCGAGCGTTAAAACTCATGGTTCCGTAGTAGCCACGGTTGAACCACCGGCGAGCCAGCGCTGGCGGGAGGGCGATGCGGTTGGCGATTTCCGGACCCGTCAGGCCCTCGTTCATCATCCGCACCGTCTGGTCGTGCAGATACTTGTAGCCGTCCCGGTGGTCGGCGAGGAAGCCGATGACCGCCTCGTTGCCGAACCTCGGCCAGCCGTGGCTGGCTATCATGACCTCGGTTCCTGCGCCGTAGAGCCGGATCGACTGAGTAAGGTGCTCAGACCACGCCTTGGCGTCGCGCACCAGGGCGCCGCGCGGCGTCAGCACATTGTGCATCGAAACGTTGGCGTTCTCGGCCATGTCCAACACGTGCAGGTCGGGCAGGTTGATATTCATCTCCGCCGGCGCTTCGGTCCCCGGCGTGAGCTGGAACTGCAGCCGAACCCCGTCGATGGTCAGCTCTTGGCCGGTGCGGTCGATGGTGAGGTTCGGCGGGACGAGGGTCATCGTGCCCTTGGAGATGGCCTGGCCGATCCCTGAACTCACCTGTCCCTGCGGCCCCGGCGGCAGGAAGAACCCGAACTGATAGGTGGCCCGGCGGCTCATGGCGTTTCCGGCCAGCACATTCTCGCTCACCGCCTCGGCGAGGAATCCCGCCGGCGCGATTACCTTAACCTTGCCGGAATCCACGTCGGTCTGGTCGACTAGGCCGCGGGCGCCGCCGAAGTGGTCGGAATGGCTGTGGGTATAGATGAGCGCCACGACCGGCCGCGGGCCGAGCTTCTCGGTCACGAGCGCGTAGGCGGCGCCAGCGGTCTCCCGGGTTGTCAGCGCGTCGATGACGATCCAACCTGTGTCGCCGCGGATAAAGGTGATGTTGGCGATATCGAAGCCGCGCACCTGCCAGATGCGGTCGGCGACCTTGAAGAGGCCGTGCCGCGCGAGCAGCTGAGCCTGGCGCCAGAGGCTGGGGTTGACGGTCGCCGGCGCCGTGCCTTGCAGGAAGTCGTAGGCCGACAGGTCCCAGGCCAGGCCGTTCGGCCCGGGAATCTTCGGATCCAGCCGCGTGCCGACGAACCCTCGGGTGGCGAAGTCGAAGTCCTGGCGGTCGGCGAACGGCAGGGCCTTCAGCGTCGCCGCCTGGCTGGCGACAGTGGCCGCGGAGGCGCGCTCGGCGCCCTCGCCAACCCCCGGCGCGCCAGCGATGACGCCCAGCGCGACTAACGCAGTCATCAGTCTCAAATTACTCACTCCCCCGTCTGGCATTCGCCGGTGTTGCCACCTCGCCCAAACTCCCAGCCGAACAGGCCTTGGGCAAGGCCCATGGAGCCCTGTGCTTGCGGGCCCCGTGGGGATCGAGGCCGCGCGACGCGAGTGACCTGTCAGAGGGTCCGCTCATGCGCGAGGTGGGAGGTCCTCGGTCCACCCGTTGCGGGCGCTCAACGGGTCTGCTTTACGGCGAAGTCCACCCTCCGATGCCCAGACGCCGAGAGCGACGCTAGCTAATAGCGGTCGGCGTAACGGTTCTTCGGCGTTTCGCTGATCGAGGCGAGCGGATAGGGAAGCATGGTGGAGATGACGGGCATCAAATTCTCGCCGTCGGGCGGGTAGCTGGGATCCAGTGACAGGCCGCAGCGGACCAACCTTCTCATTGGCGCCATTTGTGTGTGTCATTTAGACCCCATCGGTAGGCTAGGGCCTTGCCGGCCGCGGCGCCACCCCCGGGCGAGCGCGGCCTTTCTTGCGTCGTCTATCGGTCCCCTGCAGAGTCAGCTCGTCGCGTGGGGACTATCCGTCAGATTCTCACCACCAGAGCGCTTTCCGCCGAAGTGGCCGAGGTTCGGCGTCAGAAGGTGCGACAAATCACAGACCTGGAGCGCCGCTCCGAGTCTATCGGAG
>NZ_JBKJTG010000068.1:0-3530 GCF_046590535.1 Phenylobacterium sp. | reverse complement strand
CCCCGAAGTGCGCAGGAGAACCCCGTTCAGCGTTCGATCAATTGCCCACGCCGGAGACGGCGCCTTTTTGGACGCGGCCCGGGCGAGCGAGCGGGCCCGTTCGGTCGTTCCAACGATCGCGGAGGGCCGCAACGACGCGGTCAGCCAGGCCGCCAACCTGATCTTGGCGCATGACGGTTCGACGGGCCGGCGTATCCTTCGGCAGCTCGACATCACCGACGATATTGCCATCTTTGATCTGGTTAACCGGGGGCCGGGCACGAGAAGCACTGCACGGCTTCCCTTCGCGACGCTGGCCGCCGATCTTGAGCGCTGGCCTGAAGCGGTGGCGCGCCTCGAACTGGCTGACGCGGCGGCGGCCGAACGGTTTGTTCTGCGCGACGCCGGCTGGCGGCCGACGCTGATCCGGCCCCAGCTCGCCTACGCCCGCGCCCGCGCCGGCGACCTCGCAGGGGCCCAGGCCCTGATCGCGGCAACGCCGCTGGACTGTTACCTGTGCGTCCGCGAGCGCGCCCGCATCGCCGAGATCGCCGGCGACCACCGCGCCGCCGACCGCTGGTTCGCCGAGGCCATCCGTCAAGGCCCCTCCCTCCCCTTCGCCTATGCCGAACGCGGCCAAGCCCTGCTGGGGCGGGGCGACACCCCCGGCGCCATCGCCCTCTTCCGACAGGCCCACGTCAAGGGGCCCCGCTGGGCCGATCCGCTGAAGTACTGGGGCGACGCCCTGGCCCTGCAAGGCGACCATCGGGGCGCGGCCGACAAATTCCGTACCGCCGCCGCATTCGCTCCGCGGTGGGGGGCGCTGCACCTGGCATGGGGCAAGGCGCTGGCGGCCCAAGGCCGAGGGGACACGGCCCGGGCCAGGTATCGCGAGGCTGCCCGCCTCGACCTGTCGACCGCCGACCGGACCGCGGTGATCCGGGCCTTAGCCGCTCCGACCTGACCCTGAGGCCTGCGCTCTATTTGGCGGCGTCGCGCAGTTATCCGCAGTGGCGTGACGATTCGACCCTTCCAATGGCCGATCTTTTCCATATCTAATCTAGGCAAGGCGCCGCGTTGCGGGGCCAGGAGATACGTTCGATGAGCGAACGCAAACAAGGTGATCAGGACACCGGCGTTCGGTCGACGGTGATCACCCAGACGAAGCCGAAGACGCAGAAGCCCTCGATGTATCGGGTGCTGATTCTGAACGACGACTACACGCCGATGGAATTCGTCGTCTATGTGCTTGAGCAGTTCTTCAATAAGTCGCGCGAAGATGCGACTCGCATAATGCTGCACGTCCATCAACACGGTGTGGGGGTGTGTGGGGTGTTCACCTACGAGGTGGCGGAAACAAAAGTAGCCCAGGTCGTTGACGCAGCACGGCGGCACCAACACCCGCTTCAGTGCACAATGGAAAAGGACTAAGGCCCCTTGCCGTCATTTTCGCGCCAGCTCGAAGAGTCACTGCACCGCGCGGTCGCCTACGCCAATCAGCGAAAGCACGAGTATGCCACCCTGGAGCACCTGCTGCTCTCCCTCATCGACGATGAGGACGCCGCCGGCGTCATGCGCGCCTGCGAAGTTGAGCTCGGCTCGCTCCGCACCACGCTCACCAACTACGTCGACAACGAGCTCCGCTCGCTGGTGGTGGACGACGGCGAGGACGCCAAGCCCACGGCGGGCTTCCAGCGCGTGATCCAGCGCGCGGTGATCCACGTCCAGTCCTCCGGCCGCGAGGAGGTCTCCGGCGCCAACGTCCTAGTGGCGATCTTCTCCGAGCGCGAGAGCCACGCCGCCTACTTCCTGCAGGAGCAGGACATGACCCGCTACGACGCGGTCAACTACATCGCCCACGGCATCGCCAAGAAGGCCGGGGTCAGCGAGCCCAAGGCCGTCAAGGGCTCCGACGAAGAGGACAAGCCCACCGTCAAGACCGGCGGCGAGGCGCTGGAGACCTACTGCGTCAACCTTAACGAGAAGGCCAAGCAGGGTAAGGTTGATCCGCTCATCGGCCGTGCGGCCGAGGTCGAGCGGTGCATCCAGATCCTCTGCCGGCGGACCAAGAACAACCCGCTGCTGGTGGGCGACCCCGGCGTCGGCAAGACCGCCATCGCCGAGGGCCTGGCCCGCAAGATCGTCAACGGCGAGGTCCCCGAGGTTCTCGCCGGCTCGACCATCTTCTCCCTGGACATGGGCTCGCTGCTGGCGGGCACCCGCTACCGTGGTGACTTCGAGGAGCGCGTCAAGCAGGTGGTCAAGGAGCTGGAGAACCACGCCGACGCGATCCTGTTCATCGACGAGATCCACACGGTGATCGGCGCCGGCGCCACCAGCGGCGGGGCGATGGACGCCTCCAACCTGCTGAAGCCCGCCCTGGCCTCGGGCACCCTACGGTGCATGGGCTCGACCACCTACAAGGAGTTCCGCCAGCACTTCGAGAAGGACCGCGCCCTGGTGCGCCGGTTCCAGAAGATCGACGTCAACGAGCCCACCATCGACGACACCATCAAGATTCTGAAGGGCCTGAAGACCTACTACGAGGAGTTCCACAAGCTCCGCTACACCAACGACGCCATCAAGGCGGCGGTGGAGCTGTCGGCCAAGTACATCAACGACCGCAAGCTGCCCGATAAGGCGATCGACATCATCGACGAGGCGGGCGCCGGCCAGATGCTGCTGCCCGAGGGCAAGCGCAAGAAGATCATCGGGCTCAAGGAGGTCGAGGCCGTCGTGGCCAAGATCGCCCGCATCCCGCCCAGGTCCGTCTCCAAGACCGACACCGAGTCCCTGAAGCAGCTGGAGACCGACCTGACCCGGGCGGTCTACGGCCAGGACGAGGCCATCAACCAGCTCTCCTCGGCCATGAAGATGGCTCGCGCGGGGCTGCGCGACGCCAACAAGCCCATCGGCAGCTACCTGTTCTCCGGCCCCACCGGCACCGGCAAGACCGAGACCGCGCGCCAGCTGGCCTCCACCCTGGGCATCGAACTCCTGCGCTTCGACATGAGTGAATACATGGAGCGCCACACGGTCAGCCGCCTGATCGGGGCCCCTCCGGGCTACGTCGGCTATGATCAGGGCGGCCAGCTGACCGACGCCGTCGACCAGCACCCGCATGCGGTGGTGCTGCTCGACGAGATCGAGAAGGCGCACCCCGACGTCTACAACATCCTGCTGCAGGTCATGGACCACGGTCAGCTGACCGATTCCAACGGCAAGAAGATCGACTTCCGCAACGTCGTTCTGATCATGACCACCAACGCCGGCGCCTCGGACGCCCAGCGCAACTCCATCGGCTTCGGCCGCGGCAAGGCCGAGGACGAGGTGGACGAGGCGCTGAAGCGGCTGTTCACGCCGGAGTTCAGAAATCGCCTCGACGCCATCGTTCACTTCCGCCCGCTGACGCCCGAGATCATCCGCCAGGTCGTGCAGAAGTTCGTCATGCAGCTGGAAGCTCAGCTGGCGGATCGGCACGTCACCATCGAGACCTCCGACGAGGCGGCCGACTGGCTGGCCAAGAACGGCTTCGACGAACTCTACGGCGC
>NZ_JBKJTG010000008.1:0-31872 GCF_046590535.1 Phenylobacterium sp. | reverse complement strand
GACATGGACGGCTACGAGACCATCCGCGAGATCCGCTCCCGTCCGGGCCTGGCCACCCTGCCGGTGGTCGCCGTCACCGCCAAGGCGATGAAGGGCGACCGCCAGAAGTGCATCCAGGCGGGCGCGTCGGACTATGTGTCCAAGCCGGTAGACATCGACCACCTGGTCTCGGTCCTGCGGGTCTCGATCCAGCGAGCGGATGCGATGAAGCTGGTCGGGGACACCGTCGTCCTGATGCCGCAAGCCAGCTGATGGCCCGCGCCACCACCGCCGGCTCCCGCAAGCGAACCAGTCGGGCGGAGCCTCAAGCGCCGCCCGACCTGGGCGCGCCGCTTCAGGCCCGGATTCTCATCGTCGATGATGATGAGCGCAACGCCTATGCGGCGGTCCAGGCTCTGGAAGAGCTGGGCCACGAACTGGTGGTCGCCCGCTCCGGCGAGGACGCGCTCCGCCGCCTGCTGACCGGGAATTTCGCCCTCATCCTCCTGGACCTGCACATGCCGGGGATGGACGGCTATGAGACCGCGGCGCTGATACGCACGCGCAAGCGCTGCAAGGACACCCCGATCGTCTTCCTGACGGCGATCTTCCGCGACGAGGCGCACGTGTTCCAGGCCTATTCCGCGGGCGCTGTGGACGTAGTCTTCAAGCCGGTTGATCCCTTCATCCTGAAGTCCAAGGTCACGGTCCTGGTGGACCTCTATCTGAAGACCGAGGAGGTGAAGCGCCAGTCCGCCTATCAGCAATGGCTGCTGGACGAGCATGACCGGGTGAAGGCCAAGGCGGCGGTGACCGAGAAGGCCCTGCGCCGCACCGAGGCCCGGCAGGAGGCGATCCTGCGCTCCCTGCCCATCGTCTTCACCTCGCGCGGCATCGAGCCGCCGTTCGCGCCCCAGTTCGTCTCCGAATCCATCTTCGGGATCACCGGCTTCCCCGCCAGCCGCTTCGTCGACGAAGCGGAGTTCGGCGCCAGCCGCATCCACCCCGACGACGTGGCCCGCGTGGTGGAAGCCATCGAGGGGGCGGTCAAGGCCGGCAGCTATTCGTGCGAGTTCCGCTGGCTGTGCGCCAACGGCCAGTACCGGGTGCTCCATGACCAGGGCGTTGTCGCGCCGGGGGAGGAGGGCGCCCCGCGGGAGATATTCGGCGTGATCCTGGATTCCACCGACCGCCGCAGCCTAGAGGAACAGCTGGCCCAGGCCCGCAAGATGGAGGCGGTCGGCCAGCTCACCGGCGGCGTCGCCCACGACTTCAACAATCTGCTGACCGTGGTGCTGGGCAACGCCGACATGATGGCCCGCAAGACCGAGGACGAGGCCCGCCGCGGCCGCCGCATCGACGCCATCCGCCAGGCCGCCGAGCGCGGCCGCGACCTGACCCGCCAGCTACTGGCCTTCTCGCGCCGCCAGCACCTCAGCCCCGTGACCCTCGACATCAACGGGCTGATCCGCGACTTCGCCCCGCTGATGCGCCAGGCGGTGGGCGAGGCGGTAACCATCGACCTGGATCTGGCGGACGAGGCGCTCAACGCTCACGTCGATCCCACCCAGCTCGAAACCGCGCTCCTGAACCTGGCAGTCAACGCCCGCGACGCCATGGCGGAGGGCGGGTTGCTCAGCGTCGTCACCCGACGGGAGCTGTCCGCAGAGGGCCTCGGCCGGGTCTTAATCGAGGTCCGCGACACCGGCTCCGGCATGAGCCCTGAGGTTCGCGAACGGGTCTTCGAGCCGTTCTTCACCACCAAGGAGGTGGGCAAGGGCTCAGGCCTGGGCCTGTCGCAGGTCTATGGCTTCGTCCGCCAGTCGGACGGCGAGGTGGAGCTGGAGACCACCGTGGGCGAAGGGACCTGCTTTCGCCTGTTGCTGCCCGGCTCCAGCGCCACGGCGCAGCCGGTCAAGAGCGAAGCGACGCCGCGGGATCTGGTGGGCGGGTCCGAGAAGATCCTGCTGGTGGAAGACGATCCCACGGTCCTGGCCCTGACCCTCGATATCGTCACTGGCCTGGGCTACCAGGTGACCACCGCCACCAACGCCAGCGAGGCCCTGGCCATCATCCACGCTGGCGCGGCCATCGATCTCCTGTTCACCGACGTGGTGATGCCTGGCGGCCTCAGCGGGGTCAGCCTGGCGCGCACCGCCCGCGAACTGCGCCCCGGCCTGCGCGTGCTGCTGACCTCCGGCTTCGTCGGCGACGGTCAGGTGATGGAGGGCAGCGAGTTCCCGCTGCTCGACAAGCCCTACGACACCGCGCATCTGGCCTCGATGCTGCGCAAGCTGCTGGACGGCGGCGACCGCCGGCGCCGGGGCGGCCGCCCGCAGGCCGCGACGGCCAAGTAGCTCCTAGACGTTAGGTCTGAGGCGTCTTGGCGAGGCGACGCAGCGCCGCGGCCAGCCGCCGCGCGCGGGCCCGCTCCACAGCCGGAGTGCGGGTTCCGGCCGAGAGGCTCATGGCCATGGCCTCCAGTTCGTCGGCCCGGCGATCGGGAGCGAAGGCGCCTGCCAGCAGTTCGGCCTCGGCGATCAGGTCGGCGCGCTCGTCCGCCGCGCAGGCGTAGAGCAGGGCTTCGTCGAAGTCGATGACTTCGCCGCCGTGCTCGGGGGTGGTGTCGGCCGGTTGCATGGACGCCTCGGGTTGGCTCCCGTAACCGTCAGGGGTGGGCCGGGTTCCCCAGGGCGTGACAACCGAAAGTGGATACCGGTTGCGGCGCCCGTGATGCTCTTAACTCTTGGAGATAGACCCTATCCGGTTCAAATTACTCACTTGAACCGGATAGGATCTAGGGCGAAGGGCTCGACCCGCACCTCGTAGCTGACCGTCTCCCCGAGGGAGAGACGCACCATCCCGGTGTCCCGGCCTTCCGGCCAGACGGCCCCATAGGGGTCCGCCAGGTTGAACTGCGGTTCCACCACCACGAACGGCCGGTCCCGTGGCGCATAGACCTGGATGGCCTTCACCCGCGCGCTTGGCGAGGTGATCCGCAGGCCGAGGCCAGCCGCTGGATCGACCACCTCCGCCACCGCCAGGCCGGCCTCCCGCTGCAGGTCGGTGAAGCAGTCATCCAGATAGAGGCCGCCGAGCGCGGCGCCGCCCTCGGCGCTGAAGTCGTAGGGTGTCCCCGCCACGGCCAGCAGCCGGCCGGTGGGCAGCACCTCGTCATAGTCGTTGATCTCCACCCGACTGGCCGCCGGCAGCCGCAGGCGCGCCTGGCGCCGGTCGCCGCTTGGCAGGGCGAAGTAGGGATGCCAGCCCAGACCGATCGGCAGCACTTCGGTCCCCGTGTTGCGCGCGGTGATCTTCAGGCTGAGCGCGCCCCGCGCAATCCGCCATTCGAAGGTGAGTTCGGTGCGCGAGGGCCAGCGCCCGGCGAACCCGCCGGCATCGAGGGTCCCGGTCAGGATGTCCGCGCCGGGCTGATCGTCCGTCACCGCGGCGTTCAGGATCAGGCCGTGCATGGCGTACTGCTCGGCGCCTGTGGCCTTGCCGCCCCAGTTGCGGGGCAGGCGCATGATCTTGCCGTCCACCAGCGTCTCGATCTCTCGCCGCTCCGGCACGGCGCGGCCCCGGATGCGGTTGGCGTAGGGCGCCAGGATCGCGCCGCCGAAGCTGAAGGCGTGGTTCCCCGCAAAGTCCGCCGGGCCGCCGTCCAGCGTCCGCGCAGCGTCGGCCGGCGCAGGGGAAGTGAGGGCGTCGACGACCTCGCCGGAGGGCAGGCGCAGCCTGGCCTGCAACAGCATCATGCCGCGGCTCGGCGCGATGTCGGCGGCCAGGAACGCGGGGCCGTGCGGTGGCGGGTCGCCCCGGATCGTGACGGGCGGCGCCCCGCCGATCTGTGGTGGCCGGTTCATCGGCTGGCGGCGGCGTCGCCCTGGATGTTGTCGGCGATCTCCCCGGCGCGCAGCTGGCGGGCTTCGGCCCGCTGGCGCTCGGACGCCGGCTCCTGGTATTCGGAAGGCTTCACGATGGGCACGGACAGGCAGACGCTCTGGGTGGGCAGCACTTCGCCCCAGTCGGCGATCAGCTGCTTGTAACAGATGCCTACCGGGCGGATCTCGCGGTTCAGGTCATAGAGCCCGACGGGATGGACCCGGTTGTTCACCTCGCGCAGGCCCACGTCCCAGTCGATCTGGTCGGTGAGCGAGTACCAGGTGAAGCCCACGGTGGGCACGCCGGAGTTGCGCACCCGCAAGACGTTGGCCCATTGCTTCCACAGCCAGTTCACCGCCTCGTCGCCGTTCGGTCCCTCGGCGATGTTGGTCTCGGTGTGCATCACCGGCAGGCGGTAGCGTTCGTAGTACTGCCGGGTGATCTCGGAGTAGCCGAAGATCTCGCCCGAGGCGCGGCTGCCGCCGTCGGCGGAGACCCGGTGCTCGTTGGTCCAGTAGTAGTCGTTGCCCAGGATGCAGTGGTGATGCAGGGAGTTGCCCAGGAAGAAGTGGTACTCCTCCCGGGTCATCCCGTTGTCCATGAGGTACTCGTACATCTCCGAGTCCACGCGGTGGCCATAGTTGAGGTCCAGCGACAGGAAGCGCCTGGAGTTCTCGATCTCGGCCGGCTTGATGGCGGCGGGGTTCTCCGCGTGGAAGTATTCCGAGGACTCGCTCTGGATGAAGATCGCGTCGGCGCGGATCTTCAGGATCTCCTGCATCGCCCGCACATTGGCCTTCACGATGTGCTTGATCGCGGTGACGAAGGTCAGGTCCGTGGTGCCCTGCTCGTTCCACCAGCCGTACTTGGCGGAGAACTGGGCGCAGATGAACATCTCGTTGACCGGGGTGTAGAGCTGCACCCACGGGAAGCGCCGGGCGAAGGCGGCGGCATACCGTGCGAAGATCTCCGGGAAGTCCGGGTTCTGGAAGTCGCCCAGCCAGTCCGGAACGCCGAAGTGGCAGAGGTCGACGATCGGCACGATGTCGCGGCGGCGCAACTCGCCGAACACCACGTCGGCGAACTCCCAGTCGTGCTGCTCGGGGCCGATCAGGGTTGTATGCAGCGGCGGGCCGTAGCGAAGGAACTTCAGGCCCAGCTCCTCAACCAGGTCGAAGTCCTTTCGCCAGTGCCGATAGTGGCCGCACGACTCCATCTGGTCGACGCGGATGCTGCCGTTCTGGATCTTGGGGATCGAGTTCTCGATCCCGGTGGCGAACATGAAGGCGGTGATTGGCGCATCCTCTCAGATAGCCGCGCGAACAGGCCCGCCCCGGATAGCTGGAAAACTCCAGGCTGGCCGGCTGGGTTCAAAGAGTTTCGGCCGGCGACCCGACCGAGGGAAGGCCTATTCGGCGGCGACGGCGTAGGGCTGGCCATTGATCTTCCGGCAGCGCCCGACAAGGGCCAAGTGGTCGGATCCGTTTGAGACGTTCCTCACCCAGGCCTTGTCCCCATGCACGGCCACCACCTCGAAATGCGGGAACAGGTTTGGGCCGGTGCTGACGAGGTCGCCCACGGCGATCTCCTCGTCATAGTCCCGCTCATGGCGGATGGCGAACAGGTCAGAATAACTCGGCGCCGACATTGCTTGGGATCCCCTCCCGATTCTTTCGATTAGGATAGTGGTCCCAAGACTCTGAACGGAACCCAAACGCCGACGTCAGGATGTCGCAGGGCTGCGACAGCAGTGTTCGCAAAAACATCCACGCGATTCGCCGGCTAGCGTGAGTGTGGGAGATCCGATGGACGTGCGCCTTGTGGTCGAAGCCTCTGATCGCCTTGGAGAAGGTCCCTGCTGGGCGGCTCGCGAGGGGCGGCTCTACTGGTTCGACATCAAGGGCAAACGCCTGTCGTGGCACGCGCCCGCCACCGGCCGCACCGGGTCCTGGCCACTGGAAATGCGCGCAAGCGCCGCAGCCCCACGAGCCGGCGGCGGGCTGTTGCTGGCCACGGAAAAGGGTCTGGCGGCGTTCGACACGGCCGCCGGCACGCTTGAAGTCGTCCAGCCCTTCGAGTTCGGCGACGGCTTCCGCACCAACGACGGCAAGATCGATCCGCAGGGCCGCTTCTGGTGGAGCACCATGGATGACAACGGTGGGGCGCGGCCGGGCGACATCTACCGCACCCATCCCGGCGGACGCACCGAACGGGTGCTGGGCGGAATCCATATCGCCAACACCATTTCGGTCAGCGCCGACTCCACCACGCTCTACCTGGCGGATTCCAAGCTGCAGACGATCTTCGCCCATGACGCCCGGGCGCTTGCGGACCGCAGGGTGTTCGCCCACACCCGTGGCCAGGCGGCCAGCCCGGACGGCTCGGCGATCGACGCCGACGGCTTCCTCTGGAACGCCCAATGGGGCGGCTGGCGGATCGTGCGCTACGCGCCGGACGGAACCATCGACCGCATCGTCGAAATGCCCGTAGAGCAGCCCACCAGTTGCGCCTTCGGCGGTCCCGACCTCGCCACCCTCTACGTCACCAGCGCCTGGGACGGTCTGTCGCCCCAGGCCCGGGCGGATCAGCCCCTGGCCGGCGGCCTGTTCGCCTTCGAGCCGGGCGTGAAAGGGCTGGCGCTGCCGCTCTTCGACGGGTGATGTACGACTGAACCCGCGGCGGTGCTCAAGGGTTAGTCCGACGCGTCATCCACGAAGGGACCCGCATGGCCGACAAACCCCTGCGCAGCACCAAGAGCTACGGAAAGCTGGATCGCGACGGCTTCATTCACCGGAGCTGGATCAAGGGCACGGGCCTGCCGGACCACGTCTTCGACGGCCGCCCGATCATTGGCATCTGCAACACCTGGTCGGAGCTGGTCACCTGCCAGTTCCACCTGCGCGACCTCGCCGAATACGTGAAGCGCGGCGTCTGGGAGGCCGGCGGCGTGCCCATCGAGTTTCCGGCCATGTCGCTGCCCGAGACCCAGATGCGGCCCACCGCCATGCTCTTTCGGAATTTGCTGGCCATGGAGGTGGAGGAATCGATCCGCGCCAACCCCATCGACGGAGTGGTCCTGCTGGGCGGCTGCGACAAGACCACGCCCGGCCAGCTTATGGGCGCCGCCAGCGTTGACCTGCCGGCCATGGTGGTCTCCTCCGGCCCCATGCTGAACGGCAAGTTCCAGGGCCGCGACATCGGCTCCGGCACGGACGTCTGGCGCTTCTCTGAGGCTGTGCGGGCGGGGGAGATGACCCTGGCCGACTTCATGGGCGCCGAGGCCGGCATGAGCCGCAGCCACGGGGTGTGCAACACCATGGGCACGGCCTCCACCATGGCCAGCCTGGTGGAGGCCCTGGGCATGAGCCTGCCCCACAACGCCTCGCTGCCGGGGGTGGACGCGCGTCGCAAGACCATGGCCCACATGACAGGCCGGCGGATGGTCGAACTGGTGAAGGCCGACGTCCGCATCTCCCAGATCCTCACCCGCGAGGCCTTCGAGAACGCCATCCTGATGCACGCGGCCATCGGCGGCTCCACCAATGCGGTGATCCACCTGCTGGCCCTGGCCGGCCGGGTCGGCGTGCCGCTCAGCCTCGACGATTTCGACCGCATCGGCCGCGAGGTTCCGCTGCTGGTCAACCTGATGCCGTCGGGCAAGTACCTGATGGAGGACTTCTGCTACGCCGGTGGCTGCCCGGCGGTGATGAAGGAGATGGGCGAGGTGTTCCACCGCGGCGCGGTGACCGTCGCCGGCCACACCCAGGGCGATATCGCCGACGCCGCCGACGTCTGGAACCGCGACGTGATCGGGACCCGCGAGGCGCCCATCGGGCCGTCCTCCGGCGTCTGGGTGCTGCAGGGCAATCTCTGTCCGCAAGGCGCCATCCTGAAGCCCAGCGCCGCCACCCCGGCGCTGCTCACCCACCGCGGCCGCGCGGTGGTGTTCGAGGACATCGAAGACTACCACGCCCGCATCGACGACCCGGACCTGGAGGTCGACGAGACCTCGATCCTGGTGCTCAAGGGCTGCGGTCCCAAGGGATATCCGGGCATGCCGGAGGTCGGCAACATGGCCCTACCGCCGAAGCTGCTGGCCAAGGGCGTGCGCGACATGGTCCGCATCTCCGACGCCAGGATGAGCGGCACGGCCTATGGCACGGTCATCCTGCATGTCTCGCCGGAAGCCGAGGCCGGTGGGCCTCTGGCCCTGGTGATGAACGGCGACGAGATCGCCTTCGACGGGCCGAACCGCACCCTCGATCTGCTGGTGGACGACGGCGAACTCGCCCGGCGCCGCTCTGCCTGGGAAGCCGCCAGGGTTCCCTCGAAGTTCGACCGCGGCTGGTATCGGCTCTACATCGACACGGTGATGCAGGCCGACACGGGCGCTGACCTCGACTTCCTGGTAGGCAAGTCCAGCGCCGAAGTGACCCGCGAGTCCCACTGATGGCCTTCGCCAGCTATCCCAGCCTGCGGGACCGCGTGGTGTTCATCACCGGCGGAGCCTCCGGCATCGGCGCTTGCCTCGTGGAGGAATTCCACGCCCAGGGCGCCTGCGTCGCCTTCGTGGATCTGCAGGAGGCCGAAGGCCGCGCGCTCGCCGAGCGGTTGGACGGCGCCTGGTTCCGCGGTTGCGATGTGACCGACGCCGAAGCCTTGCAGTCCGCCGTGCGCGACGCCGGCCAGGCCTTGGGCCCCGTCACCGTGCTGATCAACAACGTCGCCAACGACACCCGGCATCCGGCGGCGGGGCTGACGCCGGCAGCCTGGCGCCGCGGCCTGGCCGTCAACCTCGACCCGGTGGTGCTGGCGTCGGTCGCCGTCTACCCGATGATGAAGGCTGCCGGTGGCGGCTCGATCATCAACCTCAGCTCCATCAACGCCCTGTTCGGCCCGCCGGACATGGCGGGCTACGTGGCCGCCAAGGGGGCGATCAACTCGCTCTCCAAGGGGCTCGCCCGAGAGTGGGGCCCCGACCGGATCCGGGTCAATGCGCTGTCCCCCGGCTGGGTCATCACCGAGCGCCAGCTTCAGCTCTGGCTCACGCCGGAGGCCGAGGCCGACTGGGCGAAACAGGTGGCCCTGAAGGACCGACTACTGCCCGCCGACGTGGCGCGGCTGGCCCTGTTCCTGGCCGCCGATGACAGCCGCATGGTCACCGGCCAGAACTTGGTCATCGACGCGGGGCGGACCTGATGGGCGCTGCGGCGTTGCTGGCCTGCGACTGGGGCACCACCAACCTGCGCGCCTGGACTCTGGACGCCAATGGCCGGGTCCTGGCCGACCGCGATTTCGAACTGGGGGTCTCGCGGCTGGCGCCCGGCGAGGCGGCCCGGCGGTTCACCGATGAGGTCCAGCCGGCCCTGGACGCTGAGGGCCTGCCAGCGATCCTCTGCGGCATGGTGGGCTCCAACCTCGGCTGGACCGTCGCCCCCTACGCCGAATGCCCGGGCGGCCTCGGCGATCTCGCCCGCGCCATGACCCACGTCGAGGCCGGCGCCCAGCCCGTCCACATCGTCCCCGGCATGCGCTGCGAGGGCTTCACCGGCGCCACCGACGTGATGCGCGGCGAGGAGACCCAGCTGTTCGGCTGGCTGGCCCAGTATCCCGAGCGCGCCCGCGGCCGCCAACTGGTCTGCCACCCCGGCACCCACCCCAAGTGGATGCTGGTGGAGGATGGCCGCCTGGTCCGCTTCGTCACCGCCATGAGCGGCGAGCTGTTCGCGGTGCTCGGCAAGCACAGCGTCCTGAAGAGTGATGCGGCCCCCGATGACGCTGTCGCCTTCGACGAGGGCCTCGCCGCCGCCGGCGAAGGTGACGCCCTGGCCGCGCGCCTGTTCACCGCCCGCGCCCGGGTGGTCGGGCAGGGCCGTCCTGCCGACAGCACCCCCAGCTACCTCTCCGGCCTGCTGATCGGCGCCGAGGTGGCCGCCACGCCGCGCCTGCTGGGCTGCCAGGGCGCCGAGCCGGTGGCCCTGCTGGGCGATCCCAGGCTCTGCGGCCTCTACGCCCGCGCCCTGGCCAGGCGCGGTGTCCAGACAGAGACCTTCGACGGCGAGGCTGCCGCCGTCGCCGGCCTCTTCGCCCTGCACCGGATGGGAGAGGCGCCATGACCCTCGACGACGCGCTCGCGCAATGCCCGGTGGTCGCCATCGTCCGCGGGATCACCCCGGACGAGGCGCTGGACCACGCCCAGGCGCTGTTCGAGGCCGGGGTCCTGGGAGTCGAGGTTCCATTGAACTCCCCCGACCCGCTGGAGAGCATCCGCCAGATCACCGAGGCCTTCGGCGACCGCATGGCCGTCGGCGCCGGCACGGTGCTCACCGCCGATCAGGTAGACGCGGTCGCCGCAGTCGGCGGGCGGGTTGTCGTGTCTCCCAACACATCGCGGGATGTGATCTCCCGCGCCATCGCCCTGAAAGTCGACCCCGCGCCCGGCTTCGCCACCGCCACCGAGGCCTTCCAGGCTCTGGGCGCCGGTGCGCGGCACCTGAAGCTGTTCCCCGCCGCCACCTATGGCCCAGGCCACCTGAAGCAGCTCAAGGCCGTTCTGCCGCCGGAGGCGGTGGTCTGGGCGGTGGGCGGCGTGGGCCCCGACAGCCTGGCCGACTGGTGGGCGGCCGGCGCCCGCGCCTTCGGCCTCGGCGGCGAGCTCTATCGCCCTGGCCAGTCGGTGGCGGAGACGGTGCGGAAGGCCCGCCGTGTGGTCGAAGCCGCCCGCGTCTTGCGCTGAACGATCCCTTCGCCCAGGGGTTTTCCTCTGCAACCAAGGGAGCCCACCAATGAAACAGCTGGCCAAGTTCACGATCACCGTGCGCGAGGAGGACTTCGCCCTCAGCCTCGTGGACGACAACGGCGAGACCACCGAGTACGCCGCGGCGCCCGAGGTGCTCGACGAGATCATTGATGCGCTGGACGAGTTGCTGTCCGAGGAGGACGACGACCTGGTGGCGCTGGAAGGCGACGGCGACAGCTACCAGAAGCCGCTGGGCTAACTAGCGGGCCAGCGCGCCGGGACGGGCGAACAGGTCCGGCCGGCCGCCGTCGGCCAGGGCCTCGGCCTCCGAGGCGAACTGGGCGTGTCGCACCATGGCGCCGTAGCGGGCGATGCCGTTGGCCAGGGTTGGCATCACCCATCCGCGCTCGGTGCCCAGCGCGGCATAGGCCGGCCGTGCCGCCGGCCACCCGAACGACTCTACGGGCGCTCCCCGCACCAGCCCCGGGTCGAGGTCCAACTCCGCCGCCAGCATCCGGGCGAAGTCGGCCCAGGTAACGGCGCCCCGGTTGGCTAGGTGCCGCAGGCCGGTTTCTCCGTCGATCAGCAGGTCGAGGGTGGCGTCCACCAAGTCCGGAACATAGGTGGGCGAGATCACCACGTCTTCGGCGGCGGCGATCGCGTGGCCGGCCGCCAAGGTGCGGATCACATTGGCCGCGAAATTGTGCGGGTCGAAGGGGGAAAAGAACGCCGCGGTTCGGATCATCAGGACGCCGCCGCGCAGGGCCAGGATCTCGGCCTCCGCCCGCGCCTTGCTGGCCCCGTAGACGCTGAGCGGCGCCGACCCGTCGCTCTCCCGATACGGCCGGTCGCTGCGGCCGTCGAACACCAGGTCGCTGGAGTAGCCGACGAAAGGCAGGCCCCGCGCATGGCAGGCCTGCGCTAGCCGGAGCGCCCCGTCCGCGTTGGCGACCATGCAGGCGTGGGCTTCGGCTTCGGCCTCATCCACCCGCACCCAGCCGGCCGCGTTGATCACCGCCCAGGGCCGCGCTGCATCGAGCACCGCGGCAATGGCCGTCGCGTCGTCCAGCGGCAGGTCGCTCCGACCGGTGAGCCGGTAGTCCAGCCCGCGCCACTCGCAGGCCCGCGCCAGGGCCTTGCCCAGGGTGCCGGTGGCGCCGGTGATCAGCAGCGGTCTCGAAGGGCCAGCCTCCGTGCGCCACTCGGCCCGCGGCTCCGGTGTGTCGACGGTGCGGAACACCGGCTGGAAGGCCATGCGGATGTCGCGCCGCCACCAGCCCGGCCCTTGCGTCGCGGGATGCGGCTCGCCGCCGCGGGCCAGCCGGGCCACCTCCGCGGCGATGCCGGTGGGTCGGGGCGGGTCGGCGCGGACGTCGAAGGCGCCTACCTCATAGTGGCCGTTGTCGCGGGTCAGCAGGCTGTTCCAGTCGAAGGTGCCCAGGAGCGCCCAAGCGGTCACCGCAGACACATCCACATGCCGTTTTCTGAGGCGGCCGGCCACCTCCCACGCCTCGCGCAGCCAACGGACCTGTTCCTCCCGGGTGCAGCCATTGTGGCTCTCCGTCACCGCCAGCGGCAGGCCGTAGCGGGCCCAGGCCTCCTCCAGCACGCCCTCCAGACCCCCCGGGGCCGGCAGGGCGACGCGCACCGCCTCCACGTCGGCGAAGGCCATGAACTCGTTTCCACCGCGCCGCTCGGGCGGATAGAGCTCCAACCGGTGGTCCAGGAAGCGGTCGCTGGTCAGGTAGTGGTTCACCCCGATCACGTCGGGGGGGCAGGGGTCGTCTGCGATGATCCGCAGGCGCTCGCCGAAGCCGAAGTGGTCCAGCCGCGCCCATAGGCGATGCTCCGGCGTCACCCGCCCGCACAGCAGGTCCCAGGTCATCCAGCGCCGGATGTTGTCGAAGTCCGACTGGTGGGCCACGGCCTTGGTGGAATAGGTCCGTCCCAGATCCTCTGTCTGGATCAGCCGCGCCTTGCTGTTGACCTCGCGGATCGCCCGCATGGCTAGCCGGGTTCCGTCGATCTGGTTGAGCAGGGCCCCCCAGAACGCTCGCTCGTCGGCCAGGTGCGGATACCAGTGTCCATAGAGCGCCGAGAACCGCGCCGTGGTCAGCGGCTCGTTGATCGGCGTCCACTCGGCGATCCAGGGATAGCGCTCGGCAGTGGCCTGGGCGTAGTTCCCGAAGGCCCGCGCGAAAGCCTTGTCGGTCAGGTCAGTGTAGGCCGGCCCGCTGCCGTGGTGCAGCAGTCCCGCGATGGGCCGCATGCCGAGCTCGCGGATGCGGTTCAGCCGCTTGTCGGTCCAGCCCCAGTCGCACTGGTCGGGGCGCCCCGGCGCCACGCGCTCCCAGAGCACGGGGTAGCGCAACGCCGTGACGCCGAGGTCGGCGAACCGCTCCAGGTCGTCGGCGCGATGCTGGTGTCCGGACCGCACAGTCTGGTCATGGAACGTGTCGCCGATCCGGTTGACGGTGCATTCGTGACCGCCCCACAGCTCTAGAGCACGCATCAGGCCCGGCTTCCCCTCTCGTCCTCAACCTAAGCGGGCCGGAGCGGGGTTCGTTCCAAAGCCAAGCTGCGCGGTCGGAACCGCAGACCGCCGTGGGAATTGTAGCGCCATGGATCGGGGACTTGAGGCCGCCGTGCTGGTGACAGGCGGAGCCGGCTATATCGGCGCTCATACCGCCAAGGCCCTGCACGAGCGCGGCCTGACGCCGGTCATCTACGACAGCCTGAGTTCCGGATACCGCGAGGCCGTACGCTGGGGCCACTTCGTGCAGGGCGACATCCGCGACGGCCGGGCGCTGGCGGACACCATCCAGGCTCACGGCGTCACCGCCGCCATCCACTTCGCCGGCCTGATCGAGGTGGGTCGCTCCGTCGCCCGCCCGGACCTCTTCTGGGAGCACAATGTCGCCGGGACGGTGACCCTGTTGAGCGCCCTGAGTGAGCATGGCGTGGGCAGGCTGGTGTTCTCCTCCAGCGCGGCGGTCTACGGCCAGGGCGGGCGCGGACCGCTGGAGACCATCCCAGAGGACGCCGTCAAGGCGCCGGCCAGCCCCTATGGCGACACTAAGCTGGCCTGCGAGCGGATGATCGAGGCCCAGTGCGCCGCCTATGGCCTCACCGCCGTGGCGCTGCGCTACTTCAACGCCGCGGGCGCCGACCCCTCCGGGCTTATTGGCGAAGCCCACGAGCCGGAGACCCACCTGATCCCGCTAGCCATCGCTGCGGCGCTGGGGGAGGGGCCGCCGCTCACCGTGTTCGGGACCGATTTCGACACGCCCGACGGCTCCTGCCTTCGCGACTACATCCACGTAAACGACCTGGCCGCGGCTCACGTGGCAGCGCTCGAGGCCGATCTGCCGCAAGGCGCATTTGAAGCCGTCAACGTCGGTACGGGTTACGGCGCCTCGGTGCTGCAGGTGGTCGGGGCGGTGGGACGCGCCGTCGGCCGCCCGGTCCCCTATACGATTGGCGCCCGCCGGACCGGCGATCCTGCCAGCCTGGTGGCTGACGTCGCCCGCGCCGGGAGCCTGCTTGACTGGACGCCCAAGTCCTCCTCGCTGGACCGGATCGTCGCGGACGCGCTTCGTTGGGAGCGCTGTCCGTGCTATGGCTCCGGCCGGCGTAGCGCGGGCAAGCAGCACGGCGCCGAGGCGGCCGTCTAGTCAGTCGGGATGCCGATGTGTGCTAAAGAGCGTGCAACGCAAGCGCGCTACATCTTCCCATTACTACATACTTGAGAAAATCCTGAGCAAAGAGGGGGGAACCTTTGCTGCTACCGGGCGTTCCTGCGTCGGGCTCCGTGTCGTTTCATCAGAAAGAGGATTGCGCCTTGAACACTCAGTGGTTCCAGAGCGACGCGCGTCCTGCGTCTCTGCCTGCGAATGCAGGACCACGTTTCCGTGGTCGCCAGACCCTGATCTGTTTCTCGCATCTGCGCTGGGACTTCGTGTTCCAGCGTCCGCAGCATCTCATGACCCGGTTCGCCAAGGACCGGTCGGTGATCTACTGGGAGGAGCCGGTGGGCGCCCCCGAAGGGTCGCCGGCCCGCCTCGAAAGTCGTGTGTGTCCGGACAGCGGCGTGATCCGGGTGACCCCGGTCCTGGCCGACGGCTTGGACGCGGATCAGCGCGACGACGCCCTTCGCAGCCTGCTCGACGAGATGCTCAGCGCCAACCAGGGCGACCTGATCCGCTGGTACTACACGCCGATGATGCTGAGCTTCACGCGGCACCTGGAGGCGGTCTGCACCGTCTATGACTGCATGGACGAGCTGGCCAATTTCAAGTTCGCTCCGGCGGAACTGACCATCCTGGAGCGTGAGCTGATGGCTGCCGCAGATGTGGTGTTCACCGGCGGCTACAGCCTGTGGGAGGCCAAGCGCGACCGCCACACCAACATCCACCCCTTCCCCTCCAGCGTCGACCGCAACCACTTCGCCAAGGCCCGCGTGCTGCGCGAGGAGCCGGCCGACCAGGCCGCCCTGGCGTGGCCGCGCCTGGGCTTCTACGGCGTGGTCGACGAGCGCATGGACCTGGAGCTCATCGCAGCGCTCGCCGCCGCCCGGCCGGACTGGAGCATCGTCATCGTCGGTCCGGTGGTGAAGATCGACCCCGCGACCCTGCCGCAGGCGCCCAACCTCCACTACCTGGGCGGCAAGACCTACGGCGAGTTGCCCGGCTACCTGGGTGGCTGGGACGTGGCCCTGATGCCATTCGCCATCAACGAGTCCACCCGCTTCATCAGCCCCACCAAGACCCCGGAATACCTGGCAGGCGGGCGGCCGGTGGTTTCCACCCCGATCGTCGACGTGGTGCGCCACTACGGCGAACTGGAAGGGGTCAAGATCGCCTCCACCCCAGAGGAATTCATCGCCGCCTGCGACCAGGCCATGGGGCTCTCTCGCCTCAAGGGCGATTGGCTTAAGGCCGTCGACACGGCGCTGTCGGCGCTGTCCTGGGACGAGACCTTCGCCCGGATGAACCTGGAGGTCTCCCGCGCCCTGGCTGGACACGACCGGGCGGTGAGTGAAATCCTGGCGGAGGCCGGTGTGGTCGCCGCGCCCGCGATCCGGCCGGCGTCGCGCAACAAGCCGTTCGACTACATGATCGTCGGTGCGGGCTATGCCGGCTCGGTGCTGGCCGAGCGCCTCACCAGCCAGCTCGGCAAGCGGGTTCTGCTGATCGACAAGCGTCCGCACGTCGGCGGCAACGCCTATGACGAGAAGGACGCCGCCGGCGTCCTGATGCACCGCTACGGCCCGCACATTTTCCACACCAACTCGGAGGAGGTGTCGGGCTACCTGTCGCAGTTCACCAAGTGGCGGCCCTACGAGCATCGTGTGCTGGCCTCGGTGAAGGGGGGCCTGCTGGTCCCCATGCCGATCAATCGGACCACGCTGAATCTGATGTATGGCGTGAACCTGCAGACCGACGCCGACGCCGAAGCCTTCCTGCAGAGCCGCGCCGAGCCGGTGGAGAAGATTCGCACCTCCGAGGACGTGGTCATCTCCAAGGTGGGCCGCGAGCTTTATGAGACCTTCTTCCGCGGCTACACCCGCAAGCAGTGGGGCGTGGACCCGTCGGAATTGGACAAGTCAGTAACCGCGCGGGTGCCCACCCGCACCAACGACGACGACCGCTATTTCACCGACAAGTTCCAGGCCATGCCCGCCGATGGCTACACGGCCATGTTCCAGAACATGCTGGACCAGCCGGGCCTGACCCTCGAACTCGGCGTCGAATTCGAGGACGCGCGGCAGGACACGGTCTACGATCGGCTGATCTTCACTGGCCCGATCGACGAATACTTCGACCACCGCTACGGCAAGCTGCCCTACCGCAGCCTGGCCTTCCGCCACGAGACCCTGGATCGCGAGTGGTTCCAGCCGGTGGGGACGGTGAACCATCCCGACGAGGCCACCCCCTACACGCGGATCAGCGAGTACAAGCACCTTACCGGCCAGTCGTCGCCGAAGACCTCGATCACCTACGAGTATCCGCGCGCCGACGGCGACCCCTACTATCCCGTGCCCAGGCCCGAGAACCAGGCGCTCTACAAGCGCTACGAGGCCCTGGCGCTGGGCACTCAGGGCGTCCACTTCGTGGGCCGGCTTGCCACCTACCGCTACTACAACATGGACCAGGTCGTGGGGCAGGCGCTGGCTACCTTCCGGCGGATCGCCGAGCGGGACAGCCGCGCGGTGATCGCGGCGCAGACTGCGGCGCGCGCGATCGCGGCGAACTAGGGACCGGCGGCCATCGCTTGCATTCGCCGCCGCTATGCTCAAGGCTTGCGGCAAGCTGAAGGGCTGCCCTGGTGAGTCAACACCCCGACCGCGCCAAGCAATTGGCTCAGAACCTGGTTGAACTCCTCTCCACCTATGAGGAGGAGCTGATGGCGCTTGAACGTGACACCCCGGTCCTGGGTCAGCTTCGCAGGGCCGTTGGCATGGCGATCGCCGAGGCCTGCTATGTGATCTCGGACCCGTCGCAGTCTACCGAGGCCTGGGCCCCGCCCGCCGATGGCGCGACGCGCCGCCCCGGCTGATCCACCCTTCCCGCTGTACCGGAGACCTCATGGCCCGCAAACCCCATGCGCTAGCCGATCCTATCGATCTCGCCGTCGGCGCGCGCATCCGGCTGCTGCGCAAAGTCCGCGGGCTGTCCCAGCAGGCGCTGGCGGAATCTGCCGGCGTCACCTTCCAGCAGATTCAGAAGTATGAGCGCGGCGCCAACCGGGTGAGCGCCTCCATGCTGGCCCGCATCGCCACCACCCTGAAGGCGCCGGTGGCGGAGATGTTCGGCGATGTCTCCCCGGCCAGCGGCGCCATCGACGAGGTCGCCGGCCTGTTGGCCGAGCCTGGCGCGTTGGAATTGCTGCGCGCCTACGCCGCCTTGCCCAGGGGCGCCGCACGCGCCTCCCTCGTCGAGTTCGTCCGCAGCCTCGGCGGCGACCGCGGCTGATCTGTTCTCGCCGGAGTTGCCCATGACCCGACTTGCAGGCGCTCGCGCGCTGTTGTTGGCGCTCGCCGCCCTCGCCGCCGCCACGCCGGCGCTGGCCGCGCCCCGGGACCCCGCGGAGGGGCGGATGGTGCAGACCGTCCGCGACGAGCACGAGCGCCACGTCAAGCTGCTGGAGGACCTGGTGAAGGTGAACTCCGGCACCTTGAACCTCGCGGGCGTCGAGCGGGTGGGCCGGCTGATGCGGGCGGAACTGGAGCCGCTGGGCTTCACCGTGCGCTGGGTCCCCATGGGCGCCACAAAGCGCGCTGGGCACCTGATCGCCGAGCACCGCGGATACGGACGCGGCAAGCGGATGCTGCTGATTGGTCACCTGGATACGGTTTTCGAGCCCGACAGCCCGTTCCAGGGCTGGACCCGGCGCGGCGACACCGTCGAGGGGCCAGGCGTCGGCGACATGAAGGGCGGCTTGGTAGTCATGGTCGCCGCGCTTCGGGCCATGCAGGCCGCCGGAACGCTGCAGGCCGCCGACATCACCGTGGTGCTCACCGGCGATGAGGAGAAGCCGGGCAGCCCGCTGGCCCTTGCCCGCGCAGACCTGATCGCCGCCGGCAAGGTGGCCGACCTGGCGCTGGACTTCGAAGGCCTGGCGCAGAGCGGCGGGAAGGACATCGGGTCCATCGCGCGGCGCTCCGCAAACTCCTGGACCATCACCGCCACCGCACGCTCCGGCCACTCCTCGGGCGTCTGTACCGAGAGCTCGGGCTGCGGGGCGGTCTATGAGCTGACCCGGATTCTCGACGAGTTCCGCCGCGAGCTTCCGGAGCCCAACCTGACCTACAACGTGGGCCTGATCGTGGGGGGGGCCAGTGGCGCGGTGAACGGCGAGGGCAGTGAAGGCTCGGCCACCGGAAAGGCCAATGTCATCGCCGCCCAGGCCATCGCGGTGGGAGACATCCGCACACTCTCTAACGCGCAGGAGGACCGCGTACGCACCAGGATGCGCGCCATCGTCGGGCGACACCTGCCACGGACCGAGGCGAAGATCATCTTTGACGACACCGGCTATCCGGCGATGGCGCCGACAGACGGCAATCGGGCGCTCCTGGCGGCCTTGAACGAGGTCAACCGCACCCTGGACCTGCCGGAAATGGCGACTGGAGATCCCGCCGGCCGCGGAGCCGGCGACATCGCCTTCGTGTCCAGCATCGACGGCCTGGTGGGCCTGGGGCTGCCTGGGCGCGGTTCCCATGCGCCCGGCGAGACGGCCGACCTCGGCAAGTTGGACGTCCAGGCCCAGCGCGCCGCGCTGCTGATGACCCGTCTGTCGAACACGCCCCGACCCCGGCGCTAGAGCATCTTGCGAAAAGTGTGACGCGGTTTTCGGACGACAGGCTCTAGGCCACGGCCCCCAGCACCGCCAGGGCGCGGTCCTTGATCGCCTTGTAGTCGACCTTGCCGTTGGGAGCGCGGCCGATGCTGTCGACCAATACCAGCTCCCGCGGCGCCTTGTAGGCGGCCAGCCCCGCGCGGACGTGCTCCGAGAGCTCGGCGAGCGACGGCTGCTGGCCGGCTTCGGCCTCCACCACTGCGCAGATGCGCTCGCCGAACCGGGCGTCCGGCACGCCCACCACCACGGCGTCGCGTACGGCCACATGGGTCTTCAGGGCCTCCTCGACTTCTTCGGGAAACACCTTCTCGCCGCCGGTGTTGATGCACACCGAGCCTCGGCCCAGCAGCTTCAGGGTGGCGTCCTCGTTCACCTCCGCCCAGTCGCCGGGCACGCTCCAGCGCACGCCCTCCATGACCTTGAAGGTCTTGTCGGTCTTCTCGGCGTCCTTGTAGTAGCCCAGCGGCAGGGCCCCGGTCACCGCCACCAGGCCGCGCTCGCCCGACCCCGGCGTCACCCGGCGGCCATCCTCGGTGAACACCGCGCAGTTGGGGCCGATCATGAAGGCCGCCGTCTGCGCCTCCGCCCCCGGCGTGGAGGCTGAGACGCCCAGGCCAACCGCCTCCGACGAGCCGAAAGCGTCGTAGATCACCGCGTTGGTCGCGTGCGCCAGCAGGCCGCGCTTGTTCTCCTGGCTCCACATGGAGCCGGACGAACTCATCAGCCGCACCGACGACAGGTCCCACCGGCCCGGGTTGGCCTCCAGCGCCTCCAGCATCGGCGTGGAGAAGGCCAGGCCGACGATGACGATGGTGTCGGCTCCCAGGCGCTCGGCCTCGTTCCACAGCTCGATGGGATTGAACTTCCGGGAGGGCAGGGTGGCCACGGTCCCGCCCAGGGCCAGCACGATGAACGAGGAGAACTGGCCGGTGCCGTGCATCTGCGGGCAAGCCACCAGGGAGGTCGGGCGGGTGTGGGTCGGCGCCTCCAGCCGAGCGGCGGCCTCTTCGACCCCCGCGATCGGCGCGATCCCCATCACCGCGTGGCCGCCGGCCCCCGTGACGTTGAAGATATCGTCCTGGCGCCACATGACGCCCTTGGGCATGCCGGTGGTGCCGCCGGTGTAGAGCAGTATGAGGTCGTCCGGCGAGCGGCCCCAGGGCGCCGTCACCGGCCGTTCGGTGGGCGGGCGCGCGACGATCGTCGCGTAGTCGTCGGCCCAGTCCGGCGTAGCGTGACCCGCTTCTGCCACCGCGATCCAGGCCTTCACCTTGGAGAGCCGGCCGCGGATCGGCTCCAGGGTCTGCGCGAAGCCCGCGTGGAACACCACCGCCTGGGCGTCGGCGTTGTCGAACAGGTAGTAGAGCTCTTCGGCGCCGTATCGGTAGTTGGTGTTCACCGGTGCGAAGCCCGCCTTGAACGCTGCGAAGTAGGTCTCCAGGTACTCCGGGCCGTTGTAGAGGAAGGCCGCCACCTTCGCTTGGTGGTCGAGGCCCTGGGCGATCAGGTGGGCGGCCAGGGCGTCGGCGTGGGCGTCGAAGGCTCCCCAGCTGACCACCCGGTCGCCCTGGATATGCGCCGGTCGGTCCGGTTGGGCCCCGGCGATGGCTTCCCAGACGTCGGCGATGGTCCACGCGGTCACAGCCAGTTCCCTCCCGGTCTCCAGGCGCAAGTTGGGGGGTCGGACGGCGTCTAAGTCAACGCGCACCTCACAGGGGCAGGGCAGTGGTGAACTTGATCTGCTCCATGGCGAAGGACGAGCTGACGTCGGAGAGCGGGGCGGCGGCGATCAGCCGCTTGTAGAAAGCGTCATAGGCGGCGATGTCGCGGACCACCACCTTCAGGAGGTAGTCGGTCTCCCCGGACAGCCGATAGAACTCCACCACCTCCGGCAGGGCCGAGGCGCCCTTGGCGAACTCACCCAGCCAGGCTTCGTCGTGGCGGCTAGTGCGGACGGAGACGAAGACCACCAGAGAGAGGTCCAGCCGCTCGCGGTCGAGGATCGCCACCCGCCGCTCGATCACCCCCTGTTCGGTCAGCCGCTTGACCCGCTTCCAGCAAGGCGTCTGCGTCAGGCCCACCCGTTCGGCGAGTTCGGCGATCGGAAGGGTCGCGTCGGCCTGCAGCTCGCGCAGGATGCGCCGGTCGGCGGCGTCGAGAACAAAATCCATCACTCGGCCCCTCAAAGTAGAATTTGTTTCTACGCAGACCAGCAATAACGCGCCAGTTCGATAATGATCTGGTCACCAAACCGCGGCAGTGTTCACCCCTGTCCGGAGCGAGGATCGCCGCCATGTTCGCCAAATTCACCGACCATCCGCACGCGGTCGGCGAGACCTACGCCGACCATGCGGTCACCGCCTCGAACTTTGGCCTGGAGCTGATCGCCGCCGGACTGGCCTGCCTGGTCCACGCGGCCCTGCCCTGGACCTTCGAGACCACCGCCAGCCGGCGGGTGCGACGCCTGCATGCGCAGATGGAAGGCCGACGGATGCCTGCGCGCCAGACGGCCGGCGGTGACGACGTGCTCGACTTCGCCATCTAGAGGCCCGCGGCCGGGCCCACCGCCTCTACATTGCCGCCAGGCTCGCGCGCGGGTCGCGGCGTGCCCGTATCGACCGGAATGGTTGAGCTTGCCCGACTCGGGCACATGAAATTATATGCGTCATATAACGAGGCTGCCGCATGCGATACGCCGAAACCCACAAGTCGGAGACCCGGCGCCGGTTGGTGCGCGCCGCCGCCGGCGCCGTGCGCGCCCGGGGCCCGGAGGGGGTCAGCGTGGCGCAGATCATGGCCGAGTTGGATCTGACCCACGGCGGCTTCTACGCCCACTTCCCCAACAAGCAGGCCCTGGTGGTCGCCGCCATCGCGGAGGCCTTCGACCAAGGCCACCGGCGCTTCGGGCGGCTCACCGAGAGCATGGACCGCGAGACCGCGCTGGCGGCCTTCATCGACGCCTATGTGTCCACCGCCCACCGCGACAGCCCTGAGCGCGGCTGCCCCATCGCCATCCTGGCCGGCGACCTGCCCCGGCAGGGCTCGGCGGTTCGCAAAGCCTTCGATGCTGGCGTGGCGGCGATGCTCGCGCGCATCGCTGGCTGGCTGCCGCCTGGAGACGACGCCGCACGCCACAGCCTGGCCAATTCGCTGATGGCCGAGATGGCCGGCGCCGTGGCCCTGTCGCGGGCGCTCTCCGACACCGATGTGGCGGCGCGCCTGCTGGACGACTGCCGGGGGCGGATCAAGGCCCGCGCGGGCCTCTCGGAGGGCGCCTCATCCAGCGAGAATGGGTGAAAATGCGCCCCGCGACGCCTTGGCGCGCTTGAGGAGGTGGCGCCGGGCGCACTCCGCGTTAGGATACCTCAAGCGACTCACCCCCTGAATGCTTGGGGCGGCGCGGAAAATTATAGCTGGGGGACCCCATGGCGACGACCGGAACCAAGATGAACGCCCTGCAAAAGCCGCTCACACCGTCGGCCGAACTGGCCGCTGTGGTGGGCCCGGGGCAGCTGTCCCGCGGCGAAGTGGTCTCGAAAATCTGGGACTACATCAAGAAGAACAACCTGCAGAACCCCGAGAACAAGCGTGAGATCGTGGCCGACGCCAAGCTGAAGCCCGTCTTCCACGGCAAGGACCGGGTCAGCATGTTCGAGATGAACAAGCATCTGGCGCAGCACTTGAAGTAGGGCGCCCGGACCGGCGCGGGCGCCAGCCCGCGGCGGTCCAGCACACGATCCGCAAGAACCCCGCAGGCTCGCGCCTCGCGGGGTTTTTTGTCTCACTCCGGCCGGGACGATTCCGCTGGTACCTGAACGACGATAAGTTAAGAGTCGCCCGCGACTTCGTGGAAGGCCGGCTGATGGCGAACGAACACTTCGACGTGCTGATCGTGGGGGCGGGCCTCTCGGGCGTCGGCGCCGGCTACCACCTGCAGACTCGGTCCCCGGACCGCAGCTATGCGATCCTCGAGGGCCGCGAGGCCATCGGCGGCACCTGGGACCTGTTCCGCTATCCCGGCATCCGCTCCGACAGCGACATGTACACCCTGGGCTATGCCTTCAAGCCCTGGACTGAGGCCAAGGCGATCGCCGACGGTCCCTCGATCCTGCGCTACGTCCGCGAGACCGCCCGCGACCACGGGATCGACTGCCACATCCGCTTCGGCCACCAGGTGACCCGCGCGGCCTGGTCGACCGCGGACGCCGTCTGGACAGTGGAGGCGACCCACGCAGGAAAGCCGGTGCGGCTCACCTGCAACTTCCTGTTCCTGTGCGGCGGCTACTACAGCTACGAGGGCGGCTACACCCCAGAATTCCCGGGCGCCGAACGGTTCAGGGGCGTCACCGTCCATCCGCAGAAGTGGCCGGAAGACCTCGACTACGCCGGCAAGCGCGTGGTTGTGATCGGCTCGGGCGCCACCGCTGTGACCCTGGTGCCGGAAATGGCCAAGCACGCCGCCCACGTCACCATGCTGCAGCGCTCGCCCACCTACGTCGTCTCGCGCCCGGCGGAGGATAAGGCCGCCAACTGGCTGCGCGCCCGCCTGCCGGCCAAGCTGGCCTATGACATCGTGCGCTGGCGCAACGTGCTGTTCGGCATGTATTTCTTCCGCATGGCCCGGCGAAAGCCCGCTCAGGTGAAGGCCGGTATCATCAAGATGGTGCAGGACGCCCTGGGCCCCGACTACGACGTGGCCACCCACTTCACGCCCACCTACAACCCCTGGGACCAGCGGCTCTGCCTGGTCCCCGACGCTGACTTGTTCGAGGCGCTGAACGCCAAGACCGCTTCGGTGGTTACCGACCACATCGAGACCTTCACCGAGACCGGCGTGAAGCTGAAGTCCGGCGCCGAGTTGCCCGCCGATATCATCGTCACGGCCACCGGCCTGAATCTGCAGGTGATGAACGGGCTGGAACTGACCGTCGATGGCCGCCGCATCGATCCGGGCCGGACGCTCAGCTACAAGGGCATGATGTACGAGGGCGTGCCGAACCTGGCCTCGGCCTTCGGCTACACCAACGCATCGTGGACCCTGAAGTGCGACCTGACCTGCGCCTACGTCTGCCGCGTCCTGAACCACATGCAGGCCACCGGGAACCGCCAGGCCACGCCGCACAACGCAGACCCCACCATCGGGCAAGCCCCCTGGCTCGATTTCTCCTCCGGCTACGTCACCCGCGCCATGGACAAGTTCCCTAAGCAGGGGACCCGCGCGCCCTGGAAGCTGAACCAGAACTACGCCCTGGACCTGATGAGCCTGAAGTATGCTGCGATCGAGGACGGCGTGCTGGCCTTCTCCAATCCCGCCGGTCAGACGAAGGCGCGGATCGCCAAGGCCGCGTGAGGCCTTGCCAAGGCCCGGACGGGCGGCCTTGGATGACGCCGGCAAGCAGAAGGCGGCGAGGATGGGCAAAGACCTGGGCGTGCGCGCCCGGCGCAGGCTGACCGGAGGCCAGCGGCTGGTGATCGCGGTCGCCGCGGTCGTGGCCCTGGCGGTCCCCAGCGTCACCGTGTTGCTCAGCCTGCAGAAGAACCGCCGCGAGGCGGTGGCCCTGGCGCAGGCCACCCTGATCAACGGCCCGCCGTGCCCGGCCATGACCGCGCAGGCGTTCGCCGCCCGGGGCCTCAAGGTGAAGAACCCGCTCAGCTACGACGGCGCGGTAATGTGGCGGGCATCGGGCCACGTGAGCTGCAGCCCGATAGCCTACGACGGGGGCCGCGGCCTCGACACCTATCCGGTGTGCCAGTTCACCAGCCCGGGCGCCTTGAAGGTAACCACCGCCAAGGGCGACTTCTACTTCGTGCCCGGGATCGGCAGGCCGGCGACCGTATCGACCCCGCGCGCCGTCGCCCGCTGCGTCCTGGCCTCGAACTTCACCCTCGACTAGCCGCCGTAGCCCCGTCCGCCGCCGCCGCCGAAGCCGCCGCGGGAGATCACCGAACTGCGGCTCTGGGCGCGCGCGGGCGCCTCGTATCTGTCGGACCGGCCGGTGACATAGTCGCGCCCGCCGCGGCCGCCCGAGCCGTAGTAACCGCCGTCGCGGTTGTCGAAGCGGTTCCCGTAGTAGCCACGGCCGCCGAAATTGTTCAGCGCCTGGCCCACCAGGAACCCGGTCAAGAGCGGGGTGAAGAAGCTGCCGCCGCCCTGGTTGCGCGGCACGCACTGGTCGACGCCGTAGCGCTCCTCGCAGCTCTGCTGGTCGCTGAACTTCGGCGCCTGGGCCTCGGCTTCCGCCAGGGCGGTGGCACACTGGTCGTCGGGCGCCTCGTTGGCCGCCCGGCAGGCGTCCAGGCTGGCGTAGCTGCGGCCCTCGGGCTTCTGGGTGGCGACCGCGGCGGGCGGGTTCAGCCAGGTGGAGCTGGCCGCACCCAAGGGCGTAGCGTCGCAGGCCGCCAGCGTCAGGCCGCCAGAGGCCATGATGCTGGTCAGGACAACCGACTTTGAGCGCTTCATCGCAAAATCCTCGAAGGCTTACAGGCTCAGGCGGTCATGCAGGCGGCGTTGAGAATGCCGACAGCGATGGAGATGCTCAGCAGGTATAGGGCGGGAGCGATCTCGCCGCGTTCCACCCTCTCGGCCAGGTCCTTCATCACGGTCATCCGGATCGCCGTGAAGCTGACGATCTGGATAACGCCGGCCAGCGTCGCCCAGGCGCAGAATTCCAGCAGGGTCGAGGTGTTCGCCAGCGCCGAGGCCAGGGGCAGGACATAGCCCACCAGGGCGCCGCCCAGCACGATGGCGGCGGCGGCGTTGCCCTGCCGGATCAGCGCGCTTTCCTTGTAGGGGGTGATCGCCTGGTAGATCAGCTTGAAGGCGATGGTGAAGACGCCTGCGACCAGGAAGGCCACGAGAAAGGCCAGGGCGTTGGCGAGAAAATCGTCCGGCAGGTACATGGCGGCTCCCCGAGTGCAGCTGGACCCAGTTCTAAACCCGGAACTCGCCAACCTCCAGCGGAACTCCCAGCATCAGCTCATGGCTGACCGGTTCGCCGTCGGCCTCCTGGGTGAGCGCCAGCAGCAGTTCGCGGCCTTCGCCGGCGCCAAGCTCGCGTTGGTAGAGCATGCAGGTCTGGAAGATCTTGCGGTCCGCCTGGCCGTCGCGGTCGTCGTGCAGGTCCTCCCAGAAGGTCACCGGCGCCTGCTCGCCAGCGTCGGCGCCGAACCACAGGCGCTGGAAGGTGGGCAGCCCCGGCGCGTCGAAGGTCCCCGCCGATAGCCTGCGGATCCACGCTTCGCGGTCCGAGCGGGTGGACGGATAGGCGCTCTCCCACGGCATGAACAGGGTGATGTCGGTGAGGTCCGCGCCCTCCCGGTCGTTGGTGACGATCTGCAGCATCACATGGTCGTCGGTGTAGAACCGATGCACGAAGTCACCGGCGTCCAGCGCCACCATCCCCTGCGCCACGATCTGCAGGGTGTCGCGGTCCAGCGGGAAGTGGGTCTCGGTCCCGAAGCGGCGCCACGCCAGGGTGTCGACCATCACCGTGCGCCCGATGGTGACGTTGCGCACCACAGGCAGGGCCGGCGGGCCGAGGGCGGCGGACTTGCGGCCAAACAGGCGATCGAACATGGAAGTATCCCGGCATACGGCGAGGTCACCCTCCTACATAGACGTGTCCGACCTGGGCGCCAAAGTGGCGGCGATCTAGCTGGCGCGGAGTGCGGGCGATACCATATGAAGAGCTGCAACGCCCTGGAGCCCGCGCATGACCGAATCGACGCCCTGGACCGCCGAAAGCCTGAAGGCCGCCCTGGAGGCCTCGCCCCTGCTCACCGCTGGCGAACTGACCACGCGGATCATGGACGGCGCCGAGCCGGTGATGGTGGTGGTGATGCGCGACTTTGGCGACCTGGAGATCTTCGTCAGCGCCGGCGACCAGCAGATCGCCGCCTCTGTCCTGCTCTGGCCGGTGGACGAGCAGGAGGACCGCCACGCCTTCAACGAGTTCCTGCTGAAGGCCCAGAAGATCGTGCCGCTGTCCAACTTTGGCATCAGCACGGTGGGTGAGCGCGACTACTACGAGCTGTTCGGAGAGCTCGCCACCACCTCGTCCCTCGACACCATCGTCATCGAGCTTAGAACCCTGGCGCAGAACGCCATCGAGGCCGCGTCCGACCTGCGCACCTCCTTCTCCGCCGCCGCCTGAACCCAAATCCAGACCTGAAGGATCCTCCCATGAGCCTCTGGAGCAAGCTGTTCACCCTGGGCCGCGCGGGCGCCCACGACGCCGGCGCCGCGGTGGTGGACCGCAACGCTATCCGCATCCTCGACCAGGAATTGCGCGACGCCGACATCGCCCAGGGCAAGGCCCGCGACGACCTGGCAGGCCTGGTGGCCCGCCGCCGGGTGCTCGAGAACGACGTCAAGAGCTTCCGCGACCAGGTGGCCAAGTACGAGACCAGCGCCCGGGCCGCCGTCGGCAAGGGAGACATGGACCTGGCCCGCCAAGTGGCCCAGCGCATCGCCGACCTGGAAGGCGACGTGAGCCTGAAGGACCCGCAGATCGCCGACATGCGGGCCGCGGAGGAGAACATCCACCAGGCGGTCGCCGCCACCGACCGGCGCATCGAGACCCTGCGCCGCGAAGTCGAGGTGGTGAAGGTCAACGAAAGCGTCCAGCGCGCCCAGACCGCCGTAGCCGCCAGCGGCTCCGGCGCGGGGGCGGCCCTGGGCTCCGCCGCCGACAGCCTGGCTCGCATCAAGGAACGCCAGGCGATCCGCGGCGAGCGCATCCGCGCGGCCGGCGAACTTGAGGACCGTCGCACCGGCGCCGACCTGGACGAGAAGCTGCGCATCGCGGGCATCATGCCGGGCCACGGCACGGCCGACGATGTTCTGGCCCGCCTGACGGCCCCGAAGATCACCCCCGCCCTGGCGGCGCCCGGCGAGCCGTTGCAGATCGAGCAGGCGGCGCCGACCCCCAGCGAGCGGGAACTGCGCAATCTGGACGACTAGGTGCGCCGCCTCAACCTGACGCCCCGCGCCGACTGGCAGGCCAAGGCCGAACAGGTCGGCTTCGTCTGGCACAGCGCCGGCGCGACCTATTGGGACGAATCCGCCGCCTACGTCTTCTCCTTGGCTGAGATCGAGGACGACCTGGAGCCCGCCGCCGCCGAGCTGCACCAGATGTGCCTGGCCTTGGTGGACGATGCGGTGGGCGACGAGGCGCTGATGAGCCGCCTGGCCATCCCGGGCGAGAACTGGGACTTCGTCGCCGAGTCCTGGCGCAGGCGGGAACCCTCGCTCTACGGCCGGTTCGACTTCGCCTATGGGGCCGGCGGCAAGCCCAGGCTCTACGAGTACAACGCCGACACGCCCACCAGCGCCTTCGAGGCGGCGACCTTTCAGTGGCTGTGGCTGGAGGACATGTTGGCGTCCGGCGCCCTGCCGCCGGGCACGGATCAGTTCAACACCCTGTTCGACGACCTGCGCGACCGCTTCGCCCAGATCTTCCCTGACGGCGGCTTCATGCAGTTCGCCAGCGACGCGGAGGCCGTAGAAGATCGCCAGACCGTGCGGTTCTTCGAGGACCTGGCGTCCCAGGCCGGGCTGGAGACGGCCTTCGTCGCCATGCGCGACATCGGCCTGAACGCCGAGGGCCAGTTCGTCGACGGCGACGGCTTCGTGCTGAAGGCAGCCTTCAAGCTCTATCCGTGGGAAGACATGCTGCGCGAACGCTACGCCCCCAACCTGCGGGGCGCGGCCGTGCGCTGGCTGGAGCCGCCCTGGAAGGCGGTGCTGTCCAACAAGGCGATCCTGCCGCTGCTGTGGAAACGGCACGAAGGCCATCCCAACCTGCTGCCGGCCTTCTTCGAGGACGATCCCGCCGCAGCCTCCCTGGGCGGGCGCTATGTGCGAAAGCCGCTGTTCTCTCGAGAGGGCGCCAATATCGAGGTGCACGGCGCTGGCCTGTCCGAACCGGTGGTGGACGAGGGCTACGGCGCCGAGGGCTGGATTCGCCAAGCCTATGAGCCGCCGCCGCAGTTCGACGGCCGCTATCCCGTGGTCGGCGCCTGGATTGTGGGCGACAAGCCCGCCGGCATCGGCGTGCGCGAAGACGCCAGCCCGGTGACCAAGAACAACGCCCGCTTCATCCCGCACATCATCTCGACGGAATAGCCGCGTGTCCGACCCCCACGTACCCGACGACGGCTGGAAGCACTCAGGCGTCCGCGTCGTGCCGGGAGACCAGCTTGACGGCGCCACGCCGCAAACCCCTGGCATGCTGCGGGCGACCGCCATCGACCGCGCCCGCATGGGCGCTGAAAAACTCTGGGCGGGCACGGTCCACATCCACCCCAACGCCAAGACCGGCGCTCACCATCATGGCCCCCTGGAAAGCGTCATCTACGTGGTGAGCGGTCGCGCCCGCCTGCGCTGGGGCGAAAAGCTGGAGTTCGTGGCCGAGGCTGGACCCGGCGACTTCATCTACGTCCCGCCCTTCGTGCCGCATCAGGAGATCAACGCCTCGACGCATGAGGCGCTCAGTTGCGTCCTTGTTCGCAGCGACAGCGACGCTGTGGTGGTGAACCTCGACATTGAACCGGCCGAACCGCCCGAAGGCGTCGCCTGGATCGATCCCACCCACAAAGCCTGACGGACCGCACCTAGGCTGCGCGTTGTTCAGGTCGCGTTCGGTGGTGGGTGCAGTAGGATTCGAACCTACGACCCGCTGATTAAGAGTCAGCGCGCGCAGCTTGGCACTTTGTTGGCACCCATGCACGAAACCGGCTTTTCGACCGGGTAATGCGAGTCCTGTCAGCTCCACCGCTCAGCGCACGCCCGCGGAGACAAGTTTCGGGATGACTCATCGCTGGTGGTGTCAGTCAAACGGCAACTCGTCTCCAGGTGGGCGCAGGTTCCCCAACCCCGACCTGGCCTCAGCCCATGACCGCGCGCCACTCGGCCAGGGCGGCTGAGCGCCGTTCGCGGTAGAGGTCTCGGCTGATGAGGTGGCGTTCCTGATTGAAGATCCCATGGGGCTGGATCGCGATCCGCTCGTCAGGGTGGACTCGCAGATCGTCCAACCTGGAGAGAGCCATGTCTTTGATCGCTTCCGCTGCTCAGCAGCCAGCCGCCGTGCATACCGATCTCGGCGCCATATTCGTCTCCCTGGAGCTCAGCCAATCGACCTGGCTGGTAACTTCGCTGTCGCCCGGCGGTGGAGCAAAGATGTCGAAGCACCAACTGCCCAGTGGTGACGTGCCGGGCCTACTCGAGCGGTTCGGTCAATTGCAAGCAAAGGCGCTCACCCGCACCGGCAAGTCATTCCGGATCATCGCCATTCATGAGGCAGGCCTGGACGGGTTTTGGATTCACCGCAGGCTGCAGCAGGAGGGGATAGAAAGCCACGTTGTCGATCCTGCCTCGATAGCAACGTCCCGTCGGCGCCGACGCGCCAAGACGGATAGCATCGACGGGGAGGCTCTGGTCCGAGCCCTGCTGGCCTACCAGCGTGGGGAGCCCCGTGTATGTGCAATGGTGAAGGCGCCAACGCCAGAGGAGGAGGATCGTCGCCAGATCTGTCGTGAGCGCAGGTCACTCACGGCCGAACGTGTCCAACACGTCAACCGGATCAAAGGCCTTCTCTTTGCTCAGGGCGTGATGGGCTACGAGCCGGTCCGCCGTGACCGCCGCCACCAACTCGAGGCGATAAGCACCGGCGATGGGCGAGGACTTCCAATGCACCTGAAACAGCGGATCAGTCGCGAGCTCGATCGGCTCGAACTCATTCTTGATCACCTCAAGGCCGTGGAGGGGCAGCGCGATGCCCTGCTGTCCTCTCAAGCATCAGCTCCCCAGGCGCCGCCTGTCATTCTACAGCGCCTGCGGGGCATCGGCCCCGAGTTTGCAGCCGTCCTCTGGTCGGAGGGTCTCTTCCGGCATTTTGACAACCGAAGACAACTGGCCGCCTACGCCGGGTTGGCCCCAACGCCATGGCAGAGCGGCGCGGTGTCGCGCGAGCAGGGAGTCACCAAGTCCGGAAATGCCCGCCTGCGAACGACGATGATCCAACTCAGTTGGCTTTGGCTTCGGCATCAGCCCCGTTCGGCTCTGACGCTGTGGTTCCAGGACCGAGCCAGGGCCATCGGAGGACGAAACCGCCGCGTGATGATCGTGGCGTTGGCGCGCAAGCTGCTCGTTGCGCTGTGGCAGTTTGTAACGACGGGCGTGGTCCTGGAGGGCGCAGTCTTGACCGCCGCTTAGGATTAAACCCCCGGTATTTCCAATCCGCGGAATCCGATCAATTCCGCTGGATCCAGGCGGGGCGGACCGAACAACCATATGGCTGAGATGCCGAATTGAAGAATGGTCCCGTCCCCCTGAGCCTCTGCCGCCGAAAGCGGGAAATTGGTGCGGCCGGCCCGACCGGCGACCGGATGTGAGTTTGAACGGCCTGGCGAACAGGTCGCGTCATGAATGCAGGCTCAGACCAGGATCCTGAACGAAGGAGGCAAGCTATGCTCGACCTTAATTGACCCCCGCCTTGACCTCGAAATCCCCATGTGAGTGGTTGTGGACCGTGCCGTGCACGGTGGCGAATTTCTGAAGCGTTTTCATTCTGCGAAATCGCTCCATGGCGCGCTCTCGTCGACGGAACGGTTGGTGTGAGTTTTCCGCCCTGTTGTTGCGCCATCGGCCCACCTCCTGGCGCTTGCCGTTGCCGATGTCTTTCATGGCGGCGCCGTAGGATCTGAGACCGTCGGTGACGATCCTCTGCGGCTGGCCGTGGCGCTTCATGGCCCGCTTGATGAAGGCCAGCGCGGCCGCCTTGTCGCGGGTCTTTGTCACGTAGGATTCCAGCACTTCGCCCTCGTGATCCACGGCGCGCCAGAGGTAGTGCATCTGGCCGTTGATCTTCACGTAGACCTCGTCGAGATGCCATCGCCAATGGGTGAAG
>NZ_JBKJTG010000247.1:0-7619 GCF_046590535.1 Phenylobacterium sp. | reverse complement strand
TCTTCATCCTCCGAAATCGCTCCATCGCCCGTTGTCGTCGTCGGAGCGGTTGGTGTGAGTTCTCCGCCCTGTTGTTCAGCCAGCGGCCCACCTCCTTAGGTGCTGCCGATCTCCTTCATGGCTGGCTTGATGAAGGTGAGGGTGGCCGCCTTGTCCGGCGTCTTTGTCACGTAGGATTCCATCACCACCAGCCGATTTCCCTCAGGGCCGCGCCATAAGAGCGAAGCGGGTTGGCGGAGCGGGTCATCACCATCGGCTAGCTGGGACGTTCTAACCGCCCGCCAATTTTCTGGGCTGACAATGCCGTTGGCGCCCGACCCCGGCGCCTTCTAGTCTCAGGCGATGATTGGATTCCCGCCGCCGCCCGCGCTCCTCCTGACGGGCCTGCGGAAGTCCGTCCCCGGCGGGCGGGTCCTGTTCGACGGGCTGGATCTCTGTGTCGCCCGGGGGGAGCTTGTGGCGATCATGGGCGAGTCCGGGGTCGGCAAATCGACCCTGCTCAATCTCGCCGCGGGCCTCGACCGGGCGGATGGCGGCAGCGTGGCGATCGACGGCGTGGCGCTGGAGAGCCTCGACGACGATGGACGGACGCGCCTACGGCGCGACCGGATCGGCTTCGTGTTCCAGGCCTTCCACATCCTGCCCCACTTGAGCCTGGCCCAGAACGTCGCCCTGCCCCTGGTGCTGCAGACGGTAGGTGCGGCCGAGGCGATCGGGCGCGCCAACGCCATGCTGGCCGCCGTTGGACTGGCGGGGCGGGAGGCCGCGCGTCCGTCTCAGCTCTCCGGCGGGGAACTGCAGCGCGTCGCGGTGGCGCGGGCCCTGGTGCACCGTCCGACGGTGGTGCTCGCGGACGAGCCCACGGGAAATCTGGACCCCGAGACCGCCGACCGGGTCCTGGATCTGTTCGTGGCTGAGGTGCGCGCGTCCGGGGCGGCGGCGATCCTAGTGACGCACTCGGACCGCGCGGCGGCGGTGGCCGATCGGCGACTGACCCTCACCGTTCACGGCCTGGTCCCACGCGATGATCGCTGAGCGCCGGCCCGTCAGCCGGACGGCGCTGGCGTGGATGACGCTGGGCGAGTGGCGCGCCCACCCCGCACGGGTGGTCATAGCCGCCCTGGCGATCGCCATAGGCGTGGCCCTGGGCTTTGCCGTCCACCTGGTCAACGGCTCGGCCCAGGCCGAACTGGCCCGCGCGGTGCGCGCCGTGAACGCGGGCGCCGACCTGCAGGTGCGCGCCACCACGCCCCTGGGCTTCAACGAGCAGCTCTACCCGCGGCTCGCCCGGACCCCGGGCGTTGCGGCCGTCAGCCCGGTCGTTGAGCTGCCGGCGCGGTTCGGCCGGGCGGCGCCCAAATCTTTCGAGGGCGGGGCCCTGACGGTGTTGGGGGTCGATCCGCTCCGGGCGGTGGCGGTGACGCCCCTGTTGCTCACCCCGCCCGCGGGCGGGATGGCCGGCGCCGGCGGATTGCAGGCGGCCGCCATCTTCGATCCCACCGCCGTAGCGCTGTCGCGCGCGGCGCTTGCGGCAAGCGGCGCCCGGCCGGGTGACCAGGTGGTGATCACCGCCGCCGGGCGGAGCGAGAGCTTCGTGGTCCGGGGCATCCTGCCGGAAGGCGCCTCGGAGCAGCAAATCGCGGTGATCGACATCGCCGCGGCGCAGTGGCGGTTCGGCAGTCTGGGACGGCTGCAACGCCTCGACGTGAAGCTTGCCCCCGGTGTCAACCTCGAACGGTTCGAGGCGGACCTGCGGGCCGCGCTGCCCGCCGACGCCCAAGTCGTCACCCAGCGCTCTGAAGTCCGGCGGGGCGACAGTCTGACTCGCGCCTACCGGGTCAATCTGGAGATGCTGGCCCTGGTCGCCCTGCTGACGGGCGGCTTCCTCGTGTACTCCGCCCAATCGCTGTCGGTCGCCCGCCGGCGGCCGCAGTTCGCGCTGTTGCGCGTATTGGGCCTGGAACGCCGGGGCCTGCTGGCGCAGGTGTTGGTGGAAGGTGGCCTGGTCGGCTGTGTGGGCGCGCTCCTGGGGCTGGGCCTCGGCCAGGGCGTCGCGGTCGCCACGTTGCGACTGCTCGGCGGCGATCTCGGCAGCGGCTACTTCCGGGGCGCCACGCCCGACTTGGTCGTCCAGCCTGGGCCCCTGCTGCTGTTTTTTGGCCTCGGCCTCGCGGCCGCGATCGTCGGCAGTCTGCTACCCGCGCTCGAGGCCGCCCGCGCTCAGCCCGGCATCGCGCTTAAGGATCTGGGCGATCCTACTGACCCGGACACCGCGCCGTCGGTCCGCTGGGCCCTGGGCCTGTTGGGGGCCGGCGGCCTGGCAGCGGTCGCGCCGCCGGTGGGCGGGTTGCCCCTGTTCGGCTACCTGTCGATTGGTCTGATCCTGGCTGGCGGGGTGGCGGCGATGCCCTGGCTAGCCCGGTGGCTGCTGTCGCCGCTGCGTCGGATCGGTCGCCGCAGCGTTCCCGTCGACCTGGCGATGCAGCGACTGTGGGGCGCGCCGGGGCAGGCGGCCGTCGCACTTTGCGGTATCGTCGCCAGCGCCAGCCTGATGGTGGCCATGGGCGTGATGGTGTCCAGCCTCCGCGGGTCTGTGGAGGACTGGCTGGGCGACATCCTTCCCGGCGACCTGCTGTTCCGGGTGGAGAGCGGGGGTTTCGATCCCGAACAGCAGGCGCGGATCGCCCACGCGCCCGGAGTGGGCGCGGTCATTTTTCAGAAGTCCGCAACGCTGCGCCTGTCGTCCGATCTGCCCCCCGCCGTGCTGGTTGTTCGGCCCATCGACCGCGCGGACCCCGCCGCGAGCCTGCCGCTGATCGGACGCACCGCCCGCGTCCCCGCCGGGACCACGCCGGTCTGGCTCTCCGAGCCTGCCGCGCGGCTGTATGGCTGGGGGGTGGGAGACCGGCTGGTGTTGCCGCTTCCCGGGGCGCCCAAGGTCATGGTGGCCGGGGTCTGGCGCGACTATGCCCGGCAGTCGGGGGCGGTGGCCCTGGACGATACGGACTACACTCGGCTGACCGGCGATGCGCTACGCACCGAAGCGTCCGTCACGCTCGGGCCCGCGCAGAGGCGGGAGGAGGTGGTGCGCGCTATTCGCGCCGCCCTGCCGCCGGACCTCGCCCAGCAGGTGCAGTTCATTGAGGTGCGGCAGATGCGCGCCGTCGCGCTTCGCCTCTTCGATTCCAGTTTCGCCCTCACCTATGCCTTGGAGGCGATCGCCATCGCGGTGGGGCTGGCCGGCGTGGCCGCCACCTTCTCCGCCCAGACCCTGGCGCGCACCAAGGAGTTCGGGATGCTGCGCCACGTGGGCGTGCTCCGCCGACAAATTGTCGGCATGCTTGCGGTGGAGGGCGCTCTGCTGGGCGCCATCGGCGTGGTGGCGGGCCTGGGCTTGGGCCTGACGATGAGCCAAGTGCTGATCCATGTAGTCAATCCGCAGTCCTTCCACTGGACCATGGAAACCCGGCTACCGCTCGGCCTGTTCGCCAACCTGTCCGGGGCGCTTGTCGCCGCCTGCGCAATCACCGCGGTGCTGGCCGGGCGCCGGGCGCTATCCATCGACGCCGTACGCGCTGTGCGGGAGGACTGGTGATGCGCCGCATCTCTCGGCGAGTTGTCCTGGCGGTCCCCACCCTCCTGCTCGCGCCGGCGGCTTGGGCCGCCTCGCCCCCGCCGTTCCCGGCCGTGCGGGCCGGGGCGGCTCTGAGCTTTCCCCGCGATCACGGCGCCCACCCCGAGTTCCGGACGGAGTGGTGGTACGTGACCGGTTGGCTCAAGACGCCGGAGGGCCGCGACCTGGGCTTCCAGATCACCTTCTTCCGCAGCCGGCTGGCGGTGGATCCGGAGAACCCCAGCGCCTTCTCCCCGGGCCAGATCCTGTTCGCCCACGCCGGTCTCTCCGATCCGACCGTCGGCCGGCTTCTGCACGACGGGCGGATCGCCCGGCAAGGGCTAGGTCTGGCGCAGGCCTCGACCGAGGACGCCGACGTTACGATCGACGACTGGCGGTTCCGGCGGGGGGCGGACGGACGTTTCACCGCTCAAGTGGCAGGCCGGGAGTTTGCCCTGGACCTGGTCATCACCCCGACCCAGCCGGTGTTGCTGCAGGGGGAGGGTGGGTTCAGCCGCAAGGGGCCGCTGAGCACCCAGGCCAGCCACTACTACAGCCTGCCGCACCTGGCGGTGTCCGGCGCGGTCGCCCGAGGGCGCCGACGGGTGGCGGTGACCGGCAAGGCCTGGATGGACCACGAATGGTCGTCGACCCTGCTCGATCCGCGCGCAGTGGGATGGGATTGGGTAGGCCTGAACCTCGACGACGGCGGGGCTCTGACCGCCTTCCAGGTCCGTGACCGGGCGGGTCGCGCGATCTGGGCCGGCGGTTCGTTGCGAGCCCCGGACGGACGGGTCACTACGTTCCGCCCGGGGGATGTCCAGTTCACCACGACGCGACACTGGCGTTCCCCGCGCACGGGCGGGCGCTATCCCGTCGAACGTGTGGTGGAGGTGCGCACGCCAAAGGGCGCGCGGAGCTTTCCACTGACGCCGGTGTTCGACGACCAGGAGCTCGACAGCCGCCAAACCGGCGGCCCCGTCTATTGGGAAGGCGCGGTTCGCACCGTTGGCGGGCGCGGCTACCTCGAGCTTACCGGCTACGTGTCGCCGCTGACGCTTTGAGCCGTGGCGTGCGAGGCAGGTGACTGCCCGCGCCAAAAGCTCGCGGTCCTTAGCGCAAGCGGTAGTTCAACCGGACGCCGATGCTGTCCATCCCGGGATTTTGCGCACTGAAAAGTTGGCCTTGGCTGATGTGGACCCAGGTGACCTCCATCGAAAGCCTCTCGTTCAATTGGTAACCGACCCCGATCTCTGGCTCGAACAGGACCCGTGATCCTAGGTCACGGCGGAAGCGGTCTTCGCCAATTATGAGACTCTTGCGGTCGTGAACCGCGACGCCGATCCCTGGCCGGACATACAAATCGCCGCCAATCCGCCAGCTCAAGCCAGCAGCAGCGAAGTTGGTCTCCCCAGCGGTGCTAAGGGAGCCAAACACATACGGTGAAGGCGACCCAATCACGCGCAGCGCACCGATGCGAGCGCCGCGCCAGCCGAGCTGAAGATCTGCGCCACCTTCATAGCCACCGAGGGTAAGGGGAGTCTCAACATCGTGGCCCAGCACGCCACTGAGGATTTCCCCAGCCTGAACAGGTCCCGCCGGACTAGCCAGCAAAAGCAGCGGCAGCAGGCAGATCAAAGCCCTGCTCCGGGTCGTTCTCTCGTCGTGGTTCATCGCCTCGATCCGCTTTATCTAGTTCTGAACCGGAACGCCGGGCGGCCGATTTCGTCCAAGTCCTGATCGAGGCCTGGCGGCGCGCTGAGTTGCGCGCAGCGAACTGCCCTGCATCCGCCGCCCTCGGTGGCCCTTGACCGCGCGGTCGCAGCGTTTCAACACCGGATCATGTCTGAGCTTGCCCGCCTTGACGGCCCAATCGTCCCCCCAGCTTCCGGTGGCGACGCCCATTCCATGGTCATTTTGCTGCACGGCTTTGGGTCGAACGGAGATGATCTGATCGCCCTCGCGCCCTATTGGCGTGACCTCTTGCCTAACACCGTATTCCTCGCGCCCAACGCCCCGCAACCCTGCCCTGGCGCGCCGGGCGGCTTTCAGTGGTGGGCGTTGACAGGCGGGGCAGGTGGCGGCCGGGAGGCCGGGGTTCGCCAGCCCGCGCCCGCGCTGAACGCCTTCATCGACGCCCAGCTCGCCCGCTACGGTCTGACCGAAGACCGGCTCGCGTTGGTGGGCTTCAGCCAAGGAACGATGCTGGCGCTGCATATTGCGCCGCGCCGCGCCCACGCGCTGGCCGGTGTCGTCGGCTACTCGGGGATGCTGGTCGACCCCGAGGCGTTGGCAGCCGAAGGGCAGACAAGGCCGCCGGTCCTGCTGGTCCACGGCGACGCTGATCCGATGGTTCCCTTCACGGCCCTGCGGGAGGCCGTGACGTCGCTGACGGCCCTGGGGTTTGAGATCGAAGCGCACACATCACCGGGGCTTGGCCACAGCATCGACGCCGCGGGGCTACAGCTGGGTGGGAGCTTCCTGGCCGGGGCGCTGGCGAGCCCGAGACGAACCTCGTCGGAGACGTTGCGGTAGCTCGGCTGGAAGGTCCCCGGCGCGACATTGATGGAGCGGAAAGGTAAGGAGCGCCCTGTTCCGAGAGGCTAGAGCCATTTTCGTCCGAAAACCGCGTCACACTTTTCGGGAGATGCTCTAGGTGTGCGCCTCCAGCCAAGCCAGCAGGTCCCGCACCACGTCTTCCCGGTTGGTCTCGTTCAGCATCTCGTGCCGCCCGCCGGGATAGGCTTTCAGGGTCACGCTCAGCCCCGCGCCCCGATACGCTGCAATGAGCGGCTCAAGGCCCTCCAGCCGCCGGTTGATCGGGTCCTCGTCCCCGACGAATACATAGACCGGCAGCCCTCGCTTCACCCCCGCCAGCGCCTCGACTGAAAGCTCCCGCGAACGCAGCGCTACGAACGATGCCATCGAAGCCTCGGAGAACTGGATGCCGCAGAGCGGGTCGGCGATGTACTTGTCCACCTCCGCCTCGTCCCGACTGAGCCAGTCATAGGCCGTGCGCGGGTTCGGGAAAATCGAGTTCGGCCCCCCGGGAAGCCGCGGTCCCGGCCCCGTGGTCCCTGAAAGCACCAGGGCGTCGATCAGCCCCGAGTGCTCAAGCAAGTAGGCCTGGGCGAACATCGCCCCCATCGAATGCCCTATCAGGACAAGCGGCAAGCCGGGGTTTTCCGCCCGCGCCAGCTTTGAGAGCTCGGCCATGTCCGCCACGCACGCGGGCGCCCCGCCCGGCCCGAAGTCGCCCAGGTGGCTCATCCCGGAGGTCAACCCATGCCCCCGATGGTCGGCCGCATAGACCGCAAACCCGGCCGCAAGGACGGGCGCCAGCGGCTCGCGATATCGCCCGGCGTGTTCCCCGGCCCCATGGGCCAGCTGGAGGATAGCGCGGGGCGGGTCGGACGTGGCCCAGCGAAAGGCGGCGAGGGGCACGCCGTCGGCGCCCTGGTAACGGAAGGGGGTGGTGGACGTCATCACGTCAGACTAACGACAGCTCTGTTGGGCCGCAAAGCGCCATGTGTGGACGGCGCCCCTCTTGGCAAGGTGTTTCGGACGTACGCTTTCGCTGGTCGGTGCCGCCATCTGTTCGACCTGTTGGTGCGGCGCACGAGCCCGCTGGCCACAACGCCTTCCGCAGGGATGGGGTCCGACCAATAGCACGCTCTGGAGTAGTCAACTTAAGTCGCGAATGCAGTATTCCGCGCCGGCAGGGCCACATTGAGGGATGCGGCTGACATGGAAAAACCCCGCAAAATCCACGACGGTCATTCGCCGGATTCCGGACAGAAGTTGTCTGAAAGACTTACTCTGACAACACCAACGGTCTGGCGTCAGAACGCTATATCGACACCTACGACACCCAGCCCTTGGCCTACCAGCTCGACGGCTACCGCGACGGTTCGCTGATCAGCCGCAACTACTACAACGCCGATGGCAGCCTGTTCGCCTGACGGTACCCCTGTGCCGTGCCAGAGCCGGCTTCCGCGCCCGCTTT
>NZ_JBKJTG010000063.1:0-16192 GCF_046590535.1 Phenylobacterium sp. | reverse complement strand
GTTCAGGCGGTCGTTGAAGAAGTTCCGGCCTGCGGTGGCGCGGAAGCGGTAGGCCTCGGCGTCGCCCTGTTCGGCCATGCCGTAGCGGCCGTCGAGCTCAAGGCCTTCGTACTCACGCTTGGTGATGATGTTGATGACGCCGGCTATGGCGTCGGAGCCGTAGACCGAACCGCCACTGGCCTGGATCGTCTCGATGCGGTCGATCAGGCCGGTGGGGATGCCGTTCAGGTCGACCTGGCCGCCGGCGCCCGCGCCGGTAAAGATCGAGGCCGGGTTGCCGCCAACGAAGCGGCGGCCGTTGACCAGCGTCAGGGTGCGGTTGGACCCCAGGTTGAAGATGTTGATGAAGTTGCGGCCGGTGCCGAAGGAGCCCTGGTCGCCGATCGGGTTGATCGGGATGCCGGCGGACGGCATCTCGTTGAGCGCATCGGCGACGTTGGTGAAGCCGCGCTCGTTGATGGTTTCGGTGGTGATCACCTGGATCGGCTGAACCGAGCTCAGCTCCGTGCGGCGAATGCGCGAGCCGGTGACGACGATCTCGGAAACGTCGACCTCCTGCCCGGCGGTCTGTTGCGCCAGGGCGAAGCCCGGAACGGTCAGGACAGCGGCGGCGGCGGACGCCAGCAACGCGGATCGAAGCATGCTTTTCATTTCGGTTTTGATTCCTTTGGCCCGGCGGCCTGAACGGTTCTCAAGGGGCGTCCGGGCAAAGCCACCCGGACGGGCCGGGGCCGGCCAGCCGTCCGAATGCGCAGAGAAATTGCGCGGTGAACGCCCCAAACCAGCCCTTCGGCGAGAGGCGAAACTGTCACGCGAGTGTCACGTCGGCAACGCAAAGCCGTCACAGTGTGACCATTTGCACCCCACTGGCGGCCGTTTGCTGGTCGAGTGCGCTCCGGGGGACACAGGCGCGGTTCAGCGGAGGAAATCTTGACCTCGTGGCGGTCACATTGCGGCTTGTAGATGCCCGCCGCCCCCGCTGGGCGCTACTTTATGCCCCGCAAGGCCTCGCCCAGCGCATCTACGGCCTCGGTGGTCGTCGCCCAGGAGCACATGAACCGCACGGAGCCGTCGAGAAACCGGTAGGCGAACCAACCGGCGGCGTGCAGGCGCCCGAGCGCCGCCTCGTCCATCTCCACGAAGACCCCGTTGGCCTCAACCGGATGGCGCACGGGGAACGGCGTCAGGTCGGCCAGCCGGCGCGCCATGGCGTTGGCGTGGGCGGCGTGGCGGACAAAGCCGCCGTCTTCCAGCATGCCGATGAACGGCGCGGCGTAGAACCGGCCTTTGGAGGGAAGCTGGCCGGCCTGTTTCAACCGCGCGTCGAACCGGCGCGCCAGGGCGCGGTCAAAAATCACCACCGCCTCGGTCGGCGGCATGCCGGCCTTGGTGCCGCCCACCACAAGGAGATCGACGCCTAAGGTCTTGACGCCTTTCAGGTCGAACCCGGCCGCCGCGGCGTTGGCCAGCCGGGCGCCATCCAGGTGAACGCCGTAGCCCTTGGCCTTTACGGGCGCGATCAGCGCCCCCAGCGCATGAGCCGAATAGACGGTGCCGTACTCCGTGGCGTTGGTCAGCGACAGGGCCGCGGCGGGCTGGCGGTAGGAGACGTCGGGAGCGGACAGCGCTTCGGCCAGCGCGGCGGGGTCGATCCGGCCCGACGCGCCGGGAAGGCCGATCAGGCCCAGGCCCTGGCCGAAGAAGCCCGGAGCGCCCGTCTCATCGGTGCAAACGTGGGCGTGCTCGTGGGCCAGCGCCGCCTCGAACGGCCGGCAGAGCGCGGCGAGCGATATGGCGTTGGCCGCGGTGCCGGAGGCGACGAACCGCACCTCAGCATCGGCGTCCAGCATCGCGCGCACCAGGTCGGCGGCCCGGGCGGTAAAGGGGTCCGTGCCATAGCCTGAGGTGAATCCGGCGTTGGCCGCGTTCAACGCCGCCATGGCCTCTGGGGTGGCCGCGGCGGTGTTGTCGGAGGCGAAGTCGTAGCGGGCGCTCATCGCGCTTCCTTAGCCCAGGCGCGCACGTCGTCCACGAACAGATCAGGCTCCTCCATGGCCGCGAAGTGGCCGCCGCGGGGCATCTCGGTCCAGCGCACGATGTTGTAGGCGCGGTCCGCCCAGGTGCGCGGCGGCGCCGAATAGAGGGCCTCGCCAGGGAAGTTCGCGAAGGCGGTGGGCGTTTCACAGCGCTCGCCCGCCTTGAAGGCCACGCCGCCCTCCTCGAGTAGCCCGCGGTAGTACCAGGCGCCGGTGGTGAAGGCCCCGGTCATCACATAGATCATGATGTTGGTGAGCAGGCGGTCCTTGGGATGGGCCTCGTCCAGGGCCTTGGCCGTGAGGTCCGACCAGTCGTGGAACCGCTCGGCGATCCAGGCCGCCTGGCCCACCGGATTGCCCGCGCCCATCCAGGCCAGCGACTGGGGCTTCGACGCCTGCAGACGGAAGTAGGCGCCCATGGCGTCCATGGCCGCACCCTGGCGCTGGATCCAGTCGATCTCGGCGTCGGTCTGCGGCCCGCCGTGCGGGCGAAACCCCATCATGTTCAGGTGGATGGCGCGGGCCTGGCCGCCGTGGTCGTGGCCGAGCCAGGAGGTGACCAGCCCGCCCCAGTCGCCGCCCTGGGCCAGATAGCTGGAATAGCCGAGCTCCTCGGTCATCAGGGTGTTGAACAGGCGCGCCGTGGTGCGCTGGCCAATCGGCCGCTTGGGTTTGGAGGAGAAGCCGAACCCCGGCAGGGAGGGAATCACTAGGTCGAAGGCGTCGGCCGCCTGGCCGCCGAAGCGCGAAGGGAAGGTCAACTTCTCGATCACCTGCCAGAACTCGTAGTGCGATCCCGGCCAGCCGTGGGTGACGATCATCGGCCGGCGGCCGCCTGCCTCGCCGACCACATGGATGAAGTGGAGGTCGTAATCCTCCACCTGGGCGGTGAATTGCGGATAGCGGTTGAGGTCGGCGACGGCTGCTTGCCAATCGTACCCGTCGGCCCAGTGGCTGCAGAGATCGCGCAGGTAGCCCGCGTCACAGCCATAGGCCCAGCCGTCGGCAACCTGCGGCGCCGGCGGCCAAGGATAGGCGCGCACCTGGGCCAGCACCGCCTCTACATCGGGAGCGGTCCAGCGGACCTCGAACGGCGCAGGCTTGGACATGGCGGCTTACCTCAGGGTTCGGCGCAAAGCCTCGACGGATGACGCGGCGGCGGTCAAGGTCGGCCTCGGGCTGGGGGCAGGGCGGCATGGGTGGCGAACAGATCGGGCGCAGGCTGGCGGCCGGCATCATCGACGTCCTGCTGTTCGCCGTGGTGGGCAGCTTGGCCGCCGTGGCCCTCTATACGGCGAGCGGAGGCAAGGTCCGCGCCACCACCCTCCTGCCGATCACCCGCTGCGAGACCCTTTCCGCCATCCCACTGGATGCGCTGAAGGCGGCCCAGGCCCGCGCGCCGCTGCCGGGCGTGATGCCGGTGGCGGCCTCGCGCTGCGTCGACAGTTTCCTGGGTCTGGAGAGCGGGCGCCACGTGCTGGTCCACCTGGCCGGCGCGCGGGGGACCCTGCTGCAGGTGTTCAGCGTCGTGCAGCCCATCGACCATGACGGCCGCGCGGTCCGGCCGCTGATGCTCAACGGCCTGTGGCCGCTGGCTTTCATCCTGCTGGCGGCGGGGCTTGAGGCCAGGTTCGGCGAGACCCCGGGCAAGAGCTTGCTGGGCCTGAAGGTCGTCGCAGACGACCTCGGGCGTCTGGGCCTGCCGCGGGCGCTCGCCCGCAATCTGGTCCTCTACAGCGCCGCCGTCGCGCTTACCGTATGGCCCCTTGTGCTGCGCGAGACGCCGCTGCTGCAGGCCTTGCCCGATGGCCTGAAGACGCCGGTGGGCCTGCAGGCCGTGGCGCTGGCGCCGATGGTCGTGCTGGCTCTGGCGTCGCTCGCCATGCTTGTCTTCGGTCGGCCCGAGCCCACCTATGACCGCTGGGCCGGCGCGCGGGTGGTGCGGACCTAGGGCCCGGGTCGCAAGCCGCGCGCGATGGCCGAACTCATCGCATGATGCAGGTCGCGCGCCGATCCGGGCGGCAGCTTGCCGGCCAGCTCCAGCACCACGGCGCCGTGCGCCGCGGCCCAGAACATGGCGCCGATCTGCGCCGGTTCGCCGGCCAGCACGCCGTCGGAGACCAGGTCCCCCACATAGGCGCTCATGGTCGCCTGGGCGCGCTTCGCCGCGGCGACCAGGTGAGGGTAGTTGGCTTCGTGCGGCTGGTTCAGGTCGAACATCAGCTTGTAGGTGTGCGGGTGCTCCAGGGCGAAGGTCACATAGGCCTCGCCCACGGCCGCGCCCTTGGCCCGGGGGCTGCCGGCTTTGGCGCGGGCGGTCTCCAGGGTCTCGGCGAAGCGGTTGAAGCCATTGGTGCGCACCGCCGCCAGGATATCGTCCTTGTCCGCGAAGTAGCGGTAGGGCGTCATCGGCGAGACGCCGAGCTCGGCGGCTAGCTGGCGCATGGTCACCGCGTCGGCCCCCTTCTCGGCGAACAGCCGTTCCGCGGCCTCACACAGGCGCTCCCGGAAGTCGGCGACATCGGTCTGCGACAGGACTCGGGGCATCGACTCTCACGGGCCAACAAAACACTTGCCAAGGGCTAAACCTTGCCCAATAAATTTACAACGTAAGAAAAGACAAAGGCCCACGCGATGCCGCCCTGGGATCTGCTCATCGACCGCAACGACTTGCAGCGCACGGAAGTTCGCAACGCCGGGCGCACGGCCCTGGACGCCGGCGAGGCGAGACTGGCCGTGGAGCGCTTGGCCCTGACCGCCAACAACGTCACCTACGGCCTGATGGGCGAAAGTTTCGGGTACTGGAAGTTCTTTCCGGCGCCGGAGGGCTTTGGCCGCATCCCGGCCTGGGGCTTCGCCCGGGTGATCGAGAGCACGGCGCCGGACGCGCCGGTGGGCCTGCGCCTGTTCGGCTACCTGCCGATGTCGAGCGAGGTGGTCATGCGGCTCAGCAGGACCCGCACGGGGTTCCTCGATGCCGCCGCCCACCGCTCCGGCCTGCCGCCCACCTACAACGCCTACACCGAGGCGCCGGACGACGCCTTGGACGACCACCGTGCCTTGCTGCGGCCGCTGCTGATGACTTCGTTCCTGCTGGACGACCTGCTGGCGCAGGACGCCGCGCTGACCAAGCTGGTGCTCTCCAGCGCCTCTAGCAAGACCGGCATGGGCCTAGCCTGGTTCGCCAGGCGCCGCGGCCTGGAGGTGATCGGCCTCAGTTCCCCGGCGAACGCGGAGCGTCTCCGGGCGCTGGGACTCTACGACGCCGTTCTGCCCTACGATCGTGCCAGCGACTTGCGACCCAGCGGGCCCGCCGCCTACATTGACTTCGCTGGCGACGCGGCCATCGCCCTGGCGGCGCACACGGCGCTGGGCGCCGCGCTGACCCGCAGCCTGATCGTGGGCGTCACCCACTGGCAAGCTGCGGGCCCCGCTCAGACTCCGCCGCCCGGGCCCACGCCCACCCTGTTCTTCGCCCCCGACCAAGTCCGCAAGCGCATGGCCGACTGGGGTCCTGGAGAGCTGGACGCGCGCTTCGACGCGGCGCTGCGCGCCTTCGTGGCCGACGCCGGCTGGCTGAACCTGGTGCAGCATCAGGGCCCACAGGGCCTGGCGGACGCCTACCGCAGCATCATCGGAGGCCGGGTGCGGCCCGAAGACGGACACATCATCCGACCGGCCTGACCGGTCCCGGAAAAGGAGCAGACGCCATGGACGGCGACGTGCGCATCAATCCCTACCTCGCCGGCAACTTCGCGCCGGTGCGCTCGGAGGATGACTTCGACTTGGCTGTGAAGGGGGAGATACCGGCGGACCTGCGCGGCGCGCTGTTCCGTATCGGGCCCAACCCGCAGTTCGAGCCTCGCGACCCCAACCACCACTGGTTCGGCGGCGATGGCATGGTCCACGGTTTCTACGTGGCCGACGGCAAGGTGAGCTACCGCAACCGTTACGTCCGCACGCCGCGCTGGCAGGCGGAGAAAGCCGCGGGCCGCTCGCTGTTCGGCAGCCTGGGCAACCCGATGACCACCGACCCCAGCGTGATGGGGTCCGACAGCGGCGTCGCCAACACCAACATCCTGTGGCACGCTGGCAAGCTGATGGCCCTGGAGGAGGGGCACGCTCCGTTGCAGATGGACCCGCGGTCCCTGGACAGCCTGGGCTACCTCGAGGACTACCGCGGCCGGGTCACCGCTCACCCCAAGATCGACACGGCCACCGGGGAGATGTTCTGGTTCGGCTACGGGGTGGGCGCCATGCCGCTCTCGGCGGGGATGAGCTACGGCGTCACCGACGCCCAGGGCCAGGTGGTGCGGCGCGACGACTTCCAGGCGCCGTTCTCCTCCATGGTCCACGACTTCCTGGTGACCGAGAACCATGTGCTGTTCCCGGTGCTGCCGCTGACCGGGAGCCTGGAGCGGGCGATGAGCGGGCGGCCGCCCTACGCCTGGGAGCCGGAGAAGGGCAGCTTTGTGGGGGTGATGCGCCGCGATGGCGATGTGGCCAACATCCGCTGGTTCAACACCGAGGCCTGCTACGTCTTCCACCCGATGAACGCCTGGGAGGCGGACGGCAAGATTATCGCCGACGTGATGCGCTACGACGTGGCGCCCCTGTTCCCCAACGCCGACGGATCGCCGGGCGACAGGTCAGCGGCCCGGCTGGTGCGCTGGACCTTCGACCTAGCCGCGACCTCCGACGTTATCAAGGAAGAGCCGCTGGACGACCTGGACGGAGAGTTCCCCCGCTTCGACGAACGCTTCGCCATGCGGGCCTACCGGCACGGCTGGTTCGCAGCCGATCCGGGCGAGGGCAAGACGATCCGACAAGGCGCCATCGCCCACCTGGACCTGAAGACCGGCAAGCGCGAGGTCTATGAGCTGAACGGCGGCGACCTGACGTCCGAGCCGGTGTTCACTCCCCGTTCCGCCGATGCGCAAGAGGGAGACGGCTGGCTGACCGCGGTGATCTGGCGCGCCGCAGAGGACCGCTCCGACTTGGTGGTGTTCGAAGCGCAGGACGTGGCCGCGGGCCCCATCGGGGTGGCTCAGATGCCGCGGCGCGTACCGTTCGGCTTCCACGGCAACTGGGTCAGCTTCTAGGAGTCAGCCTGCGTCGGCGCACTCGATCTCGTCCACCAGGCGGGTGGATTGCCAAAGTTCGATGACCGGTGCGTCCTTGTCGCAGAGCTCGGACGCCTGCGCCTTGGCCTCCGCATCGTTGGCGGCTTCCAGCCACGTCCCGTTCTGGATGTGACGCTTGCTGTCGACTCGATACGCGCGATACGTGGCGATCGGACCACCCTCCCGAGGTTGCTTAAATGGGGAAACGCGAAACCTCAAAAAGCGTTGCCTTGGGCCGTGCGCTTAAACCAGCGCCCCGTGGCAGTGCTTGAACTTCTTGCCGGAGCCGCAGGGACAGGCGGCGTTGCGTCCAGTGTCTTCCCAGCCCTTGGGCAGGGCCGAGACCGGCAGGGCCTGGCGCTGCGCCACCGGCAGGCCCTCAGGCAGGGCGCCCATCTGGGCCGCGTTCTCGCCGGTCAGCGGGTCCAGGTGAACCTCGAACATCGAGCCTGAGGGCAGGGGCGCGGGCTCCTCGAACTGGAACTCCACGGTCATCAGCCAGCGGGTGACGTTCTGGCGAAGGTCCACCATCAGCTTCTCGAACAGCGAGAAGGCCTCGGTCTTGTATTCGTTCAGCGGATCGCGCTGCCCGTAGCCGCGCAGGCCGATGACGTTGCGCAGGTGATCCAGGTGCATGAGGTGCTCGCGCCACTGCATGTCCACCATCTGCAGCATGAAGCTCTTCTCGACCTGACGCATGTGGTCGCCCACCTGGGTCTCGCGCTCGGCGGCGCGGGCCTTGGCGGCGTCAACGATGCGCTGCTCGATCTCCTCGTTGGCGATGCCCTCTTCCGCGGCCCATTCGGCCAGGGGGAGCTCAAGGCCGAAGTAGTTCTGGATGTGGGTGTCCAGCCCCTCGATATCCCACTGCTCGGCGTAGGCCTTGGGCGGCAGGTGACGGGAGACGAAGTCCTCGATGGTGTCGAGGCGCATCTCGCCGACGATCTCGGAGATATCGGTGGCCTCCATGAACTCCTGGCGCTGCTCGAAGACCGCCTTGCGCTGGTCGTTCACCACGTCGTCGTACTTCAGCAGGTTCTTGCGGATCTCGTAGTTGCGCTGCTCGACGCGCTTCTGGGCGGTGGCGATGGCGGAGTTCAGCCACTTGTGGGTGATCGCTTCGCCTTCCTGGACGCCGAAGGTGCGCATGATCCCGTCCAGACGCTCGCCGGCGAAGATGCGCAGCAGATCGTCCTCGCAGGAGAGGAAGAATTTGGAGTGGCCTGGGTCGCCCTGGCGGCCGGTGCGGCCGCGCAGCTGGTTGTCGATGCGCCGGCTCTCGTGACGCTCGGTGCCCAGCACGAACAGCCCGCCGGCGGCCAGCGCCTGTTCCTTCAGGCCGGCGATCTCGGCCTCGATCTGCGTCTTGTGCTCGACGGCCATTTCGGGCGTCACCTCGATGCCCAGGCCGCGCTGTTCGTCGCGCCAGCGGGCGACCTTCATGTCCAGATTGCCGCCCAGCTGGATGTCGGTGCCGCGGCCGGCCATGTTGGTGGCGATGGTCACAGTGCCGGGCACGCCCGCGCCGGCGACGATGAGGGCTTCCTGCTCATGGTAGCGGGCGTTCAGCACGTTGTGCGGGACCCCGTTGACCGTCTTGCCGTCCACTTCGAACTTGTGCGCCTTGAGCATCTCGGAGAGCTGCTCGGACTTCTCGATGGACACGGTACCGACCAGGATCGGCTGGCCGCGCCGATAGCAGTCTTCGATCAGCAGGATCACCGCGAGATTCTTCTCGGCGGCGGTGCGGTAGACCTCGCCGTCGTCGTCGATACGGGTCACCGGCCGGTTGGTCGGGATTTCGGCCACGTCCATCTTGTAGATGTCGAGGAACTCCTGCGCCTCGGTGGCCGCAGTGCCGGTCATGCCCGACAGCTTGGCGTAAAGGCGGAAGTAGTTCTGGATGGTCACCGAGGCCAGGGTCTGGTTCTCGGGCTGGATGACCGCGCCTTCCTTGGCCTCAATGGCTTGGTGGAGGCCCTCCGACAGACGGCGGCCCTGCATCATGCGGCCGGTGAACTCGTCGATCAGCATCACCTCGCCGGCGCGGACGATATAGTCCTTATCCCGCAGGTAGAGGACGTTGGCCCGAAGCGCCTGGTTCACGTGGTGGACCACCGAGACGTTGGCCGAGTCGTAGAGGCCGGCTGAATCCTCGGCCAGATGCCCGGCTTCCTGCAGCATCTCCTCGATCCGCTCGGCGCCGTCCTCCGTGAGGATCACCTGCCGCTGCTTCTCGTCGTGCTCGAAGGTGTTGGTGTCGACGATCAGCTCTTTGATGATTACGTCGACGGTCTTGTAGAATTCGCTGCGGTCCTCTGTGGGACCCGAGATGATCAACGGCGTGCGCGCCTCGTCGATCAGAATGGAGTCCACCTCATCGACGATCACGAAGTGATGGCCGCGCTGGACCATCTCGCTGGCGTCATAGACCAGGTTGTCGCGCAGGTAGTCGAAGCCGAACTCGTTGTTAGTGCCGTAGGTGATGTCGGAGTTGTAGGCGGCCTGCCTCTGACCCTGGCTCAGCCCATGGACGATGACGCCCACCTCCATGCCCAGGAAGCGGTAGATCTGGCCCATCCAATCGGCGTCGCGCTGGGCTAGGTAGTCGTTGACGGTGATCACGTGGACGCCCTTGCCGGCGAGCGCGTTCAGATAGACGGGCGCCGTGGCCACCAGGGTCTTGCCCTCACCTGTGCGCATCTCGGCGATGCCACCGGCGTGCAGGATCATGCCGCCCACCAGCTGCACGTCGTAGTGCCGCTGGCCGAGGGTGCGCTGCGCGGTCTCGCGGACCACGGCGAAAGCTTCCTCGAGGATGTCGTCCAGGGTAGAGCCCTGCGCGAGCCTGGCCTTGAACTCATCGGTCTTGGCGCGCAGGTCGGCGTCGGAGAGCGCCTGGATCTTGGGCTCCAGGGCGTTGATCTTGCCGACCCGGGCGGCCATGGCCTTGACCTTGCGGTCGTTGGAAGAGCCGAAGAACCGTTGGAACATGCTCAAGGGGAAGGGTCCGGATTGATGCGGCGCCGGCGCAGACCGTGCCATTTGGTCCTTCGCCTGCCGGAAAATTTCGCTCATTTGAGGGCGCGCGAGAAATAAGCAGGCGCCCTGCCAGTGTCAACGCGGGCGCCCGCGAATGAAAAGGCCCTCCCGCGAGGGAGGGCCTGATCCGAAAGCGGTGTCTTGGGGTCAGTAGACCTCGAACAGGCCCGCCGCGCCCATCCCGCCGCCGATGCACATGGAGACCACGGCGTGCTTGGCCCCGCGGCGCTTGCCTTCCTGCAGGACGTGGCCCGCCAGGCGCGCGCCGGTCATGCCGAAGGGATGGCCGATGGCGATCGAGCCGCCGTTCACATTGTACTTCTCGGGGTCGATGCCGAGCTTGTCGCGGGAATAGAGGCACTGGGAGGCGAACGCCTCGTTCAGCTCCCACAGGTCGATGTCGTCGACCTTCAGGCCGTGCCGCTCCAGGAGGCGCGGAATGGCGAACACTGGGCCGATGCCCATCTCGTCTGGCTCACAGCCGGCCACGGCCCAGCCCTTGAACACTCCGAGGGGCGAGAGGCCCCGACGGGCGGCTTCCTTGGCTTCCATTATCACCACGGCCGCGGCGCCATCGGAGAGCTGCGAGGCGTTGCCGGCGGTGATGTACTTGCCGGCGCCGCGCACGGGCTCGAGCTTGGCCAGGCCCTCGCGGGTAGTTTCGGGCCGATTGCACTCGTCGCGATCGACCGTGTAGTCGCTGATGGTCTCTTCCTTCGTCTCCTTGTTGACCGTCTTCATCTTGGTCTTCATCGGGACGATCTCGTCTTTGAACTTGCCCGACTGCTGGGCGGCGGCCATGCGCTGCTGGGACTCGTAGGAATATTCGTCCTGCGCCTCGCGGCTGACCTTGTAGCGCTCGGCCACGATGTCGGCCGTGTCGATCATCGGCATGAAGATCGCCGGATAGAGCTCGGTGAGGCGCGGGTCGTTGTTAGCCGGACCGCCACCGCCGCCGCCGGGCATGGAGATCGACTCCACCCCGCCGGCCACCACCGCATCGGCGCCGTCGTTGCGAACAAAGTTGGCGGCCATGGCGATGGTCTGCAGGCCGGACGAGCAGAACCGGTTGACGGTGACGCCGGAGGTGGTGATCGGCAGGCCGGCCAGCAGGCCCGCTTGGCGGCCCAGATTGCCGGCCCCGTGGGCGACGTTGCCCATGAACACGTCCTCGATGGCGTCGGGCTGAGCGCCGGACCTGGACACCGCGTGCTTCACCGCGTGGGCGGCGATGGACACGGTCGGCGTCATGTTGAAGCCGCCGCGGGCGGACTTGGCGAGGCCCGTGCGGGCGTATGAGACAATGACGGCTTCACGCATGTTGGAATGATCCTCCCTGAAATTCGGTCCGGAGGCCGCTTTGGGGCCCCGCGCACAATCGGCGTCGACCTTTGCATCCTGCGGCGTAAATGGCTAGGGACGGGCGGCGCTCAAGGGCGCATCCACGTCCGCATCGAGGGTGACCAGCATGGCGGCCGCAAAGCCCTACCGCTCCGCCTGTCTGGCTGGCTTGGCCCTGGCCGCCGCGTTGGCGCTCGGCGCCTGCAACCGCGACGGCGCCGGGGAGCGCGCTCCCGAACGTGGCGACGTGGCGGTGGCCAAGGTGGACAACAAGACCGTCTGGTCCTCCGACGTGAAGCGCGAGGCGGTGGCCCAGGGCCTGATCGGCGAGGGCGAGCCGCTGGACGCCGGATCGCCGCTGTTTCGCCGGGTGCTGGACGAGGTGGTCGACCAGAAGCTGCTGGCCGCCGAGGCGGTGAAGCGCAAGCTCGACAAGGGCCCCTCCGGCCAGCGCCGGCTGGCCGCGGCCCGCGAGCGCATCCTGGGCGACATGCTGGTGGAAAGCGTGGTCTCCGGGGCGGTCAACGACAACGCCATCCGCGGCCTCTACCAGGAACAGCTCAAGCTTTCGCGGCGCTCCGAGGAGATCAAGGCGCGGCAGATCGTAGTGGGCTCCGTGGCCGACGCCGAGGCGCTGAAGAAGCTCCTGGCCTCCGGCGCATCCTTCGAGGCGCTGGCCATGGAACGGTCCACCGATGCCGCCACCAGGTTCAACGGCGGCGACTTGGGCTATTTCACCACGGACGTGATGCCGGAGACCTATGACGCAGCGCTGAAGGGCGCCGGCGCGGGCGCCCTGGTGGGCCCGTTCCCGGTGGAAGGCGGCTTCGCCCTGGTCAAGGTCGAGGACCGCCGGCTGGAGCAGCCGATCGCCCTGGAGACGGCGCGACCGCAGATCGTGCGTTTCCTGACCTATGACCAGATCCGCGACCTGCTGGAAAAGTTGCGCGCCAAGGCTAAGGTCGAGACCCTGCTGAAGCCGCTGGACGGCGCCGCCAAGCCTGTCCCGCCCGCCGACGCGCCGAAGGCGGCCGCGCCGCAACCGCCAGTCAAGGGAGCCAGGCCATGAGCCGCAAGCCCGGGGCGTCGGGTCCTCGCCAAACCGCCGCCAAGGCGCTGGAGGCCGCTGCCAAGCCGGTGGAGGTGATGAGCCAGACCCTGGAACGCGCCTTCGATCCGCTGGCCGGCGCCCTGAAGCGCGCGGCCTTGAAGCGGGCCGACAAGCACTCGCGCCCGTTCGGCCAGCCGGCTCTGGCCAAAGGAGCCTTGCCCATCTCGCCCCTCGCCGTGCCGTTCCCGCTGATGCCGCCGATCGCCGGCGTACAGATGGCGACCGCTCGCTGCGGCTTCTACAAGCATGACCGCGAGGACCTGCTGGTGATGAGCTTCCCGGAAGGGGCCAGTTGCGCCGGCGTGTTCACCCGCCACGGCGTCGGCTCCGCGCCGGTGGACTGGTGCAAGCGCCACTTGGAGATGACCAAGGGCGAGGACGTCAAGGCGCTGGTGGTCAACGCTGGCTGCGCCAACTCCTTCACCGGCCGGCCTGGCGCCGACGCGGTACGCCGGGTGGCCTCGGCGGTGGGCAAGCGCTTCGACTGCCGCCAGCGCGATGTGATGGTGGCCTCCACCGGCGTGATCGGCGTGTTGCTGGACGACGCCAAAATCACCCACAGGCTGGCCGAGGTCGAACAGCGGCTCACCGCTGACGGCTGGGCGGGCGCAGCCCAGGCGATCACCACCACCGACACCTTTCCGAAGGGCGCCTATGCCGAGGCGCAGGTCGACGGCGTCACCGTGCGGATCGGCGGGATCTGCAAGGGTTCGGGGATGATCGCGCCGGACATGGCCACCATGCTGGCCTTCGTGGTCACCGATGCGGCGATCTCGCCGGCGGCCCTGCAGAACCTGGTCAGCCTCTACACCCGCAACACCTTCAATGCGGTGACGGTGGATGGCGACCGCTCCACCAACGACACGCTGCTCTTGTTCGCCACCGGGCAATCCGGCGCGCCGCGGATCAGCCGGGCCGGGGACCGCCGGCTGGCGGACTTCCGTGACAAGCTGGAGCACGTGCTGATGGACCTTGCCCAGCAGCTGGTCCGCGATGGCGAGGGGGCCAGCAAGTTCATCAAGATCACCGTGACGGGGGCGGAGACCGCCGCCTCGGCCCGCAAGATCGCCCGGACCATCGCCGAGAGCCCGCTGGTGAAGACCGCCTTCGCCGGCGAGGACGCCAACTGGGGCCGCATCGTCATGGCCGTGGGACGCGCCGACGAACCGATAGACCGCGACAGCATGAGCGTGCGGTTCGGCGACCTGTGGGCCGCCCACGACGGGCTGGTTTCGCCGACCTATGACGAGGCGAAGATGAGCGCCTACATGAAGGGCGCCGAGCTGGAGGTCACCGTCGACGTCGGCGTCGGCCGCGCCGCCTCGACCATGTGGACCTGCGACCTGACCAAGCGCTACGTCGAGATCAACGGCGACTATCGCTCATAGAAAAACCCCTCCGCGTTTCCGGGGAGGGGCTTTGCCGTCTAGCGGTTCGACCAGACGCCGGTTCGGCCGGGGGCCTGACCGCCGTCGCGGCGGGGGCCTTTGAAGGCCGGCTTGGCGGCGGGGCGATCGCCACCACCACCACCACCACCACCACCACCACCGCCGCTGCGCGCCGGAGCGCCTTCGTGGCGATGGCCGGGCTTGCCGCTGGAGTGGTTACGGTTGCGCTTGGCCTGGTGCTCGCCACGGTGGGGGCGCGCGCCGCGGGTGTCGGGGCGATCGGCCTTCACGCCCGCCGGTTCCGGCATGGCCGCGGAAACCGCGCCCAGGTGCTTGTCGTTGCGGCGGTCGAAGGACGGGATGGTCTGGCGGGTCACCTTCTGGATGTCGCGCAGCAGGTTGCGTTCGTCGTCGGCGCAGAACGCCACCGCCGAGCCGTCGGCGCCGGCCCGGGCGGTGCGCCCGATGCGGTGCACATAGGACTCCGGCACGTTGGGCAGCTCGAACTGCACCACGTGGCTCACCGCGTCGATGTCGATGCCGCGGGCGGCGATGTCGGTGGCCACCAGGGCGCGGACCTTGCCGGCCTTGAAGTCCGCCAGGGACCGCTCGCGCTGGCCCTGACTCTTGTCGCCGTGGATGGCGGCGGCGTCGACGCCGGCCTGCTCAAGGCTCCTGGCCACCCGGTCGGCGCCCCGCTTTGTCCGCGTGAACACTATGACTCGCTTAAATCCCGCGTCGTCGAACAGTTCGGCCAGCAGGGCGCGCTTGCGCGCTTGCTCGACGAACAGCACGCGCTGGTTGACGCGCTCCACCGTGGTGGCCGAGGGCGTCACCGCGACCCGAACCGGGTTGGGGTTGAGCAGGTCGCTGGCCAGCTTCTCGATCTCGCTGGGCATGGTGGCCGAGAAGAACAGGTTCTGCCGCTGCTTGGGCAGGTGGGCGACGATGCGGCGAATGGGCAGGATGAAGCCCATGTCCAGCATCTGGTCGGCTTCATCGAGCACGAAGGTCTCGACGCCCTGCAGGTTGATGGTCTTTTCGCCCAGGTGGTCGATCAGGCGGCCGGGGGTGGCCACCAGGATGTCGACACCGGGCGCGAGAGCCCGAAGCTGCCCACCATACTTCACACCTCCAAACACCACGGCGACGCTGACGCCCATGTGGCGGCCGTAGGTGCGGAAGCTGTCGCCGATCTGGGTGGCGAGTTCGCGGGTCGGCGAGAGCACCAGGACGCGGCAGCTGCGCTGCGGGGCGGGCTTTTTGTTGGCCGCCAGGCGATGCAGGATCGGCAGGGCGAAGGCGGCGGTCTTGCCGGTGCCCGTCTGGGCGATGCCCTGGAGGTCGCGGCCTTCCATGACGCCGGGGATGGCCTGCGCCTGGATCGGCGTGGGCGTGGTGTAGCCTTCGTCGGCCAGGGCCCTCAGGAGGGGCTTGGCGAGGCCGAGGTCGGTGAACTGGGTCAAACGGATATCTTTCACGTATGCGCCGAACGCGGCCGCTCGATTGCATCGAGGGTCGCGTGGGTCGCGGGTCTTTGGGGAAGCGCCCCGCGTGATGGGCGATCTATGAAACGTCTCTGCGCTCGACAGGCTGGACCCCTTCTGGGATCCCACGCGGCTGGAGCGCCGATAGCGCCGGTATTAGGGCGCGAAGCGAACATCGGGGTTTACAGGCGCAAAGTCAACCCACGGGGACCGTTTGGCCACACCCTGTTGCCTTTTGGGCGCGGGCCTAGGAAACCCGTCCGATGAGCGAAAAACCCACAGTCCTGGTGGCCGCCGCAGCCCTGATCGACGCCGACGGCCGGGTGCTGATCTGCCAGCGGCCGCAGGGCAAGGCGCTGGCCGGCCTCTGGGAATTCCCCGGCGGCAAGATCGAACCGGGCGAAACGCCGGAGGCCTGCCTGATCCGCGAGCTGCGCGAGGAGCTGGGCATCGGCGTCACCCATGCCTGCCTCGCGCCCTTCGTGTTCGCCAGCCACGACTACGAGAGCTTCCACCTGCTGATGCCGCTCTATCTGGTGCGGCGCTGGGATGGGCAGGTGACGGCGCGCGAACACCAGGCCGTGGCCTGGGTGACGCCGAACGGCCTCTCCGACTATCCCATGCCGCCCGCCGACGCGCCGCTCGTGGCCTGGTTGAGGGATCT
>NZ_JBKJTG010000009.1:0-18498 GCF_046590535.1 Phenylobacterium sp. | reverse complement strand
AATTCGGCGATGCCGCCTAACGAGAGAATGTTGGCATTGGGCCCCTGCAAACGCATCACGATGAACGCGATCAAGATGCCCAGCGGTAGCGTCAGGATCGCGACCAGCGCCGAGCGGGCGTGCCACAGGATCAGCGCGCAGACGAGCGCGACAATCACGAACTCCTCGATCAGCTTGCTGGTCAGGTTCTCAACCGCGCGGTCGATCAGGCCCGATCGGTCGTAGGTGGTGACGATTTCGACACCGGGCGGAAGGCCGGCCTTGAGTTCAGCCAATTTGGTTCGAACCCCCTCGATCACCTCGCGGGCATTCTTGCCCTGGCGCATGACGATCACCCCGCCGGCGACTTCGCCTTCGCCGTTCAATTCGGCGATGCCGCGGCGCATCTCGGGTCCGACCTGGACCGACGCCACATCGCCCAGCAGCACCGGGATTCCGCCGGTCGCGGTGCGGATCGGGACCGCGCGGAAATCATCGAGGGTCTTGAGATAGCCGGTGGCGCGGACGATGTATTCGGCTTCGGCCAGCTCGACGACCCCACCGCCGGTTTCCTGGTTGGCACGCCGGAGCGCCGCGCCGACATCGCTGGCGGTCACCCCATAGCCCGCCAGCTTCTGCGGATCGACAACGACCTGGTATTGCCTGACCATGCCGCCGATGCTGGCGACTTCGGCAACCCCGGGGACGGCTTTCAGCTCATAGCGCAGGAACCAGTCCTGGATGCTGCGCAGTTGGGCCAGATCGTGCTGCCCGCTGCGGTCGACCAGCGCATATTCGTAGATCCAGCCGACCCCGGTCGCATCGGGGCCAAGCGAGGCCGTCGCGCCGGTGGGCAGGCGGCCTTGCACCTGGCTGAGATATTCGAGGACGCGGCTGCGCGCCCAGTAGAGGTCGGTGCCATCCTCGAACAGGACATAGACAAAGCTGTCACCGACGAACGAATAGCCTCGCACGACCCGCGCGCCGGGGACCGCGAGCATCGTCGAGGTGATCGGGTAGGTCACCTGGTTCTCGACGATCTGCGGGGCCTGGCCGGGATAGGTGGTGCGGATCACCACCTGCACGTCCGAGAGGTCCGGCAAGGCGTCAACGGGCGTTGAGCGGACGGCCAGCCCGCCGGCCACCAGCAAGACCAACGCCGCCAGGATCACCAGGAAGCGGCCGCGCACCGAGGCGCGAATGACGGCGGCGATCATCGGGCAGCCGAGTGGGCGAGGCGGCGAACGACTGGGCCGGCGGGCCGCTGCTCGAAGGTGAAGGTCACGCGGTCACCAGCCCTGATCCCTTTGGCCAGCGCAGGATTGGCGAGCTTGAACTGCATGGTCATGGCGGGCCACGGCACGGCCGGGATCGGGCCATGCGATATGGTGACGCCGTCTGGCTTGATCTGTTCGACGCGCCCGGCGCCTTCGAACAGGCTCTGAGCCGGCGCCGCCAGAGTTCCGGACGCGAGGGGACGCGCCGCGACGCCCGATAGGCTCGCTTCGCTGTCGAGCAGGAACTGGCCCGAGGCGACGATCTTCTCGCCCTCGGAGAGCCCGGCGAGCACCTCGGTGCGGCCTCCGGCCTCGCGGCCCACGCTGACTTCCGCCGGCTCGTATCGACCGCCGGGTCGCGCCAGCATGACCAGTGTCCGCTTGCCAGTGCGAATCACGGCTTCGGAGGGCACGAGGAGCGCCGGCTGCTGCAGGCCGCCGAACTGTACGCTCGCGTACATGCCTGGCCGAAGGCGCCCGGCCGGATTGGGCAGCTCGATCCGAGCCGTGAGCGTGCGACTGTCCGCCTGCGCCTGTGGCAGGATCGCGGTGACGCGGCCGCTGAAAGTCTGTCCAGGGAAGGCGGTGAGGGTGGCGGTCACGGTTTCGCCGGAGCGCACCTGACCGGCCATGGCCTCGGGAACCGCCGCGTTCAGCCACACGCGCGCGAGGCCGTTGACCTCGGCCAGAGTCTGGCCGGCGGCTACGGTCATGCCGTTGCGCACGCTCAGCGTCTTGATCACCCCGCCAGTGGGCGTGGCGATGGTGACGACGTTGCGCACCCGTCCGCTTCGCTCCACGGCTCTGACCAGCGCTGGCGGCATTCCGAGCAGTTGAAGCCGTTGGCGGGCAGCCCGTGTCAGGGCTTCGTCGCCGACCCGTCGCATCGCCAGGAACTCACCCTGGGCGCCCGCCCATTCCGGTACCAGAACGTCGGCCAGAGGCGCGCCGGCCCCGACAATGTCGCCGGGCGCCCGGCCGTAGACCCGCTGCACGAACCCCGCGGCCCTGGCCTGGATGATGGCCACGTCACGTTCGTTGAAATCGATGACGCCGGAGGCCGTGACGCCGCTGGCAAGCGCCCCGCGTTCGACGGTCGCCACACGCACGCCGAGGCTCTGGACCCTGGCCGGGTCGATCTGCACTCCGGCGCCGCCAAGCGTGTCGCCCGCGTATTTTGGGACCAGCTGCATGTCCATGAAAGGGGACTTGCCAGGCTTGTTGAAGCGCTGCGCGGGGACCATAGGGTCGTACCAATAGAGCACCTTGCGGCCCTCCGCCGGCGCAGGGGTGGACGCGGCGCCGACAGGTTGACCACTCATCCGGCCGACGCCGAAGCCGACGCCAGTCGCGACAATCAGCGCCGCCATCGACAGCAAGAGGGTCCGGCGGGTCATTGGTCGCTCCCATAGTTCAGGACGATGCGGGCGCCGTCGCGGACCACCATCGCCTCGCGTTCCAGAGCGGCGAGCTTGGCGTCGGCGAGGTCGGTGACCGCCTGCCTGACGTCATCGAAGCCGGCGCGGCCAGCGGCGTAACTGGAGAGTTCGAGGTGCGCGCGCTGCTCAGCGGTCGGGACAAGCACCTCCACAGAGCGGCGCCACTGGTCGTGGTGCATGATGTGGTCGGCGATCTCGGTGTCCAGGGCGGCGACAAGCGTTCGGCGGCGATCCTCGCGCTCTATACGTACGCGATTGCGGTCGGCGACGCGGGCGGCGATCACCGGCGCCTGCCGTGTGCCCTTGAAGAGCGGCAGGCTCATGGTGACGCCGGCGGAGACCATGTCTCCGAACATCGGATCGCGCCGGCCGTAGGAGAGCTCGAAGCCCCAGTCCGGCCGCGTGCCGGCGCGCGCGGCGTCGACGTCAGCCGATGCCCGGCGCTCTGAAGCTTCCGAGGTGAGCAGGCTTGGGTGCCGGGCGAGCCCTGCGTGCAGGGCGGCGGCATCGATCTGGTAGTGCGGCGCGTCCCCGGCCGCGCTTGGCGTCGGCTCACCCGTCCACCGGAAGAGTTCAGCGCGGGCCTTGGCGACGGCCGCCACGAGCTCGCTCCGCTCGTCGGCAAATGTCGCCTGCAACCGTTTCGGCTCGAGCCCCATCGCGGGACGGGAGGCGCCGGAAGCGACGCTGGCGGGCTGGGCAGACCAGAGGGCCTTAAGCCCACTCACCAACTGATCGAGCGCCGCCAGGCGCCGCTCGGCATAGCCCAGGTCGATCCAGGCGAGCGCCGCAGCCACCCGGACGTTGCGCTGCTGCAGCGCCGCCTCGGCCTCGGCGACGCCGATCTCGGCGGAGCCGCCCGCGACCTCGGCGCGGCGGCGCGCGCCGTTCGGCACGTCCTGAGAGATACCGATCCGCGCCATGGTCATGTCATCGGCGTCGAAGCGCCCAGCCGGCGGGCCGGAGACCGGGAAGTTGTCGATGCCGACGCTGAGCTTAGGGTCGGGCAGCCGGCCGGTCGCGCGGCTCGCGGCGCGCGCGGCGTCCACCTTGAGGCCGCTGGCCTGCAGGCTCGGGGCCGAGCGCTCGGCAAGGTCGAGCGCCGCGGCATAGGTCAGCGGCCCGGCTGCAGCCGGGCTCGCGAGTGTGGTGCTGAAGAACAGCGCGGCGGTGAGGCTTTTGGCGAGACGCATTCTGGGTCCGCTGTGTTGTGTCGGGAGGAACAACTCTACGGCGAGGCCGGGCACGCCGGCGACGGACACAAGGCCCGTCGCCGACGGCTCGACCCCGCACCAGGGGATAGGCGGTGCGGGAGGCAAGGCCGTCAACCGTGAGGAGCCGGCGCGGCCTGGTCCGGCTTGGCGGCGCCGCCTTGCATCATTGGGCAGGAGCAATCCTTCATCGCCATGTTGGCCATGCCGGGTTGGGTCTTCGCTACCTTGATGGGCGTCCGGAACTGGTCGTGCGGATTGGACGAGGGCGGGCCGACACGGTAGGTGAACGCGCCCTGGTCCATGGGCGAAGCGAGGGCCGGTGCGGCCACGCTGGCGAGGGTCACGGCCGTCAGAGCGGCGGCGATCGTGCGAAGATTTTGCATTTCGATACGTCCTGAATGAGGGGGTGCGAAGGCCGCGAGGGTGCGGCGATCGGAACTCACGCTGGGCCTGGCGGAAGCCGTGGTGCGGCAGTTGCAGAGCGCAGCGTGAGGATGACCTGCGCAGCGCGCAGGTCTGATTCAGGCGATCAGTTTGGGAGGTCGTTCGTCCCTGGGGGGCGAGTGCGCATGAAGGGTCTGGACCTTCACGGCGTATATCTGCGCGGCCTGGACGGCCGGAACGGCAAAGGACGACGTCGGCAAGGCGGCGCTGACAGCGCACATTGAGGCGCAGGCTTGGGCGCACGCCTTGTGGCTATCGGGCTTCGCGTCGCCATGGTCACAGCAGGGATCGGATTTCCCTGTGCCTCCGTGGTCGGTCTGGGCCATCGGCATCTGCATGCCGGCCATCGCTGCTGGACCCATCTCCAGACAGGTCCGCTGCGCAGCCGCGGCGGTCACCGGGCTGAACAGCAGGCCCACGACGGCCAGGAAGGCGAAAAGAAGCCGCATCATCGGGGAGACATATGGTCTTGATACCTCCGGTTGTCGAGGTCGCGGCGGTTGCATCGGCCATGCCGTATCGGCACTGCCCGTCAGCTTTGCAGGATGCTCGATCAACGCCGAGGCGTCGCTAGGCCGAATTGGGGCCTTCTCCGGCTCGCTCTTGGCAGACAACTCCGCTGAGCCGCCGCCGTAACGTCGGGCGACGACCTCCCGGCAAGCTCAAGCTTTGTGATCCCCTACCAGCGCGGGGCGTAGCCATAGTTGGAGCTGTAGCCGTAGTTGCCCGAGGAGTAGGTCGGGGAGCCATAGCTGCGGCGGTGGTCATGTCGTGTGCGCGGATGATCGTCGTGGAAGTCCACGTGATCATCCTTGTAGTCGCGGTGGTACTCGCGATGGTCCCGCCGGCTGTAGAATCCGTCCCGATGCGCCTCGCGATGGTCGCGGTCATACTGCCGGTGGAAGCCGCGGTGCTCTCGGTGGTCGCCGCGGTGATCGCGCCGACCGCGATGATCGTCATCGGAAGCGAAGGCCGCGCCGGCAGGGGCCGAGATCAGCAAGGCGGCGGCTGCGAGTAGCAACTTGTTCATGTGAAGCTCCGCGAAGGCGTGGCCGTTTCCGCGCCGTGTGTCCCCTGCAAACCACGATCGCGACAGCGGCCTGAACCGCGCCTGAACAGGGGCCGCAAGAGTCGAGCCTTTGGCAGCGCGGGCCCTCCATTCAGCCAGGGCGGCTGCTCGTCTTTCCCGGTATGGGTCTAGGCTGACGAGGTGGCGTTCCAGGCCGAAATGGTTGTGGATCGCGGCATGGAGGCGCTGAATCTGGAGAGTTCTCATCCTACTGAACCGCGCCATCCCCCGCTCTCTTCGTCGCAAAGGCAGGTGTGAATTCTCAGCTTGGTTGTTCAGCCAGCGGCAGGTTGCCTGGCCATCGAGTTGCCGGTTTTCGGGGCCCAGAGACGGAACCTGATGACGGATTGAGCGGGCCCAAGTCCCGGAATGTCGGCGCTTTCCGGCGGGGATCGCCCCGAAGAGACGACTAACAGGGACTGGGTGGCGGCCCGGAAGGGACTCGAACCCCCGACCTTAGCTTTAGGAAAGCTCTGCTCTATCCTGCTGAGCTACCGGGCCGCATTCATTAACTGACTGACTTATTGCAGGCCTTGGACTTTCAGTGCGAGACGCACCCCCAGGAACGCCCTGCTCTGGGCGGTGGCAAAACGCCTTAGCGGCCTTGAGCGGTCTTGGAAAGTCCGAGCAAGCCATGGTGGGCTTTGGGGACTGCGGTGCCGGCTATGCCGTGCGGCTCGGCTTGTGAACCCGCAGCTCGATCTGGAACTCAAGGCAGACGTTTGAGCTCAGCTTCATCAGTTCGGCCGCGTCGTCGCGCGAGAGCTGTCCGCTCTGCACCCGGCTGCGATAGGGCTCGTCCATGATCGCCTGCCGTTGGACGATCTCGAAATCGACCTTCCGGGGCCGCGTCGGAGCCGTATGATTGGGCGGCGCGGCGGTCAGGGCGTCAAAGCGGCTCAGAACCTCCGGGCTCACCAAGCGCACGCAGCTCGGGTCGTTGATGAAGCTGTCGTGCCTGGGGTGGGCCGCGGTGATCAGCACGCGGGCGCCCGGCCGACACACGCGGTAGAGCTCGCCCATCACGGCGTCAAAGGTCTTGAGCTCGGCCCCCAGATGCTCGAGGGCGTGGAGAAGGCGCACTTCTTCGGCGTAGTCGTTGGGCCAGGGCCAGGGCGTCCGCTCCAGATCGACGACCATGTCGGGATCGACCTCGCGCCGTATGTCGACATTGATGCACTCGCGCCACTTGCGTCGTCCGCAGCCCAGGTTGAGCTTGGCGGGTGCGCTGCGGGCGGGCCGGCCCGGAATCCATCGCGCGGCGAGTATGTCCAGCCATCGATAGGTCTTCTCGAGCCTGCGGTATCGCCGGCGCATGCCCTCGTAGGCGTGGCGCTTCTCGGGCGTCAGGCCATCCTCGGCCCGCCCGCTCACCAGCAGGGTGTCGCAGTAGCGGTAGATGGTCTCGGTGAACTGCGGGAAGTATCGGTAGCCCAGCCACCGATTGAAGGACACGAACCCGGCGATGTTCCACATCCACCCCTTGGTCTTGCTCATCGACGAGAAGAGTCCGCCAGCGTGCACCTGATAAAGCGACCAGACATCCGGCGTGTAGTGGATCTTGCCGAACTGCGCGAAAGCGATGTTCATGAAGATGTCACAGGAGACGGGTTCGCGAAAGTACCTCGGAACCTTCCCAAGGAAGACATTTCGAAAGGTCAGACTGGAGGCATGGAAGAAGGAATTCAATGAAATTAGATCGTTGATGTCATGAACTTCCTTGACCGGCCCGGGGATATACAGTTGAGGCTTCGAGCCATCCTCGAACGCCTTCAGCACGTTGTGTGCGCAGGCGACGAAGTCGGGGTTGGCCTCGAGGAACTCCACATGGGTTCGGAGCCGATCGGGTGAGGTCCAGCAATCGTCGCCCTCCAGGATGGCCATGTAGTCGCCGTCGAGCGTGCGTAATCCCCGGTAGAAATTCCTCTGCGGGGGGACCCTCAGGCCGATGTTCTTCTTCGCGATGAACGGCTTGACCACCCCCGGATGGCGCGCCGCGTAGTCGCGGATGATGTCCTGGGCGCCGTCAGTGGAACAGTCGTCCACCACGTGGATCGCCAGCGGGAAATCCACGTTCTGGCAAAGCACGCTGTCCAGGGCCCGGGCGATGTATCTGGCGTGGTTGTAGGTGATGATCATCACCGTCACTTTTGGACGACGGGCTCGACTCTCCTGAGCGGCTGGCTGCTGCAAACGCGACTCCCGATCCTCGCCCGCTCGGGGCCATCGCAGACGCCCGCCAGAGGCCCGCGAGCGACCGCGACCGGTCGATGCGGCAGGCCCGCGGCGTGGCGTCCTGATTGGTGGATTGCCCCAGCGTAGGTCGCGACGATACCGCGTTGGCTCTGTAGCCAGCAAGCGGCGGCGGCGGGCGCCGGCACGCCGCGGCCTGGATACGAAAACGCCCGGCGCTGGGCCGGGCGTCTCGAACTCGAAAACGGCGCGTTCGACGTCAGGCGGCGACCGCCTTGATCAGCGACTTGTTGAGGATGCCGATGGCGGCGTCGCGGTCGATCTGTTCGATGGCGGCGACTTCGCGAGCCATACGGTCCAGCGCCGATTCATAGAGCTGGCGCTCGGAATAGGACTGCTCCGGCTGATTTTCGGCGCGGTGCAGGTCGCGGACCACTTCGGCGATGGAGATCAGGTCGCCGGAGTTGATCTTGGCCTCATACTCCTGGGCGCGCCGCGACCACATGGTGCGCTTCACCCGGGCGCGGCCCTTGAGCGTGGTAAGCGCCTGGGTGACCACATTGGTCTCGGCCAGCGCCCGCAGGCCGGCGGTGCGCGCCTTGGCGGTGGGCACGCGAAGCGTCATCTTCTCGTGGTCGAAGGTGATCACATAGACCTCGAGCTTGAGCCCGGCGACTTCCTGGACTTCGATCCCCTGCACCTGACCCACGCCGTGCGCGGGATAGACGACGTGATCGCCAATCGAGAAATCGTGACCGTTCTTGCTCATCGGAAATCCTCTCAAATCCTTTGTCCGCACAATCGCCGGACCGCTGACGCGAGCAACCGCCAAGCGACGAGGCCACGCTTTCCGCGAAGGGACCGCGGCGGCATCATCACTGAAACGGAAGTAGACCTCTTAAGACACCCTTCGCCCGATCCGGGGCTGAACGCCGGACGGCTGTTCTGATTCGTAAGGCGGGCGAGCACCTAGTCTCATCGCCACGTCCACAGGGACAATAGCACAAAATTAAGCCGATTGAAAGGCTTGGGGCGACGGAGCGGCTGCCGGGACGATCCGACCAACTCCTACATCGCGATGAGGTCGTCCCAACGAATAGTCGGATAGCCAGCCTGCTCAAGACGCTGGGCGATCATCGGCTGGGTGGCCGGGTTTACGCCTACGATCACCCCGTCGGGATTCATCTCCTTGAGCGCGTCGTAGGCAAGAATCCGCTTCCCGAAGAAGGCGCCATCCGATCCTCCGTCTATGACGCAGGCTTGCACGCGCTCCCATACGCCGGGCGCATATCCGGCGAGGATGCTGGCCCAGCCTCCGGTGCCGAAGCAGACAAGCCGCTTATGCCCATCCAGGCGTGCCTGCAGCGTGGCGTCCAGCGTCGAGAAATCATGGAAGTACTTGCAACGAGCGCCCAGCAGTTGAAGCCGATTGGCCTCCTGCAGATACCCCGGCAAAGGCATCTGTGCCGCTACGTGATCTGACTTGTCGGGCAGGCAGGCCACCAGCAGCTGATTATGCTCATAGTCGAGATCTTCTCCGCCCCCCGGGCAGAGCGTGCTTCTCAGGGGGATAAGGCCCGCTTTCCGGGTCAGGGCGCCAAGATGGTAAGGCGTCATCGAATATTGGTGATCGCTTCGCACAATCTCGAGATTGGGTGCGCGCGCATTCGGGCAGGTGATGATCAGTCGTCCATGCGGTGAAAGCAGGGCCTTGAGCCCGCGCAAGAAGGCCGCCGGGTCCTCGGTGTGCTCGATGACGTGAATGGAATAGATGACGTCGTATGTCTCTCGGGCGATGGCTGGCGGCAGCACGCCCCCGATCATCCCTTGATGGACGTTGATTCCCGCCGCCTGCGCCGCCTTGACCGCAGTGACAACGGGTTCCACGCCAATGCAGAATGCGTCCGGCCATAGGGATTGGACGGCCTTGAGCGCGGATCCGTTTCCGCAGCCAACTTCCAGCACTCGGCTGGGTCTGTAAGGCGCAATGGAAGATGCGATCGCCTGCGCAAGCGCCGTATAGCGGCCGGTTACGAACTGCTCGGAAGATGGCCGACTGTTGTAGAGGTCGTACTCGTCAGTATAGAGAATCGTCAGCGCCTCTGTGTCTGCCAGAGACATGGCCTGCACCAGCGCGCACGCGCTGCACTGCGCCTTACGCATCGGATGACCAAGTACGGCGCCGTCGGATCGCACGGAACGGTCGCTATGGGGCGGGGGCAGCTCCAGCCAATCGTTCCCGCCGCATACGGCACAGGCCGAGGTCGAAATCGTCATCACAGAAAACTGGGCGCCCGTTCCAATCTAGGACCCGCGGCCGGGTTTTTCGGAGAAGTACTTCTCCAGCTTGCCCTCCACCCGTTCGAACTCTGCGGCGTCGGCGGGGGGCTGGCCCATCACCGTGATATTCGGCCAGACGCGGGAATATTCAGAGTTGATCCGCAGCCACTTGCCGTCCGGATCGTCTTCGGTGTCGGGCTTGATGGCGTCCACCGGGCACTCCGGCTCGCACACGCCGCAGTCGATGCACTCGTCCGGATTGATCGCCAGGAAGTTTTCGCCCTCGTAGAAGCAGTCGACCGGGCACACTTCCACGCAGTCCATGTACTTACATTTGATGCAGGGCTCCATCACGATGTAGGTCATGGCGGGCGAGGAGACTCCGGGACGGCGTGAGGCGCGGGTTTGTTACGGCGCACGGTCCTATTGTCAATGCTGGAGGCCGTCATCGCCCCCCGAGGAATTCTGCAAGGGCGAATAGAGCGCGCGCGCCTCGGCCGGCGAGCCACGCCGTTCACCGAGGGCTTCGACGCAGACCGCGATCACCCGGCCACCCACCGCGAACACCAGCAGGTCCCCCACCTTCACGGGACGCGCGGACTTGTCGAGGCGGCTCTGCTGGCCGGCGCGGGTCAGGCGCACGCGCCCCCCCTCCAGATGCTTCGCAGCCAGGGACCGGGTCTTGAAGAAACGGGCGCGCCACAGCCAGACGTCGGCGCGGCAGGCGTCTTCGCTCACGCCCGCGCCGCCTTGGGCCTGCGGCGGCGCCGCGGTCGGCGGACGGGCGCGGGCTGGTCCTTCAAGGCCGCCAGCGCCGCGAAGGGCGAGCCAGGGCGCGCGGTGGCCGGCGCAGGCGCAACATCCCGCTCGATCCGCCGGCGCCAGGCGACGGGCTCACCGTCCCGGGGCCGGGTGGCGGGGGCGAAGCCCAGGCCGCGCAGCACGTCACGCGCCGCCTCCGCGTTCCAGCCCAGCTCCTCGCGGGCCGGGTCGGAGAGGATCGCACCGCCGCCCTGGCGGACGGCCACGCGCAGCAGCTCGTCCAGGCGCTCCAGGGCTTGCACCGGCACGGCGCGGCCGCCCACCGCGCGCAGGCCGTAGGCGGCCAGCACTCGGGCTTCAGGAACCGGCTGCGGCAGGACGGTCAGGCCCTCGGGCGCCGGGCGCCAGTCTGCCTGCCGCGCGGCGAAGGCCTGGGCCAGCGCGCGGGCCTGCGGCTTGAGGAGGCCCGGCATGAACAGGCTGAACGCCCCCAGGCGCACGCCCAGCGCCCGCAGCGCCCGGCGCTCCACCGGGCTCAGGGCCTTGGCCTCGGCCCGTACCAGCGCGCGGTCCAGCACGCCGCCGGCCTCGATCAGCCGATAGGCGAGGCCCCGGGCCAGGCCCTTGATCCGGCCCTCGGCAACGGCGGCCTCCAGCTTGCGCAGGGGCGCCAGCCTGCGGGCCGCCTCGGCCGCCACAAAGGCCTCCAGCCTGCGTTGGGCGCGTTCCCGGGCAGCGGCGTGACCCAGTTCGCCCAGCAGGCGCACCCGGGGACTGAACGGCTGTCCCGCGGCCAGCACGCCCGCGGCCTCGCCCTGCCACAGGACGACGCCGTCGGGGCTCAGCGCGAAGGCGTCATCGGCTTCGGCGGCGAGCCGGCCCAGGCGTTTGGCGATCTCCGGACCCACGGCGTGGACGGCCGCCGCCCGCAACGCCTTCTCCTCCAGCACCGACGAGCCTTGCGCGGCCTCGAACTGCACGCCGGTGAGCCGGCCGACGAAATGGCCCTCCACGGTCACGGTCCCGTCGTCGGCGACGCCTGCCAGCATGTCCTCGCGAACCCGCAGGCCGCGCACCAGGGCGCTGGTCCGGCGGTCCACGAAGCGGGCCATCAGCTTCTCGTGCAGGGTGTCGGAGAGCTTGTCCTCCAGCACCCGGGTCTTCCCCTGCCAACCGGCCGGATCGGCCAGCCAGTCCGGCCGGTTGGCCACATAGGCCAGGGTGCGAACGCTGGAGAGCCGTGCGGCAAGGGTGTCGATCTCGCCATCGGGGCGGTCCAGGTAGGCGTACTGCCGGGCGATCCAGTCGTCGGAGAGCCTGCGACGCCCGCTGGTCAGCTGCAGGAAGAAATCCTTCGCCAGCCGCACGTGCTCTTCGGTGGCCACCTTGCGGAAGTCCGGGGTCTGGCAGACGTCCCACAGGCGCATCAGCGAGGGCTTGCCCTGGGCGCGCGCGGCAACCTCGGGGTCGGCGGCCAACTGGCGCAGGGTGATCTCGTCCAGCGCCTCCGGCGACAGTTTCAGCCCGGCGCGGTCGGGGGTCAGGGCGAGGGATCGCATCAGTGCCGGCAGGTTGGCGAAGTCCAGCTTCGGGTTGCGCCATTCCGCCGCCGCCACCGGCTCGAACCGGTGCTGCTCCACGGCCTCCACCAGATCGGCGTCCATGTCCTGCGCCTCGCCGGTGACGCCAAAGCTCCCGTCGCGCTGAAAGCGGCCGGCGCGGCCGGCGATCTGGCCGATTTCCTGGGGGTGCAGGAACCGGGTGCGCCGCCCGTCGAACTTGCGCAGGCCCGCGAAGGCCACGTGGTCCACGTCCATATTCAGGCCCATGCCGATGGCGTCGGTGGCCACCAGGAAGTCCACCTCGCCGGACTGGTAGAGGGCCACCTGGGCGTTGCGGGTGCGCGGGCTGAGCGAGCCCATCACCACCGCCGCGCCGCCGCGCTGGCGGCGGATCAGCTCGGCGATGGCGTAGACCTGGTCGGCGCTGAACGCCACGACGGCGGAGCGGCGGGGCAGGCGGGTCAGCTTCTTTGGTCCCGAATAGGTGAGGCGGGAGAACCGCTCGCGGGTGACGATCTCGGCGTGCGGCAGCATCCGGCGCACCAGCGGCGCCATGGTTCCCGCGCCCAGCAGCATGGTCTCCGCCGTGCCCCGCGCATGCAGCAGGCGGTGGGTGAACACGTGGCCGCGTTCAGGGTCGGCGCAGAGCTGGATTTCGTCCACCGCCAGGAACTCCACCTCGCGGGACAGCGGCATGGCCTCCACCGTGCAGACGAAATACTGCGGCCGGGGCGGGACGATTTTCTCCTCGCCGGTGATCAGCGCCACGCAGCGGGGCCCGCGGGCCTTGACGATGCGGTCATAAATCTCCCGGGCCAGCAGCCGCAGCGGCAGGCCGATCATGCCGGACGCATGGCCCAGCATCCGCTCCACCGCCAGGTGGGTCTTGCCGGTGTTGGTGGGCCCCAGCACCGCCACCAGCCGGGACGGAGCCCGGCCTGCGGGGCGATCGCTCATGGGACTAAGTTGGGATGCCGCAGGGAGTCGGGCAAGCGGCGCCGTGACGCGACGCTCGACCGTTCTGCGCAGCGCGTCGCCAGGGCCTAGTCCAGCGTGCGCCGAAACCTGACCATGGCCAGGGCCGTGACCACGCAGACGAAGGCCAGCAGGGCGGCCAGGTCGCGCCACTGATCCTCCAGGCCCTGCCCCTTCAGCAGCGCGCCGCGCACAATCCGCAGGAAATGGGTCACCGGGATCGCCTGGCCCAGCACCTGCGCCCATTCCGGCATGCCGCGGAACGGGAACATGAAGCCCGACAGCAGGATCGACGGCAGCATGTAGAAGAAGCTCATCTGCATCGCCTGCAGTTGCGAGCGGGCCACGGTGGAGATCAGGAAGCCCAGGGCCAGCGAGCCCACGATGAACAGCCCGATGCCAAGCAGCAGTCCCAGCCAGCCGCCCTGCATCGGCACATGGAACAGGAACCTGGCCAGCACCAGGATCACCGTGGTCTGCACCAGGCCCACCAGGACGTAGGGCCCCAGCTTGCCAACCATCACCTCGATGGGCTCCAGCGGCGTGGCCAGCAGGCTCTCCATGGTGCCGCGCTCGGTTTCGCGCGTGACGCTGAGCGCGGTCATCATCACCAGAGTCAGCGACAGGATCACCCCCAGGAGACCCGGTACGATGTTGTAGGCGGTGATCGCCTCGGGGTTGTAGCGCCGGTGGACGATCACCTCGAACGGTGGCGCGCTGGCGCCCGGCCTGGCCGCCGCGCCGCTGAGGTCGTGGACCAGCGCCTGCTGGGGCAGGGCGGCCAGCGCGGCCACCGCGCCGCCGGTGGCCGAGGGGTCGGTGGCGTCGGCTTCCACCAGGATCTGGGCCTTGTCGCCGCGGGCCACCCGGCGGGTGAAGTCGCCTGGAATGGTGATGGCGAACTGCACCTCGCCGCGGCGGAGCAGGGCGTCCAGCTCGGCGGGGCTGCGGGCCTGGTGGGTCAGGTCGAAATAGCCGCTGTTGTGCAGCGCCGCGGCGATGGAGCGGGCGTGGCGGCTGTTCTCCTGCACCAGGAGCGCCGTCGGCAGGTGGCGCGGCTCGGCGTTGATGGCGTAGCCGAACAGCAGGAGCTGCATTACCGGAATGGCCAGCATCATGGCGTAGGTCACCCGGTCTCGGGTGAGTTGCCGGAACTCCTTTATCAGCACCGCCAGCACGCGGCCGCCCGAGAAGCCGCTCACGGGTAGTTGTCCTGCGCGCCGCTCATGAGCTGGATGAACACGTCCTCCAGCGTGGGCTGCACCTCGCGCCAGCGGTAGGGGTCGCGGCGGAAGGGCTGGAGCGTCGCCTCCAGGGCGGCGCGGTCGGCGCCGCTGACATGCAGGGCGGCCCCGAACGGCGCCACGGTCTCGACCCCCGGCTTGCCGAGCAGTTCCTGCGCCAGGCGATCGACCTGTGGCCCTTCGCCGTGGAAGGTGACCAGGTTGGAGGCGGCCACCACCTCCTGGGCCGTGCCGCGCGCGATCAGCCGGCCATAGCTGATGTAGGCGATCTCGTGACAGCGCTCGGCCTCGTCCATGTAGTGGGTGGAAACCAGCACGGTCAGGCCCTCTGCGGCCAGCATGTGGATCTCGTCCCAGAAGGTGCGCCTGGCCTTCGGATCGACGCCGGCGGTGGGCTCGTCAAGCAGCAGCAGGCGTGGTTCGTGCAGGGTGGCCGAGGCCAGCGCCAGGCGCTGCTTCCAGCCGCCGGAGAGCGCCCCGGCCAGCTGGTCGCGGCGGGCGGTCAGCCCCAGTCGGTCCAGCGCCACGGCCACCCGCTCGGTGCGGCGGTCCAGGCCATAGACCCGGGCGGTGAACTGCAGGTTCTCGGCGATGGTCAGGTCTTCGTAGAGCGAGAACTTCTGGGTCATGTAGCCGGTGCGGCGCTTGATCTCGTCGGCCTCACGCAGGATGTCGAAGCCCAGCGCCTCGCCCCGGCCGCTGTCGGGCGTCAGGAGCCCGCAGAGCATCCGCAGCGTGGTGGTCTTGCCCGAGCCGTTGGGCCCCAGGAACCCGCAGATGCGGCCCGCCTCCACCTGGATCGAGAAGTCGTTGACCACGTGCTTGTCGCCGAAGCTCTTGTTCAGCCCGGCGACGTCGATGGCCAGCGTCACCGGCCCGCCTCCAGCGGCGCCACGTCCACCGGCTGGCCGGGATTGAGCCGCACCGAAGGGCGGGCCTCCACCAGATAGACCAGCCGGTCGCGCGCCTCGCGGCTGTAGATCACCGGCGGGGTGAACTCCGGGCGGGGGCTCACATAGTCGATGGTGGCGGTCAGGCCCTGGGCGCAGCCGTCGCAGGCGAAGCGCACCGTGCGGCCCGGGCGATAGGCGGCGCGCGAGGCCTGCGGGACGAAGAAGCGCAGCTTGATCCGGTGGTCGGGCAACAGCGAGAGGATCGGCTGGTTGGCGGCGGCCCATTCGCCCTGCTGGTAGTACACCTCCTCGACCCTTGCGGCGGCCGGGGCCAGGGGGGCCACGTCGGCCAGCCGCGCGTCGGCGCCGCCAAGGCCCGCGGCGGCCTGCGCCACCCGCGCGTCGGCGGCGCGGACCTGGTCCTGCCGGGCGCCCAGGACGGCGGCGTCGCGCTGCCGCCGCGCCGCGGCCAGGGCCGCCTCCGCCGCCTGGGCCGCGGCGCGCACGTCGTCCAGCCGGGCCGGCGCATAGATCCCCTGCCTCACCAGGGGGGTGGTGCGGCGCAGGTCGGCGCGGGCGTCGACGGCGCGGGCCTCGGCCGCGGCGATATTGGCCTCGAACACCGCCAGTTCGGCCGGCCGCTGGCCCTTGCGCGCGTCCTGCGCCTGGGCCTCGGTGGAGGCGACCTCGGCGGCGGCCTGGTCGCGCTGGGCGCGGAGCTGCTGCGGGTCGACAACGAACAGCCGTGCGCCGGCCCTCACCTCCTGGCCGCGGACCACGAACATCGCCTTCACGGTTCCCGCCACCGGCGCCGCCAGATACAGCGGCTCGCCCTCCACATAGCCGGACAGGGTCTCCGGGCGGCTCAGGCGCGGGGCCAGGAACAGGCCGGTCACGATTGCCACGGCCACGGCTGCCAGGGCGATGGGCGCGAGGCGGCGGCGGTTCATGGGGCCGCCTCTCGCAGGAGCAGCCCGTTCAAGAGGGTCTCCACATGCTGGCTGGCCAGGGTGGGGAAGTCGAAGGGCTGCGCCCCCACCGGCACGAAGGTCTCGCGCCAGATCACCCCGATCAGCAAGGGAGAGATGGTCTGCAGAGCGAAGGTGCGCGCGTCCCCGGCCCGCACCTCGCCGCGAGCCTGCGCGGCCTCGATGGCGGCGGTGAGGGCGGTGATCGCGGGGCAGGCGAGGTCGTCGTGCCATACCCGGGCGAGCTCGGGGAAGTTGCGCGCCTCGCCGATCACCATCTTCACCACCCCGCCGATGGCGGTGGTCTCGATCACCTGGATCAGCAGTCCCACGACGTCCCGCAGCAGTTCGGCGAACGGGCCCGGGTGGGCGGCCATGGCCTGACGCATCGCCGCCAGGTTCGGCGCGATCGCCTGGGCGACCACGGCGTGAAAGATCTCCTGCTTGGTGGCGAAGTAGAGGTAGAGCGCGCCCTTGGACACGCCCGCCCGCGCCGCGATCTCATCCAGTTTCGCGGCGGCGAAGCCCTTCTCCGCGAAGACGGCCATGGCGGCTTCGACGATCTCGCCGGGTCGGTCGGCCTTGCGGCGGCGGAATTTAGGTTCGCCGGGTTCAAGCATCCCTCGCTAATAACTTTCCAGTCAGTTATTAGCAAGCCAGAAAGCAGGGTTCGCCGTGGCCCGCGGCGCACGTCTCAGCGGCGATCTCAAAGGCGTGGGAACGCGAGCGCAACAAACAGTGTCCGAATCAGCGACGTCGCCAGATTCGGCCTTTGTTCACCACTACCTATTGTATCTGTGGAGAAAAAGGACACAAGTGCCGCGGCGCGGCGCGCCTTGCCTTGACGGGCGAGGGGGCTTTCCTCTATATCGCCGGCTCCTCGCGCGGGCGCCCGCTCGCCGATCCCTTTTCCTCGCGAAGGTACTTTCGCCATGTCGCGTCGCTGCGAACTCACCGGTGTCGGTCCGATGGTCGGCCACAATGTGAGCCACTCGAACATCAAGACCAAGCGCCGCTTCCTGCCCGCGCTGTCGCCCGCCACGCTGCAATCCGACGCGCTGGGCCAGTCCTTCCGCCTGCGCATCACCAACGCTGCGCTGCGCACCCTCGATTTCCGCGGCGGCCTCGACGCCTTCCTGGTCAAGGCCAAGGACGAGGTGCTGTCCCCCCGCGCCCTGAAGATCAAGCGCCAGTTGAAGGCCAAGCTCGCCGAGCAGCCCGCCGCCTAGCGCACGACACCCAGTCGTTCCGGAAAGGGCCGTCCGCAAGGGCGGCCTTTTTCGTCAGGGCGCCTTCCAGTCGAAGGCCAGCAGCAGCGTGCGCTGGCTGGCCGAGAAATTGTCGTCCGACAGGATGTAGAAGCGGATCGTCCCGTCCCGGCGCGGGACCGCGGCTAGGCCCTCGAAATTGTCCACCGTCGCCGGGCGCTCGATGCGCAGCTCGTCCACCCGGCGCAGGGCGTCGTCGGTGACCCTCAATTCTACGCGGGCGCCGCGCAGGGGATCGTAGCCGCGCAGCAGCCAGGCCATCCGGTCGGGGCCCACCCGGACCGCCGCCACCAGCCCCATGTCGGCGGGCTTGGCGACCTTCGGACCGGCGGCGCAGCCGGTGGCGAGCCGGCACAGCCACGTCTCGCCGCTGGCCTCCGCGCCGGCCACATAGGCGTCGGTCCCGCGTTCGGGATCGGCGGCCAGCGCCTCCAGCCCCTCGTTGTCGGGAAAGACGGCGGTGGGCGACGGCGCGGGCCGGGGCGGACCGCCGCCCATCGGATAGAGCCAGATGCGGTGGTTGTGCTCGAAGCTCACCAGCCGTCCGGCGGCCAGGCTTGCCAGGCCCTCGGCGTCGGCGCGGGCCTTGTCGCCGCCCAGCGGTTGGCCTGCGGGGTCCCTCAGCGGCGTCAGCCGCGCGGCGGTCAGCCCCGTCAGGTCCCCCGTCGGACCGAGGATCAGCCTTGCCTGCAACAGATCGCCGGCGTCGGTGACCGCGGTCAGGGCGCCTTCCGCCGTCACCTCCAGGTCTGACAAGCCGTGCAGCCGCGACGTGTCCGGCGAGGTCAGGTGCAGGCCGCCCGCATAGCTCCACTCGCCGCAGGCGATGTCGGCGCAGATGGTCAGGAATTCCAGCCCGCCAACCAGCTCCGCGACCGGCGCCGCCTGGATGGTGATCGCCGAACCCGCGGCCACGGGCTGGGCCGGCAGG
>NZ_JBKJTG010000104.1:0-5536 GCF_046590535.1 Phenylobacterium sp. | reverse complement strand
CTGCGGATGCTGCGCTCGGGCGCGGCACGAGTATCGCCGCGGGCAAGAACATTACGCGCCGCCTCTATGCCGAAGTCATCACCGACGGGCGCGGCTACAGCGCCACTCAACTGGAATTCCGGGTGACGAGCTGGCTTTCTCTGCTCTCGGCGATCTCCACTGCCGGGCGGGAAAGCGTCAATGTGCGGATCAGCAAAGACTACTGAGAAACCGGCATGAAGAAGGGCGCCCGGATCGCTCCGGACGCCCCATTTCTGTATCGATGACAGCAGCTTACCAGCTGTAGTACATGTCGAATTCGACCGCCGATGGCGTGGTTTCCCAGCGCATCACTTCGGGCCACTTCATCTCGATGTAGGCTTCGATCTGGTCCTTGGTGAAGACGCCGCCTTCAAGCAGGAAAGCATGGTCCTTGTTCAGCGCGTCAAGTGCCTCGCGCAGTGAACCGCAGACAGTCGGAACCTTCTTGAGCTCGCGCGGGGGCAGATCATAGAGGTTCTTGTCCATGGCCTCGCCCGGATGGATCTTGTTCCGGATCCCGTCGAGACCGGCCATCAGCAGCGCGGCATAGCACAGGTAAGGGTTCGCCATGGCATCGGGGAAACGGATTTCAACGCGCTTGGCCTTTTCTCCGGCACCATAAGGAATGCGGCACGAGGCCGAACGGTTGCGCGCCGAATAAGCGAGCAGCACGGGCGCTTCATAGCCCGGGACCAGGCGCTTGTAGCTGTTGGTCGTCGAGTTGGAGAAGGCGTTGATCGCCTTGGCGTGCTTGATGATGCCGCCGATGTACCAGAGGCACATCTGCGACAGGCCGGCGTACTCGTCGCCGGCGAACAGCGGCTTGCCGTCGGCCCAGATTGACTGGTGCACGTGCATGCCCGAGCCGTTGTCGGCGAACATCGGCTTGGCCATGAAGGTGGCCGTCTTGCCGTAGGCGTGAGCCACGTTGTGGATCACGTACTTGTAGAGCTGCAGCCGGTCGGCCATCACCACCATGGTGTCGAACTTCAGGCCGAGCTCGTGTTGGGCCGGCGCCACCTCGTGGTGGTGCTTCTCCGGCTTCATGCCCAGCTCGCCCATCACCGCCAGCATCTCGCCGCGCAGATCCTGGGCTGAGTCCACAGGATTGACCGGGAAGTAGCCGCCCTTGGGCCCCGGGCGGTGGCCCATGTTGCCCTCGGCGTAGTCTTTCTTGGAGTTCACCGGCAGCTCGGAGCTATCGTAGGAGTAGCTGGTGTCGTGCGGCAGGACCGACCACTTCACGTCGTCGAAGATGAAGAACTCGGCCTCGGGACCGAAGAACACCGTGTCGCCGATCCCCGATGACTTGACGAAGTTCAGCGCCGCCTTGGCGATGGAGCGCGGATCGCGGTTGTAGGGCGTGCCGGTGTCGGGGTTCACGACGTCGCAGAACAGCGCCAGCGTGGTCTGTTGGTAGAACGGATCGATGATCGCCGAACTCAGGTCCGGCCGCAGCTTCATGTCGCTTTCGTTGATCGCCTTCCAGCCAGCGATGGACGAGCCATCGAACATGGTGCCGTCGGTGAGGAAGTCCTCGTCGACCAGATCGATGTCGAAAGTCACGTGCTGCATCTTCCCGCGGATGTCGGTGAAGCGCACGTCGACGTATTTGACATCCTTCTCCTTGATCTGGTTCAGGATGTCTTTGGCGGAAGCCATGGTCGTTATCCCCTGTTCTCTGTGTGTCGATGGTCGCCGCGGTCAGACCGCGGCTGGGCCGGTTTCGCCCGTTCGGATGCGCATGACGTCCAGGACGTCGGAGATGAAGATCTTGCCGTCGCCGATGCGGCCGGTGCGCGCCGCCCCGGAGATGGCCTCGAGCACGCGGTCGAGCTGGTCATCGGCGATCACCACCTCGATCTTGATCTTGGGGAGGAAGTCGACGACGTACTCGGCGCCTCTGTAAAGCTCGGTCTGGCCCTTCTGGCGCCCATAGCCCTTCGCTTCGATCACCGTCATGCCCTGGACGCCCAGCTCCTGCAGGGCCTCCTTCACCTCGTCCAGCTTGAACGGCTTGATGATGGCTTCGATCTTCTTCATGGCTTGGCTTGCACTCGGATGACGCCGTCCCGGCGCTCGGCGGGACGGAGCACGGGCGGGGCGAGATTCACAAGCACACTGAAGCGCAACCGCGGTCCGGGCGCCTCTCAAAACGGCGAACGCCCGAAAAACGGGCGCCACCAGGCCAAAAACCGATCAGTCGCGGAAACGCCTTGTGAGTGCGGTTTCGGCGCCTAGGATCGCGGCTCGCAGGCGTCGGAGGCGGGCAGGCATGGGCGATCGAACCCCAGTTCTCATCGGAGCGGGTCAATTCACGTACCGGGGCGATCCCGGCGCGTCGCCGTCGCCGACCGCATTGCTGAAGATTGCGGCGGAAAAGGCCGCGCGGGACGCCGGCATCGGCGCCGCGGGGCTGGCCGCGATCGACAGCCTGGCCGTGCCGGGCTTCACCATCGACGCGCCAGGCTCAGGCCGAACCGTTCCCCACTCTAGCAATCCGCCGGCCAGCCTTGCCGCCGAACTGGGCGCCGCGCCGACCTGGAGCGTCTATTCGCACATGGGCGGCAACACCCCCCAGCAACTGGTCAATGTGCTCTCCGAACGGATCGCCAGGGGGGAGGCCGACCTGGCGCTTGCCGTTGGCTGTGAGTTCCTGGGCTCGGCGGTCAAGCGGCTGACCCGTGGTCTGGGGTTTGACGACTGGCGGGAGGACGACAGCCTGCCCGCGCCCGAGCGCATCGGCGATCCGCGACCCGGGGTGACCCCCTACGAGGCGCGCCACGGCCTCAATCGACCGATCAACACCTATCCCCTGTTCGAGAACGCGCTCAGGGCCCGCGACGGCCGGTCGATCGGGGACCACCAGCAGCGTCTGGGCCGCCTGTTTGCACCGTTCACCGAGGTCGCCGCGCAGAATTCGGAGGCGTGGTTCCCGGTAGCCCGCAGCGCCGAGGAGTTGGTCGCGGTCTCCGAGAAGAACCGCATGGTGGGCTTTCCCTACACCAAGCTACTGAACGCCATCATGGAGGTCGACCAGTCCGCCGGCGTGATCCTGGCCAGCGAGGCCAAGGCCCGCGAACTGGGCGTGCCGGAAGACAAATGGGTCTATCTGCACGGCTGCGCCGACGCCGCCGACCTGTGGAACCCCATTGACCGGCAGGACTATCACTCCAGCCCCGCCATGCGGCTCACCGGGCAGCAGGCCCTGGAGATGGCCGGCGTGGGCCTCGACGCCATCGACCTGATCGACCTCTATTCCTGCTTCCCCGTGGCGGTGGAGATCGGCGCGGAGGAGCTGGGCTTGGCGCTGGACGATCCCCGCGGCCTGACGGTCACCGGCGGACTGCCCTACGCGGGTGGGCCCGGCAACAACTACGCCATGCACTCCATCGCGGTGATGATGCAGAAGCTTCGCGCCCGGCCCGGCGCCCACGGGCTGGTCACCGCCAACGGCTGGTATCTCACCAAGCAGTCCACCGGCGTCTATTCGACCACGCGGCCGGGCAAGCCCTTCGAACGCCAGGATCCTGCCATCCTGCAGCGCCAGATCGACGCTCTGCCGCACCCCCAGGTCATCGAGAAACCCGAAGGTCACGCCACCATCGAGACCTACACCGTCGTTCACCGGCGGGAGGGACCGTTCATGGGGATCGTGGTCGGGCGCGACGAGGCCGGCCGTCGGTTCGTCGCCAATACCCCCGACGATCCGGCGACGCTGGCGGCTTTCGAGGCCGTCGAGCAGGTCGGCCGCGGTGGCTCCGTCCGGCCCTCCGACGACGGCTTGACCAACCTCTTCACCCCGGATTGAGCTGATGTCGCGCCTCTATGTGATCCGCCATGGCAAGCCCGCCGCCGTCTGGGGCGGGAAAGACGACGACCCGGGTCTCGACGCCGCCGGCAAGGCGCAGGCGAACGCCGCCCGCGACTGGCTGCTGGCCCTGCCGCCCGGGGAACGACCCTCGCGGGTGGTAAGTTCGCCGCTGCGCCGCTGCCGCGAGACCGCTCAGCCCACCGCGGAGGCTCTGGGCGTCGAGGTCGAGATCGATCCCGTGGTGGGCGAGATCCCAACTCCCCGGGCCCTGGCCGCCGCCGACCGTCCGGGATGGCTGCGAAAGGCGTTTGGTGGGACCTGGCGCGAGATCGAGGGCGACCTCGACTACGAAGGCTGGCGCACGGCGATCGTCCGCTACCTGGCGGGCCGTGGTGGCGCGGCTGTCTTTTCCCACTATGTGGCGATCAACGCGGCGGTGTCGAAACTGGCCGGCGAGGACAAGGTGCTGACCTTCCGCCCGGACCACGCCTCGATCAGCGTGTTCGAAACCGACGGCGAGACCCTCACCCTGGTGGCGAAGGGCCCCGAGGCCGTGACGGGCGTGCTCTAGCTTGTCCGCGCCCCTGGAAAACGGCCCGGAGCTTTGGGCGCTGCGGTTCCCGTGGCCGGCGAAGGACGCCCACAAGCACGTCCGCGGACGGCTGATCGTGGTCAGCGGCGACGCCTGGAGCACCGGCGCCGCCCGGCTCGCCGCCCGCGCAGCCCTGCGGATTGGTACGGGTCTGGTCACGCTCTATTCCCCGCCCGAGGCGCTGGCGTCCAACGCCGGCCACCTGGAAGCCGTGATGCTGCGGCCGTTCGACACCGACCTGGAGTTAGAGCAGGCCGCCGGCGACGTGGACGTCGCCGTCATCGGGCCGGCGGCCGGCGTCAGCGAAAACACCCTGCTCAACGTCCTGGCGCTGGCGCGCACCGGCGCCGCCTTGGTGCTGGACGCCGACGCCATCACCGTATTCCGCAACGATCCAGAAGAGCTGTTCTCGGTCCTGGACCGCGACGATGTGCTCACCCCCCATGACGGCGAGTTCGAGCGGTTGTTCCCGGGCATGCTCGCCGCGGCGCCTGATCGGGTGGCGGCGGCCCGCCAGGCGGCGCAGCGGGCCGACGCGGTCGTCCTGCTGAAGGGTCCGGAGACCGTGATCGCCGCGCCGGACGGCCGGGCCGTGGTCAACCTCAACGGTTCGCCCTGGCTGGCCACCGCCGGGTCGGGGGACGTGCTGGCAGGCTTTATCGGCGGCCTAGTGGCCCAGGGCATGGAGAGCTTCGAGGCGGCCTGCGCGGCGGCCTGGATCCATGCGGAGGCCGCCGAGCTGCACGGGCCCGGCCTGATATCCGAGGACCTGCCGGGGCTTGCGCCTGCGGTCCTGCGCCGGCTCTACGACGAGCGTTGAGTGGCGACGCCGCAAGCGTTGCAGCGCAGGACGGCGCGCTATAGGTTCGCGCCCTCTGTCCGACACCCCGTTTTCTGAAGTCCGGAGTCCCCATTCGTGGCCGATCTGTTTGAAGAGGTCGAGGAGCAGCTTCGCTCCGACCGCTACCGGACCCTTGCGCGCAAAGCCCTGCCGTGGGTGCTGGCCGTCCTTGCCGCCGCCCTGATCGCGGCGCTCGCCTATTGGGGCTGGGACAAGTACCGCCAGCAGACGGTGGACAAGGCGTCGGAGCAGTACGCCGCCGCCCTCG
>NZ_JBKJTG010000030.1:0-11874 GCF_046590535.1 Phenylobacterium sp. | reverse complement strand
AGGCCGGGACGGGAAAGCGGAAGCGGTGACGACGCCTAGTGCCTGAACACTCGCACGCCGGTGAAGGCCATGGCCAGACCGGCGGCGTCGGCGGCGGCGATGACCTCGGCGTCGCGGGTCGAGCCGCCCGGCTGGATGACGGCGGTGGCGCCGGCCTCGGCCGCCTGCAACAGGCCGTCGGCGAACGGGAAGAAGGCGTCGGACGCGCAAGCCGAGCCCTGGGCCAGGGATTGCGGCAGGCCCGCCGCCTCCGCCGCCTCGCCGGCCCGCAGCGCCGCGATCCGCGCTGAATCCTTGCGGTTCATCTGCCCCGCACCGATGCCGGCGGTCTGGCCGTCCTTGGCGTAGACGATGGCGTTGGATTTCACGTGCTTGGCCACCGTGAAGGCGAACAGCATGTCGCGCACCTCCGCCTCGGTGGGCTGGCGCGTGGTGACGATATTTAGGTCGGCGGCGGTCACCTGGGCGGTGTCGCGGCCCTGCACCAGGAAACCGCCAGCCACCTGTTTGAAGAGCACGCCCGGCGCGCGGGGATCGGGCAGGCTGCCGGTGAGCAGCAGGCGCAAGTCCTTCTTCCTGGCGAACACCGCGATGGCGTCCTCGTCCGCGTCAGGGGCCACCACCACCTCGGTGAATATCTTGACTATCTCCCGGGCCGCGGCGGCGTCCAGCCGGCGGTTCACCGCCACGATGCCGCCAAAGGCGGAGACCGGATCGCACTGCAGGGCGCGCTGGTAGGCGGACATCAGGTCGCCGCCCAGGGCCACTCCGCAAGGGTTGGCGTGCTTGATGATCGCCACGGCGGCTGAGGCCGCAGGATCGAACTCGGCGATCAGTTCGATGGCCGCGTCGGTGTCGGCGATATTGTTGTAGGAGAGCGCCTTCCCCTGGAGTTGCCGGGCGGTGGCCACGCCAGCGCGGGGCGCTCCGCCGCGATAGAATGCGGCCTGCTGGTGGGGATTCTCACCATAGCGCATGGTCTGGGCGAGCTCGCCGGCGAAGGCTCGGCGGGCGGGCGTCGTGTCTTCCAGTTGCTCGGCGAACCAGGCCGAGATCGCCGCGTCATAGGCCGCGGTGCGGGCGTAGGCCCGGCCCGCCAGCCGCCTGCGCAGCGCCAGGCTTGTGGCGCCATCGGCGGCGAGCTCGGCCAGCACCTCGGTCACGTCGCCGATCTGCGTGCACACCGCCACGTAACCGTGGTTCTTGGCCGCCGAGCGGATCATCGCCGGGCCGCCGATGTCGATGTTCTCCACCCCCGTGGCGAAGTCGGCGCCGGAGGCCACGGTCTGCTCGAAGGGGTAGAGGTTCACATAGACGAGATCGATGCCGCCGATGCCGTGCTCGTCCATGGCCGCCTTGTGGTGCGGCGCATCACGCACGCCAAGCAGACCGCCGTGCACCACCGGGTGCAGGGTTTTCACCCGGCCGTCCATCATCTCCGGGAAGCCGGTCAGCTCGGCGATGTCCTTCACCGCCAGGCCCGCATCGGCGATGGCCTTGGCGGTGCCGCCGGTGGAGACCAGCTCCACCCCCAGGCCAGCCAGCGCCCTGGCGGCCGCCAGCAGGCCGGTCTTGTCGGAGACCGAGATCAGGGCGCGGCGGACAGGCGCGCGGTCCGGGGCGGGGGGGAAGTCGGGGGCGGCGGGCAAGGCGGTCTCCTGGCGTCTGATCGGAGGAATGCCCAGGCGAGCGGCCGTCTATGGTCGCCGCGCTCCCCGGTGGTCGCCCACCTCAAATTCGCCAGTCACGCGGGACGGCCCGGCTTAGGCTGGCCCGCTTTCGGCGTCAACGCGGCCGCCCGCCGCGGAGAGCTTCCAGCGCAGCCGGGCGCCGGCGTCGGCCCGGGCTTGGCCGCGCAGGACAATCTGCTGGCTCCGCCGCGGCTGGCCGTCCTGGTAGTGCGCCGAGGGCTCGATAGCCACGTCCACCGCGTCGTTGCGCAGCCACCAGCCGATCTCCTCCCCCTCGGCTTTCAGGAGCACGCTCTTCCTGTCGCGGGCGATCAGGGCGCTGACCTCGGGGTGCAGGTGGAAGCGCACCACAAAGGGGATGAACCGGCGTCCGTCCGGGCCCTTGGGCGGGGTGACGCAGGTGACCCGGTCCTCGCCGCGCAGCTCATCCGCATCCACGTCGATGTAGAGCCTGCGTTCGTGGCGCAGGCCGAAGCGGCGGACCCAGCCGTCGTGGCTGAGCTCCAGCCAAAGCGCGCCCGGCGCCTCATGGCGCTTGGCGCTCACCGCCGCGCCCGCATCGACGAGCCGGGGCCCCAGCACCCGCGCCGGGAAGCCACGCATCGGCTCGCCGCAGGCCTGCTCCCCCAGGGAGGCGGTGGAGGCGGCGTCCACCACCCGTAGGGCCTGCGGGGCCTGGGCGTCCGCCGACCAGCCGGAGCCAACGATCAGACGACGCGCCCCGGCCAGCACCTCGATGGCCAGGGGCTGGGCGCAGGCGGCGACGCTCCAGGCGCCCGCGGCGGGCGGGGCGGCGTCGGCGACCACTTGCAGGGACCGCGCCTCCAGCCGGTGGTAGCCGTTGCGCTGCGTGGAGACCGCGCGCTCGACCAGTTCGTCCTGGGCGCGGGCGGCGGCCACATAGGGGCCCGACAGCGCCTCGCCGCCCTGGAAGGCCGCCAGCCGGCCGTCGGCCAGGGTGAAGAACCTGACCGCCGCACACAGCCGGTCGATGGCCTGGGACACCTCGTCCGGCGCGGGCGCGCCGGCCGTGGTCAGGGCGTCGTCCAGGGTGATCAAGTCGAGCAGCAGCTCCAGCGCCGCCTGCGGGCTGCGCGAAGCATGGCCCCCGTCGGGCGCGACGGTAGCGGGCAGGGTGCGGTCGAGCTGTACCAGGGCCTTGACCAGCAGGCTGTCGCCGGCCCGGCCGGCCAGAGCGGCGCCCGCCACGGCCGCCGCGGCGGCACGCTCGGCGGCGCGCACCGGGCCTTCGCGCAGGGCCAGCAGGTAGCGGGCCTGGCGGGCGAGGTCGCCGGTCACCTGAGCGGCCTCCGCCTCCGACGCGCGGGCGGTGATGGCGTGGGCTTGGCAGGCGAGGTTGAACACCCGGCGCTCCAGCACCTCCGGCGACCAGGAGAAGCCGTTCCAGCGGCCGAACACGCGGCGCCACCCCAGGGTCAGGCGCAGGCCCTCCGCGGCGCCGGCGTCGCCCAGCGATGTCAGGTCGCCGAGCCAGCCGAACCGGTGCAGGGCCGTGGCGAACCGCCGGTCGGGGCAAGGGCTATCCCAGGGATCGCCCCGCGGCCCAGGCGTCAGCGTCGCTCCGCCCAGCACGAAGGCGCCGGCCGCGATGCGGCGGCCGTTCTCAGGGTCCGCCGGGCGTGGGTCGCGGAGCGCTGCGGCCATGCCCTGCGGCCTCGGATGGGTGATCAGCAGGCGGTGCAGGCCCGAACCGCGCCACTCCCGCCCGAACTGGCGGGAGATGGCGACGGCAAGCGCGTGGGCGGTGTGGCGGGCCACGGCGCCCCCGATCAGCCGCGCAGGGCCGAAATATTGCCGGCGTAGCGCTCCGGCCCGCCGCCAAACACTGCGGTCCCCGCCACCAGGGCGGTGGCGCCGGCGGCGACGCAGAGCCTGGCGGTCTCCGGCGTCACCCCGCCGTCCACCTCCAGCGGGATATCGCGGCCGGTGGCGTCGATCATCCCCCGCAGGCGGGTGATCTTGGCCAGCTGCGAGGTCATGAAACTCTGGCCGCCGAAACCGGGATTGATCGACATCACCAGGATCAGGTCGACCTCGTCCATCATCCACTCGACCACCGCGGGGTCGGTGGAGGGGTTGAACACCACGCCCGCCTTGGCGCCCAGCTCGCGGATGCGTTTGAGCGTGCGGTTGAGGTGCGGCCCCGCCTCAGGATGGACGCTGATCATGTCGGCCCCGGCGGCGCGGAACGCCTCCAGGAAACCGTCCACCGGCGCGATCATCAGGTGCACGTCGAAGGGGATCTTCACGTGGGGGCGCAGCGCCTTCACCACGTCGGGCCCGATGGTAATGTTGGGGACGAAGTGGCCGTCCATCACGTCCACATGCAGCCAGTCGGCGCCCGCCGCCTCCACGGCGCGGGCTTCGTCGCCCAGGCGCGCGAAGTCCGCCGCCAGGATGGAAGGGGCGATGATGGTCTTGGGAGCGGCCATGCCCGAGGCATAATCTGATGCGCGGCCGGGTACCAGAGGGCTGCGGGGCGGGGTCAGGCCCGCCGAAGCCGTGCGGCGTAGAATCCGTCCAGGCCGCCGGGCAGATGGTGCGGCTGGATGCGCAGGGCGCCGTCGGGGCGCAGGCTGGCTTCCGGGGCGCCGCCCTCGCCCGGCGCGATAGGCTCCAGGCGAAATTCCGGGGTCCGCGACAGGAAGGCCGCCACCTGGGCCTCGCCCTCCTCCGGCTCCAGGGAGCAGACGCTATAGACCAGTCGCCCGCCTTCCTTGACCCGGCGGCCGGCGGCGTCAAGCAGGCGGCTCTGCAGGGCGGCCAGGCTGGCCACGTCGCTGGGCCGGGCGGCCCACAGCACGTCGGGGTGACGGCGAAAGGTGCCGGTGGCCGAGCAGGGGGCGTCCAGCAGGACCGCGTCGAAGCGGCGGCGGTCGTTCCAACTGGTGGCGTCGGCGGCGATCACCTCGGCGGAAAGCCCGGTACGGCCAAGGTTCTCGGTGACCCGCTTCAGCCGCCCGGCCGAACGGTCCAGGGCGGTCACCCGCGCGCCGGCCGCGGCCAATTGCAGGGTCTTGCCGCCCGGCGCGGCGCACATATCAAGCACGGTCTCGGTGGATTCAACCGACAGCAGCCGCGCCGGGATCGCCGCGGCGGCGTCCTGCACCCACCAGCGGCCCTCGGCGAACCCCGGCCAGGCGGATACCTCGCCGCGCAGGGCGGTGCGCAGGCTGCCGCCGGGCAGAGCCTCGGCCTCGAGCGAAGCCGCCACGGCCTGGGCGTCGGCCGGGTCTTTGAGCGTGACGTCGGTGGCCGGCTCCTCGGCGATTTGGGCGGCGATGGCGCGGGCGTCGGCCTCGCCGAAGGCGGCGCGCCAGCGGGCGTAGAGCCAGGGCGGCGCCATCAGGTCGGGGTCGTCCAGGGCCGGGGGCTCCCGGGTCAGGCCGCGCAGCACCGCATTGACCAGGCCCTTCAGCGGCCGGCTGTGAGGATCGGCGGCGGCCAGGTCGACGGCGGTGGCCACTGCGGCGTGGGCCGGGGTGCCCAGCACGAAGGCCTGGGCGACCCCGAGCCGCAGGATTTGCACCACGCGGTCGGAAGGCGCCTTGGCCAGCCTGGACTGCAGGACGGCGTCGATGGGTCCCAGCCGGCGCAGGGTCGCCAGCACCAGGGCGCGGGCGAAGGCGCGGTCGCGGGGCTCCAGCGCATTCAGCGCGGGATGGGTCAGGCCCTCGTCGATGCCGGCCCGCTTGGCGAGCGCGGCGGTCAGCAGGTCGAGGGCGGCGGCGCGGGCCGGCAGCCCCTGGGCGTCGATCGGTTCGGATTGGCTCACCGGCGGTGGCGTGCCTGCAAAGGCCCGCCCGCGCAAGCGCCGATCAGGCGGACGCGGGTCTCGCCTGGCGCCAACCCGAAAGCACCGAGACCAGGAAGGTCGCCATGCCGAGGATCGCCAGCGCCCTGTAGACGGTGATAGATGAGGATCATGGCCTCGCTCCCGCCCAACGCCGCCCCAGGCAAGCCGCTCAGTCCCGCGGCCCGCCGCGCGCTGGAGGAGGCGCAGGCTCGCCGTCTGGCCACCGAAGCCGCCGCCCTCACTCCCGAGCAGGGCGGCCCCAAGGGCCCCGAGCCGACCCGCTTCGGCGACTGGGAACGCAAGGGCATCGCGGTGGATTTCTAGCCCGACCTTCCTGCCCCGTTTACGGGGAAGGGGGACCGCGCCCCGCAGAGGGCGTGGTGGAAGGGGCGGCCTCAAGCTCCGCGCCAAGTCTCTCCCCCTCCACCGTTCGCTCTTCGCGACAGGAGAGGGAAGATCAGGCTCCCGCCATCTCCGCCGCCACCCTGAGCGCTGCGGCCCTGGGGTCGTTGGCGGCGGTGATCGGACGGCCGATGACCACGTGGGAGGCGCCGGCGGCCAACGCCTCGGCTGGCGTGGATGCCCGGGCCTGGTCGTTCCTGGCCGACCAGTCGGGCCGCACGCCAGGCGTCACCACGAGAAAGTCCCGACCGCCCAGGGCGCGGGCCAGCGCGGCTTCATGCGGGCTGGCGATCACCCCGTCGCAACCGGCGGCGATGGCCTGGTGGATGCGCCGCTCCACCAGGGCGCTGGCGGTCTCGGCATAGCCAATCTCGTGCAGATCCTCGTCGGCCAGGCTGGTGAGCACGGTGACCGCCAGGATCTTCAGGCCCGAGGCGCCGCGCCCGCGCACGGTGGACGCCATCACCTGGGGTTCGCCGTGAACGGTCAGGAAATCGCCGCAGCCGGCGGCGGCCAGGGCGGCGGCGGCGCGCTGCACCGTCGTGCCGATGTCGTGCAGCTTCCAGTCCAGAAACACCTGCTTGCCCTGGGCCTTCAGCTCGCGGGCTACCGCCATGCCGTCGCTGGCGAACAGTTCCAGGCCTACCTTGTAGAAGCTGACCGCGTCGCCCAGCGCCTCGACCATGGCGCGCGCTTCGGGCGCTGTGGGCAGGTCCAGGGCGACAATCAGGCGCGGGTCGGCGCAGGCCATGGCGAAGGCTCCAGTGGCGCGGGTTCCGCGCTAGTGTGGCGATGCGGCAGTTCGCCCGAGAGGGTGGCGCGCACTGAGCGAATTTCTGAATCTCTAGCCACACTAGGAAGCATAGGTTTTCAGTGTGCTTTTTTGGATCTGAAGTTCGCACCACGCCCAATCCAACATCAAGGCGAACTTCAGATCCAGCACACTGGCGGTGATTTGGGCTAAGACCCGTGGATGAGCCAGTGGGACTTCGCGGTCAACTTCTTCGTGGCGCTGTTCGCCCTGATCGACCCGATCGGCAACGTGCCGCTGTTCGCCGCGGCCACGGCCGGCGCCCTGGCCAAGGACCGCGCCCAGATCGCCCTCTACATCTCGCTGTTCGTGCTGGGCTTCCTGACCTTCTTCTATTTCTCCGGCCTGGCGCTGCTGGAGTTCTTCGGCATCTCTCTGCCGGCCTTCCGGATCGCCGGGGGCGTCATCCTCTTCCTGCTTGGGCTTGAGATGGCCCGCGACGACTTCAGCGCCAACTTCACCGACGTCACCGACCAGGCGGTGGGCGACACCCGCACCTTCGCCCGCAGGCGTTTCGAGCGGATGATCGTGCCCTTCGCCATGCCCCTGCTGATCGGGCCCGGCGCAATCTCCACCGTGGTGATCTACGCCAGCCAGGCCCGCGAGTTCGGACTGAAAGGCGCGGCGGTGGGGGTGGGGGTGATTTCGGCGGTGGCGGTGGCCACGCTGGCCTGCTTCCTGGCTACGCCGCTGATCAGCCGGCTGCTGGGCAAGATCGGCCTGACCATCGTGGTGCGCGTGCTGGGGCTGATCCTCTGCGCGCTCGCCGTGCAGTTCATCCTGGGCGGCATCTCGGAGAGCACCCGCGGCCTGATACTGCCGGAAACCGCCGCCCCCTACGCCAACGGGCACTAAACCTTGCGGAAACGCGGTCCTTGGGAGGCCATCAGCGCCAGGGCCCAATCGTCGGGGACCAGCTTGGCGATCGCGGCGATGGCCTTGTTGGGCGCCCCCGGCACGCAAACCGCGCGATTGGCCTCCACGGCCTCGTAGCCGGTGGCCGCCACCTCGTCGGCGCCCAGCCACATCCAGGTGGGCGTCGAGGCGGTGGCCAGCGCCCGAGTACCGTTGACGTCGTGGAACTCCGAGAAGGTGAACCCGGGACACAGCGCAGAGACGTGTACCCCGGTCCCTTGCGTCTCCAGGTGCAGGCTCTGTGAAAAGCGGACCAGGAAGCTCTTCACGGCGCCGTAGAGCGTGTGCCCCGCGGAACCCGGAACCAGGCCGGCCAGCGAGGCCACATTGACGATCCGGCCAAACTTGCGCTCCACCATCCCCGGCAAAACCCGATGGGCCAACTCGCACGGCGCCGTCAGCATCACCTGGATGAACGCCGCCTGGTCGCTCCAGCGGGTGTCGGCATAGGCGCCCGGCAGGCCATACCCGGCGTTGTTGGCCAGGAAGTCCACCGTGCGGCCGTGCGCCGTCAGGTGGTCGAGGATCTGGCCCGGGCCCTCCGCCTCGGCCAGGTCCGCGCCGAGGGTCAGGGTCTCCACCCCGAAGCGTAGGCCGATCTCTTCCGCCAGGGCGTCCAGCCTATCGGTGCGCCGGGCGGTGAGCGCCAGGTCGTAGCCGTGGCTGGCCAGGATACGGGCGAAGGCCTGGCCGATTCCGGCTGAGGCGCCGGTCACCAGCGCCAGTTTGCGGTCCATGGAACTGCCCCTCGGTGACGCCCCGAAACTAGTGTGCTGGATCTTAAGTTCGCCCCATGCCTGGATCGAGCTCTGTGCGAATTTCTGAGCCGCCACACTAGGGCCCGGGGTCAGCCGTTCAAGGAAAAGCGTGACCGGGACGGGCGCGCCGCCTTGGGCTAGCATTGTATGGCGTTTGTATTGGGTGTATCGCGCCGCCCGCGTGACGGCATCGGGCCGCCCCAGGGAACAGACCTCTCGTTCCCGGAGAATATGGATGGCTGATCCGGCCGGCGCCCCTGAAAACGGGGCGGAGGGAACGCCTCACGCGAAGGGCGACAAGTTCTGGGCGCTCGCCCTGGGCTCCGTGGGCGTGGTGTTCGGCGACATCGGCACCAGCCCGCTCTACGCCATGCGTGAGGCGCTGCACCACACGCGCTCGACGGTCGGCGCGGAGATGGCCGTCCTGGGGGTGGTCTCGCTGATCACCTGGGCGCTTATCCTCATCGTGACCATCAAGTACGTGGTCTTCCTGATGCGCGCCGACAACAAGGGCGAAGGCGGCACCCTGCCGCTGATGGCGCTGGCCCAGCGCTTCCTGCCCAGGCGATCCGGCGTTGTGTTCCTGCTGGGGATGATCGGCGCGGCGCTGTTCTACGGCGACGGCATCATCACCCCGGCGGTCTCGGTGCTCTCGGCGGTGGAGGGGCTGAAGGACGCCCCGGTCCTGGGCGCCAAGCTCGCCCCCTATGTCCTGCCGATCTCGGCGGGCATCCTCATCGCGCTGTTCATGGTGCAGTCGCGTGGCACGGCCAGCATGGCCCGCTTCTTCGGCCCGATCACGGCAGTGTGGTTCCTGGTGCTGGCCGGCCTGGGGATCTTCCACATCGCCGACGACCCCTCGGTGTTCCGGGCGCTGTCGCCGCACTACGGCCTGCTGTTCCTGGTGGATAACGGCTTCCTGGGATTCGTTATCCTGGGCAGCGTGTTCCTGGCGGTGACCGGGGCCGAGGCGCTCTATGCGGACATGGGCCATTTCGGCAAGGCGCCGATCCGCGCCGCCTGGCTGGTGCTGTGCCTGCCGGCGCTGCTGCTCAACTACCTGGGCCAGGGAGCCCTGGTGCTGTCCGATCCCACCGCCCGGGAGAACCCGTTCTTCCGGATGATTCCGGAGATCGCCTACTGGCCGGTGCTGATACTGGCCACTGTCGCCACGGTGATCGCCAGCCAGGCGGTGATCACCGGCGCCTTCTCAATGACCCAGCAGGCCGTGCAGCTAGGCTTGCTGCCGCGTATCGACATCCGCCGCACCTCGGAGACCCAGGCCGGGCAGATCTATGTGCCCTGGGTCAACACCATGCTGCTGATCGGCGTGTTGGTCCTGCTGTTCATGTTCCGTACCTCATCCAACCTCGCCGCCGCCTACGGCATCGCGGTGACCGGGGCGATGTTCGTCGACACCCTGCTGTTCTTCGTCATCGTGCGCTGGATGTGGAAGCGGCCGCTGTGGCAGGCGGCGCTGGCGGCCGGCTTCTTCGGCGTCATCGACATCGTGTTCATCTCCTCGAACCTCCTGAAGATCCCGCAGGGCGCCTGGCTGCCCCTGGTGCTGGGGGCGGCGCTGGTGGTGATCATGTGGACCTGGACCCGCGGGGCCCAGATCCTCACAGACAAGACCCGGCGCGACAGCGTGCCTCTGGTGGAGCTCTCCGAGATCCTCAAGGCGCGAAGCCCGCACCGGGCATCCGGCACGGCGATCTTCCTGACCTCGGACCCGTCGATGGCGCCCGTGGCCCTGATGCACAACCTCAAGCACAACAAGGTGCTGCACGAGAAGAACATCGTCCTGAACATCGAGACCGCCGAGACTCCGCGAGTGCGGGACGAGGACCGGATCCGCATCGAGCCGGTCAACGAGGACTTCAAGCGGGTGATCATCTCCTACGGCTTCATGGAGAGCCCCAACGTTCCCAAGGCCCTCGGCCTGTGCCGCAAGCAGGGGCTGAAGTTCGACATCATGGCCACCAGCTTCTTCCTGGGGCGCCGCTCCATCGTGCCGTCCGCCCAGTCGGGCATGCCGCTGTGGCAGGACAAGATCTTCATTTTCCTGATGAAGAACGCCGCCAACCCCACGGACTTCTACAAGATTCCGCCGGGCCGGGTGGTCGAGCTGGGCACCCAGGTCACGGTCTGAGCATGACCGTCCTGACCATCACGGCCGACGTGCTGTGGATCCTGGCCCTGGCGATCATGGCCGGCGCCTCGCGCCAGGCCTGGAAGCGCACCCCGACGGGCGTCCGCCCGCCGCTGATGAACTGGCGGGTCAGCCGGGCGGTGGCCTTCTGGGCCCTGCCGGCCGCGGCCTTCGCCGCCAGCCTGTGGCTGCTCTGGGTCCACCGGATGGCGGGGCCCGCGGAGACCCTGCTGGTGTTCGGCGTGCGGGCCGCCTCGGCCTCGCTATTCGCGCTTCTGCACCTGCGCTGGGTGGGGGCCGCCATGCGCCGCCTGGAGGCCGAGGGCGCGCTTAGGCCTTGAACGCCGGGTCCGTTCGCCCTTAAAGGCGCCAAGACCCCTTTCTCCTCCCGCGCTCCAGGACCCGCCGCCGCCATGGCCGACAAGCCCGTCAAGAAGGTCGTGCTCGCCTATTCGGGCGGCCTCGACAGCTCCACCATCGTCAAATGGCTGCAGGTCGAACTGGGGGCCGAGGTGGTCACCTTCACCGCCGACCTTGGCCAGGGCGAGGAGCTGGGTCCGGCCCGCGAAAAGGCCCTGATGCTGGGCGTGAAGCCGGAGAACATCTTCATAGAGGACGTGCGCGAGGAATTCGTCCGCGACTACGTCTTCCCGATGTTCCGCGCCAACACCGTCTATGAGGGCCAGTACCTGTTGGGCACCTCCATCGCCCGGCCGCTGATCGCCAAGCGCCAGATCGAGATCGCCCGGATGATGGGCGCCGACGCCGTCAGCCACGGCTCCACCGGCAAGGGCAATGACCAGGTCCGCTACGAGGTGGCCTATTACGCCCTGGAGCCGGACATCCACGTCATCGCCCCCTGGCGCGAGTGGGACTTCAAGAGCCGCGAGGCCCTGCTGGAGTTCGCCGAGAAGCACCAGATCCAGATCGCCAAGGACAAGCGCGGCGAGGCGCCCTTCAGCGTCGACGCCAACCTGCTGCACTCCTCCTCCGAGGGTAAGGTGCTGGAGGATCCGGCGGTCGAGGCGCCCGAGTTCGTCTATATGCGGACCATCGCCCCGGAGGACGCCCCCGATAAGGCCACGATCTTCACCGTGGACTTCGAGAAGGGCGACGCGGTCGCCATCGACGGCGTGACCATGAGCCCGGCCACCCTGCTCACCAAGCTCAACGAGCTGGGCTACGCCAACGGCGTCGGCCGGCTGGACCTGGTGGAGAACCGCTATGTCGGGATGAAGTCCCGCGGGGTCTATGAGACCCCCGGCGGCACGATCCTGCTGGCCGCTCACCGGGGCATCGAGTCCATCACCCTCGACCGCGGGTCCATG
>NZ_JBKJTG010000027.1:0-15712 GCF_046590535.1 Phenylobacterium sp. | reverse complement strand
GGTGGCGGCGGGGCTCTGCGACGTGGCCCTGGGCAGCGACACCGGCGGCTCGGTGCGCATCCCGGCCGCGGTGTGCGGCGTGGTCGGTCTGAAGCCGGGCCGGGGTCTCGTCAGCCTCGAGGGCGTCCACCCGCTCAGTCCGCCGCTGGACACGGTGGGAACCCTGGCGCGGACGGTGGCGATGGCGGCCAAGACGCTGGCGGCGATCTCCGGCGACCAGCGAGGCCCCTTCGACGCGCAAGCCGCCCTGGGCGCCGACGTGGGCGGCAAACGGCTAGGCGCCCTGCCCCTGGAGCACCTGGGCGAGGTGGAGCCAGAGGTGGCTCAGCTCTATCTCGACAGCCTGGAGCGGTTTCGCGGCGCAGGCGTGGGGATCGAATGGGTCGAGCCGCCGGCGCCGCTGACCCAGTCGTTCGCGGCCAACGGGGTGCTGATGGCCGGTGAGGGCTGGCGCATCTGGCGTAATAGGATCGAACAGCATCGCGCGGTGATGGACCCGTGGATCGTGCGGCGGTTCGAGGGCGGGCGCGAGATTTCCGACGCAGCGCTTGCGCAGGCGCACGTGCAGCGGGCGCGGGACCAGGCGAAGGTCCACGCCTGGCTGGCGGGGTTCGACGGACTGCTGTCGCCCACCTGCCCTATAGCCGCGCCGCCCCTCCACAGCGTCGACGAGACCATCTCGCCGCTGAGCCGGCTGACCCGGGCGGCGAACTACCTGGACCTGCCGGCGATCAGCGTGCCCTGCGGCCTGACCCCCGAGGGCCTGCCGGCGGGCCTGCAGATCATGGGGCGCCCGCGCGACGAGGCCAGCGTCGTGGCTCTGGGACAGGCGTTCGAGCGGGTATCCGGCTGGGATGGCCGGTCGCCGGACCTAAGACCCTTTCCGGTTCAAGTGGAATCACTTGAACCGGATAAAAAGGGTCTATCTTCAAAAGTTTAGAGCGTGACAGGCGCCGAAACCGGTATCCACTTTCGGCTGTCGCGCTCTAAGCGGGTTCGCTACTCGGCCCTGAGCGCGGGAGCCGGACGCTTCGACAGCGCCTGGAAGGCCGCGGCCAGGCCGCCAAGACCGGCGACCAGGGCGGCGGCGGCCAGCAGGGCGGTGACCCCGGCCCAGTCGACGCTCCACTCGGCCTCGAACACCTTGACCACAACCGGCCAGGCCGCCGCGTAGCCCAGGGCCACCCCCGCGGCGCCGGCGATCACCCCCACCGCGCCGTACTCCAGGACATAGGCGGCCAGGATCTGCGCCCGCGACGCGCCCAGCACCTTGAGGATGGCGGCCTCGCGGGTGCGCGCCCGGGCCCGGGCGGCGATGGCCCCCACCAGCACCAGCAGGCCGGCCAGGGCGGCCACCGCCGCCGCGCCGCGCACCGCCAGGGCCAGGCGGTTGAAGAGCTCGGTGGCCGCTTCCAGTTGCTCACGCACCGAGATCACATTGACCTCCTGGAAGTCCGCGCCGAGGGCGCGCATGGCGGCGGCCTCCTGGACCTTGGTCCCCTTGGCGATGGCCACATGGCGCAGCTCCGCCCCGGTCAGGGCCCGGGGGTTGAGCACGATGGGGAAGGTCGCGCCAAAGGCCCCGAACTCGATCTTGCGGATCACCGCCACCCGGACCTCGATGTCCCGGCCCAGGATGGAAAGGGTGAGCACGTCGCCCAGCCTGAGCGCCGCGCCATCGGCCACGTCATGGCTCACCGCCACCAGCGGCGGCCCGGCGTAGTCGGCTGGCCACCAGCGGCCCGCCGTGATCCCGGCGTCCGGCGGCTCGGGGCCGATGGCCGACATGGTGACGTCGGCGTCATAGGCCCAGCGCGAGCCCTGGGCGATATTGGCCAGCACCACCGGCTCGCCGCGCACATGGCTGATCCGCCCGGTGAGCATGGGGGCGCGCAGGTAGATGTCGCGGGAAAGCGGTTGGCCGAAGGCCCTGGCGACCACCGCATCGAAAGCCTGCACCCGGGCGCCGGGAATGTCGGTGAACACCAGGGCCGGCGCGGTGCGCGGGGCGACCTCGGCCACCTGGCGCAGCAGGCTGGACTGGATCAGCACCACGGCGGCCAGCAGGGCCACGCCCAGGCCGATGGCCGGGGCCGCCGTCCGGGCCGCAGAGCCCGGGCCTGCGAGGTTGGCCAGGCCGATGCGCAACGGACCCCGAGCGCTCGTCCGCAGCCGGCCCGCGGCGAAGGCGAAGGCCGCGCCCAGGGCCCAGAGCAGGCCGAAAGCGGCCGCCACGCCGGCGATCATGATTCCCGCGGCGGTGGGCGTCGGCGCGGTGACCACCGCCAGACCGGCGAGGCCGGCGGCGGCCAGAAGCGCGCCAGCGGTCTCCAGGCTGAAGGAGAACCCCGCGCTCAAGTCGCTGCGGAACAGGCTGGCCGGCGGGGTGGCCCGCGCCCGGCCAAGGGGCGCCAGCGAGAACGCCGCCGCTGACAAGAGCCCGAAGGCCGCGGCCTTCAAAAGCGGTCCGGGGTAGACGGCGAACAGCGCCGGCACCGGAAGCTCGTCCTGCACCAGGGCGCCCAGCACCAGCGGGGCCGCAGCGCCCAGCACCAGGCCGATGACGACACCCAGGGCGGCCAGCAGGGCCACCTGCGCCAGATAGATGTTGCGCACCAGCGCCCCCTCCGCGCCCAGGGCCTTGAGGGTGGCGATCACCGGCTTGCGCGCCTCCAGATAGGCGCTGACCGCGCCGAACACCCCCAGGCCCCCGGCCACCAGGGAGGCCAGGCCGATGAAGCCCAGGAAATACTCAAGCTGGTCGATCATCCGCCCGATTCCCGGGGCAGCGTCGTCGCGGTCACGGAAGCGGAAGGCGCCTTTCGACAGCTCCTGGCGCAGGACCCGGGCTGCAGCTTTCGGGTCCGCGCCCACCGGCAGGCCGACCCGCACCGTCTCGGCGAACGGCAGGCCGGGGGTGAAAAAGCCGCCGGCGTCGATGGCGGCGGCGCGGGTCAGGACGCGGGGTCCGAGCGCGAAGCCGCGGGAAAGCCGGTCGGGTTCCTCCAGCAGGACGGCGGTGGCGGTCAGCGGGACGTTGCCGACCAGGAACCGGTCGCCGAGCCGCAGGCCCAGGCGGTCCAGGAGCGCCTGCTCGACCACCGCGCCGGGCGCCCCGGACCGGACAGCCAGAGCCTCCGCCAGGGAGGCCGCGCCGCGCAGGCTGACCTTGCCAGCCAGGGGGTAGCCATCGCTGACGCCGCGCAGTTCCACCAGCCGGCGCTCGCCGGAGGGGGCCTCGGCCATGGCCTTGGTGGCGATGGCGTAGGCGGCGGGCCCCTGACGTTGGAAGGCCTGGCGTTCCCTTGGGGAGAAGCGGCGCTGCTGCACGGTGACGGAAAGGTCACCGCCGAGGATTTCCCGGGCCTCGCTGGCCAGGCCCTGACGGAAGGCCTCGGCGGTGGAGCCCGCCGCGGCGATGGCGGCCACGCCCAGCGCCAGGCAGGCCAGGAAGATGCGGAACCCCCGCACGCCGGCGCGCAGCTCGCGGGCCGCGAAGCGCAGGGAGAGCGGGATCATGCGGGCTCGACCACCCGGCCGTCACTGAGCCGCACCCGGCGGTCGGCGCGGGCGGCCAGGGTCTCGTCATGGGTGACCAGCACCAGGGCCGCCCCGGTCTCGGCGACCAGGTCGAACATCAGCGCCGCCACATGGTCGGCGTTGGCGGCGTCGAGATTGCCGGTGGGTTCGTCGGCGAACAGCAGGGCGGGCCTGGAGGCCAGCGCCCGGGCCAGCGCCACCCGCTGCTGCTCACCGCCGGAAAGCTGGTGTGGATAGTGCCGGGCGCGTTCCGACAGCCCGACGCGCTCAAGCCAGTCGCGGGCGATTGCCACGGCGTCGCGGGCGCCGGCGATCTCCAGGGGCGCGGAGACGTTCTCCTCGGCGGTCATGTTGGGCAGCAGGTGAAACGACTGGAAGACCAGCGAGACCCGCCCGCGCCGCAAGCGGGCGCGGCCATCCTCGTCCAGCCGGGCGAGGTCCTGGCCGAACAGGGTCACCACGCCGCCGGTGGGTCGCTCCAGGCCCGCGGCCACCGCGATAAGCGACGACTTGCCCGAGCCGGACGGGCCGGTCACCGCCACACGCTCGCCGGTTTCGACGCGCACATCCAGGCCCCGCAGGATCTCCACGGGCCCGGCGGCGGACGGCAAGGTCAGCGAGACCTGCGAGAGAACCAGTGGCGGGGCGGCGGAAGCGTCGTGCACGGGGCCTCTGGGGTCGCGAGGTTGAGTGGGGCGGACAATCACCTAGATAGGCACAGGCCATGACCGATGCACCACCCGCCCTCCTCCGCCGCGCCCTGCTCGCGGCCGGCCTCGCCGCCCTGGCGCCACAGGCCCGCGCCGCGCGTGGGCCTGTGGTGACGGTGCTGGGTGATTCCATCACCGCCGGGCTCGGGCTGTCGGCCCAGGCGGCCCTGCCCGCGCAGTTGAAGCTCGCCCTGCAGCGCCTGGGGGTCGACGCCATCGTCCGCGGCGCTGGGGTTTCCGGCGACACCTCAGCGGGCGGCGCGGCGCGGGTGGATTTCAGTGTCCAGCCGGGCACCTCGGTTTGTGTGGTGGCCCTGGGGGGCAACGACCTGCTGCAGGGCCTGGACCCCAAGACCACCCGGGCCAACCTCGACCGCATCCTGCGCCGGCTGAAGCAGCGGCGCATCGGCGTGGTGCTGGCCGGCCTGAAAGCGCCGCCGGAAATCGGGCGGGGCTATGCGCGGGACTTCAACGCCGTGTTCCCAGCCCTGGCGGTGGCCTACGGGGCCCGGCTCTATCCCGACTTGCTGGCGGGCGTGGCTCGCAGCCGGGCGATGAACCAGCCAGACGGCGTCCACCCCAACGCCCGCGGCGTGCAGGTGATCGCCCGCGGCCTGGCGCCGGTGGTAGCCAGGGCTCTGGCGGCGGCGGAGTAGGACAGTCATGGCCGCGCGGCCTTGCACGCCGTCAGGCGGTACCGACCAGCCGACCAAGCCCTAGGGTTTCGGCCTCGGTTTCAGGCCCAGCAGGGCCACCCAGCCCATGAAGGCGAAGGCGGCGCCGGCGGCCCAGCCGGCCAGCACGTCGCTGGGCCAGTGGACGCCCAGATAGACCCGGCTGATCCCCACCGTGACCATCAGGGAGATGGCCAGGACGAAGACCAGGGCCTTGGTGCTCCTGCGCGTCTCAACGCTGGCGATCAGCATGGCGAAGGTCAGGTAGGTGGCGGCCGACAGCATGGAGTGGCCGCTGGGGAAGCTGCCGGAATAGACGTAGCTGCCGTGCGGCACCAGTTCGGGCCGCGGCCGACCATAGAGCTGCTTGAGGCCCTCGCTGAACACCTGGGCCAGCACCACCGTGCCGATCAGGACCAGGGCATGGCGATGCTTGCGGTGGAAATAGAAGGCCAGGGCGCCCACCGCTGTCACCAAGGTGAGCACGGTGAAGCCGCCCAGGGCGGTGATGTCGCGCACGCCCTCCTCGAAGGACCGCGAGCCGATGGGGTTGGTGGGGTCGCCGGCCTCGCGCAACATCAAGAGGAGCCGGGTGTCGAGGGCCATGGTCTCGCCTTCGGCCATCTCGCCGCCGACCGTCAGGAACGCCCAGACCGCGGCGATGACCCCCAGGGCGAGCAGGAGCGCGCGAGGCTCGAAGCGCCGGAGCAGGTCCAGAATGCGGCGCTGCATCACCCGGCGGCGCTGACAGGGCTCTCCGTGATCTCCGCGCCCTTCAGGGTGGATTCCACCGCCCGCTGAGCCGCGAGCCGGCAGGCGTCCGCGCCGCCGGCCACCGTCATGCCGTCCTCGTCATAGACGCTCCAGCGCCAGCCATCCTCGATCTGGCTCAGTGAATAGGCGAATGACCGCTGTTCGTGCATACCCGCTCCTCCGTCCACCGATCACAACACCCAACGCGGCACGTGGGTTGCGGGCGTGGAGCTTCACTCTTTCGCAATTGCGAGATCGTGATCCAGGAGGTCGCGACCCGCCTCGGCCACCGAACCGCAGCCGGTGAGGATCATCGCCACCGCCAGCTCCGAGCGCAGGGTCCCCAGCATCCGGGTCACCGCCGCCTCGCCGCCTGCGCCGAGCGCATAGGCCCAGGCGCGGCCCACGAAGCACGCCTTCGCGCCCAGGGAGAGCGCCTTGAGCACGTCGAGGCCCGAGCGGATGCCCCCGTCCATGTAGATCTCCAGGTCGCAACCCACCGCGTCGGCGATCCTGGGCAGGGCCGAAATGGAGGAGCGCACCCCGTCGAGTTGGCGCCCGCCGTGGTTGGAGACCACCAGCCCCTGAGCTCCCGCACGCACCGCATCGCGGGCGTCGTCGGCCTCCAGCACGCCCTTGACCACGATCGGCCCGTCCCAGGTCTCGCGCACCCAGTCCAGGTCGCGCCAAGTAACCGAACGGTCGAAGTTCTTGGCGATCCAGCTGAGGAAATCGGTGACCCGGCGCCCCTGTTGAAGGGCGCCGGCCACCGAGCCCAGGGTGTGGGGCCGGCCGTGGGCCCAGACGTCCCACAGCCAGGCCGGATGGGTGATCCCGTCCCAGGCGGTGTTCAGCGCCCCGGAGAGCCCGCTGGAGCCGGTAAAGCCGGAGCGCACGTCGCGGTAGCGGGCGCCCGGAACCGGCAGGTCGACGGTGAACACCAGCACCGGCGAGCCCAGGTCCTTGGCCCGGGCCACCAGGTCGCGCATGTAGCCGCGGTCCTTGAGCATGTAGAGCTGGAACCAGGGGGCGACGCCGGCGGCGGCCACCTCCTCCACCGAACAGACACCGACGGTGGAGAGGCAGAACGGCACCCCGGCGGCGGCGGCGGCCTTCGCGGCCTGCACCTCGCCGCGGCGGCCGTACATGCCGGCCATGCCCACCGGGGCCAGGCCCACGGGCATCGAGAGCTGCTGGCCCAGGGTCTCGATGCTCATGTCCAGCTTGGTCATGTCGCGCATCACCCGCTGGCGCAGCGCGATGGCCTCCAGGTCGGCGACGTTGCGGCCAAGGGTGGCCTCCGCATAGGAGCCGCCGTCGATGTATTCGAAGAACATCTTCGGCAGCCGGCGCCTGGCGAGCTCCCTGTAGTCCGACACCGAGGCCGCGCGCATCCATCCCCTCCCGAACGTGGCCGGAGGGTGGAGCCTCAGAGAAACCGGCGCAAGCGCCTCAGGCGGTGGTGGCGGTGGCCGTGTCGGGCGCCGGCGCGGCGGACCGTGGCGCCATGACGATCCACACCTGGTGGGCCCGGGCCAGCAGCACGCCGTCGGCGGTGAACAGCGCCACCCCCGCGGTTTCCTTGCGGCCCTCGCGGGCTAGCGGCCAGGCGCTGACGATGCAGGGCTCGCCCGCCCGGGGCCGGCGCAGGACCTCGCCGGTCATGGTGCCCAGCAAGGCGCCGTGGCGGCCTTCCTTCTCCACCCAGGCAAAGTAGCCGGGGCAATCGAGCGCCGCCCAGACCACCGCCTCGGCCACGCGGCCGTCGGCGTCGGCGAAGACCGGGTGGGGCGTCCAGACGCCGGCCATCTGGCCTTGGGGCGCGCCCTCGACCTGACCCACGAAGACCCGCAGGCCGTCGCCCTCCTCGCGGGCGGACCCACAGGTGAAGCAGATGGGGTGGAAACGCTGTTCCAGGCCGGCGTAGCGCTGGCCCGCGGCCTTGGCCGATTCCAGGCTGGGCGCCGGCGGAGGTTCGGGCAACTCGAAGCCGGGCGCGGCTCGCCCCTGCCCCACCAGGCCGCCATCCGCGCCGGTGAGGATGTTGGCGCCATCCTCAGACCGCTCCAGGTCAAGGTCCACATCCAGCGGCACGGGGGCGCGCAGGACCGAGGTGGCCGGGCCCTTGAGGCCGTCGGCGAGGACGCCGCACACATAGCCGCCGTTGCCGGAGTTGGGCGGGCCGCAGAATTGGCGGCCGATGACGATCTTGGTCACGCTGGAAATCGCTCGCGATGAAAAAGGCTGCAGATCAATAGGCGAGGCTTTCCCATGGATACCAGCCAGGCCCAACGGCAAAATCGTCCGCAACCGTTGGAGCGGGCCAGCCGCCGGGCTAAAGCCTTACTCAAACCGCCTCTTGCGGATTCGACAGGACATTTCGAGGAGATTGCGGTGAGCGAGCGGATGGAACGGCCCTGGGCCCTGATGCGCCATCATGCCGGCTGGGCGGACGTCTTCCACATCGAGACCGAGACCGCCGATTCGATCACCGGCTTCTATCCCGACCGCGAGACGGTGGGCCCGCCGGTCAGCTATTCGGTCCGCGCGGTGCTGGCCCGGTTCGCGACCCTGGAGGCCGCCCGTGGCGCCCGGGAAGGCGCGGTGTCGGAATGGCGCAAGCACGACGCCGGCGTCCGCGACGCCGAGACCGCGCTCCGCGGCGCCGAGAAGGCCCGCGAGGACGCCTGGCTGAAGTGCCTGCGCGACGCCGCCGAGCGGTAGACTAGAGCCAGAAGCCCTTCGACGCGGCGACCATCAGGGTCGCACCGAGGGCGACGCCGAACGCCAGCCGCCAGAGCGGCGCGCGGCCGTGGCCAGGATCGCCGGCCATGGACCGGCGGCCGGTGATCATCGGGCCGATCAGGTTGCTGCGTTTCCACACCAGGTAGAAGAGCACCGCCAGGACGTGCACGGCGGCAAGCACCTGCAGGGTGTGGAAGCTGAACTCGTGGATTTCCGCGGCCAGGCGGTTGGTGTCGTAGTCCACCAGGTGCGACAGCGGCCCGGAATCCAGCTGATCGATGTCCGTGGCGAAGAGGCCCGTGGTCACCTGCACCAGCAAGGCGGCCAGGATCGCCAGCACGCTCAGCGCCCCCAGTGGATTGTGGCCGGGCAGGTCGGAACCGGTGCGCTCCGGCAGGGTCCTGATATAGCGCCAGGTGGTCAGCGGGCCTCGCACGAAGCCGGCGAACCGCGCCGCGCCGCCGCCCACGAAGCCCCAGTAGATGCGAAAGGCCACCAGGCCCAGGACCGCGCACCCGCTCCACAGGTGCCAGTCCATGCGGTCGTTCTCGGCCGCCCACCAGGAAAAGCCCAGCAGGACCACCAGCGCCCAGTGGACCACCCGCACGGGGCCGTCCCACAGGCGGGCGCGGACACTCGTCGGCAGGTCGGCCAAGGCTACTTCTTCTCGTCGCGGTATTTCTCGTGGCAGGCCTTGCAGGCGCCACCGGTGGCGCGGACCTGGGCGCGGACCGCGGCCATGTCACCAGCCTGGGCGAGCTCGTGCAGCTTGGAGGTCTGCACCTGAAGGTTCGCCGCCCGGGCGTTGAAGCCGGCGGCGTCCGTCCAGATGTCCGCCTTGGCCTCGCTCTTGGCGCGGGCCTCCTTGCCGCTGCCCCGGGGAAACCAGGTGGGCAGCTGGCCGGCCAGGGTCCGCAGGGTGGCGGCGTTCGACACCACCACCGCCTTGGCCGGCGCGTCCTTCTTGAGTTGGTCGTTGAGGCCCTTGAAGGCCTTGCCCATCTGCTCGAACTTTTCGTGGCGCAGGTGCGCGGCCTTGGCTCCGGCGCTCGTCGAGCCCTTGGGCATGGGCTCGTTCTGGGCGAAGGCCGCCCCGGCGACCGCCAGGCTCAGCGCCGCCGCCAGCCCCGCTCGGGTGCTCATCTTCAACGCCATGCCGTGTCGCCTTCCTGATCCTCTGGTCCGCCGACATTGAGGGGGCGAAGGCTTGGCCGTCAATCGCCGCCTTGCCCAGGCGGCGCTCAGCGGCGCGACGCCGTGACCGGCACGCCCTCGCGGCCGGCGCTGGCGATCAGGGCGCCGCAGTTGGCGTCCTTGGCCAGGCCCGGGTCGATGAACGGGATGATCGCGGCCAGGGGATTGATCAGGACGCCGAGGGCCACGGCGACGCCGCCCTGGGCGACGACCTTGCCCGCCTCGACGCCGAACTTGGGCGAGCGGATCGGCCCGGTGATCGTCACCGGCGAGAGCAACCGGACCAGGCGGAACTTCTTCGCCTTGCCATCGATGCGGAACGACATCCGCTCGGTGTTCAGGTTCACCGTTCCGGAGCCCTTGCCCAGGACGGGGCCGGTGTCGAAGACGATATGGCGGGCGTTGAGCACCCCGTCGTTGGCCTGGAAGTGGGCCACCGCGCAATGCACCGGCACCTTGTCCTCGTTCTTCGAGAGCAGCAGACCCAGACCCTTGACCACGTTGATGCCGAGGAGCTCGGCGAAGGCTTCGCGGATTTCGCCGCCTGGCACCACCACCAGCACCTCGCCGTCGGCGTTGGCGAAGGCCTTGTGGACACTGTTGCCGGCGCCGGTGAGTTGGGCGCGGCCGGTGAGCGCGCCGGTGAGCGGAACCAAGCCGCCGGCCGTCACCGGGATGAGCTGCTCGATCCGCGCGTTGGTCAGGCGCAGGTCCAGGCTGGTCACCGGCGTCGCCTTGCGGGCGTCGAGGTTCACGAAGCCGGCGATATGGCCCTGCGGCAGGTCGAGCTTCAGCGGATTGGCGCGCAGCATGCCGTTGTCCAGCCGCACGCGCACCTGGGCGGCGCGCAGGCGGATCGGCGCGTCGCGGATGGTGAGCGCCTTGTAGGTCACGTCGGCGTCGATGGCCCGGATGCGGTCCACCGCCAGGGTGGTGTCCGGGAACAACCGCTGCTGGGCGGCCATCTGGCGGGCCATGACCACCTGGCCGGCGTTCTTGGTCTCGCCCGGGCCGGTGGCCGGCGCGCCGCCGAAGATCGCGCCCAGGTCGTCGAAGTCGAGGCTCTTCGAGCGCAGGTCGGCCTTGAGCATCGGCCGTGCATCGCTGTTGTTCACGGAGAGCTCGCCGGCCAGGTCGCTGTCGCCCACCCGGCCGTTCAGGCCGGTGATCTTGTAGAGTTGCTGGTCGCGGGTCAGCCGTCCGTTCAGGCTGTACGGCGGGGTGTTCGGCAGGGCCACGCCGGTGAGGCCGTAGAGGCTGGCCAGGTCGGGGCCCCGGGCCGTGAGGTTCATATAGAACTGGCCCATGTCGAAGGGCTTGGGGATAGCGCCGCGGGCGGTGACGTAGGTGTCTCCGGCGCGGATGTCGGCGTCGAAGGGATAGGGTTTGTCGCGCTCGATGTTCAGCAACGGGCCGCCGGTGACGCGCAGGGTGAAGGCTTCGCGATTGAGCGAGCCGGCGCCAACCATCCGGAAGCCTTCGTTCTCGGCGCCGAGACGCTCGGAGGCGTTGATGGACCCCGAGAAGGTCAGGCCGCGCTTGACGTCGTTGTAGGTGAGCTTGCCCTCGTTGATAATGAAGCTGCGGATCGGCGGCAGCCGCAGGGGTTCGCTCTTGCGGCCGTCGGAGAAATCCCAGTTGGCGCGGCCCTGGGCGTCCCGGTAGAGGTTGATATTGGGCCGGTCGAACCGCAGCAGCCGCAGGTCGGTCTGGCCGCGGAACAGCGGGACCAGGCGGATGCGCACGGCGATCCGCTCGATGTTGGCCATGGGCTCGGCTCCGCGCCAGGCCGGGTTGGCGATGCGGACGCCGTCGATGGTGGCGCTGGGCTGCCAGGAGAAGATGTCCACCTTCAGGTCGCCGGAGATGGTCACCTCGCGGTGCATGCGCGCCGAGGCCAGGCGACCCATAGGCCCGCGGAACCAGTTCCAGTCCCAGATCGCGATCAGGATGGCGATGACGATGGCCAGCCCGGCCAGGACACCGCCGGTCCAGTACATGGCCTTGCGGCTGGGCTTCTTGAACTTCGGCGCCTTGAACTCAGTCTGGCTGACTTTGTCGCGGGCGGCGTCCCAGTGGGTGCGCGCCCAGGTCCGCGCCCGGTCGAGCGGCGCGCGCGGGGTGACCGCCGGACGGGCCCGGCGGATCGCCGGGGACGCGCGCGCGCGGCGGGGCTTGGGCCCGGCGGTGGATTCGTTGCTCAACGACAATTGCTCCGACATCGGCATAACGCGCGGGCGGCGTGGCCGTTTCCCGGCGAACGCTAATGACTTACGCCACGCCCGCTCAGCGCCGAGATCGCCGTGGTCGCAAGGATACGCAGGTCGAAGGCCAGGCTCATCCGCGCCAGATACTCGGCATCCAGGCGGGCCTTTTCGACGATGGGCAGCTCGTCACGGCCGTTGACCTGGGCCCAGCCGGTGAGGCCAGGGCGCAGCCGCGCAACGCCAGCGGCGCGGCGCAGGGCCACCAGGTCGTCCTGGTTGAACAGCGCGGGCCGCGGTCCCACCAGACTCATCGCGCCGATCAGCACACTCCACAACTGCGGCAGCTCGTCGAGGCTGGTGCGCCTAAGGAATCGGCCGAACGGCGTCACCCACTGATCCGCATCAGTGAGCAGGTGGGTGGCCACGTCCGGGGCCCCGGTGCGCATGGTGCGGAACTTAGGCATCGGGAAGATGCGCTCAAGCCGTCCCACCCGGCGCGACCAGTGCAGCGCCGGGCCCGGGCTCTCCAGGCGCACGGCCAGCGCGACGGCCGCGAACACCGGCGACAGCACGACCAGCCCCGCCAGCGACCCGATGATGTCCAACGCCCGCTTCAGCACCCGCCCCGCCCGCTCCGCCGTCCCCAGCGGGACGCGGGTTACTTAGGCCGGGTCGGGGGCGCGCGCCAAGTCAGGCGGACTCGGCGGTCTTCGGGGCCCTGGGGCGGGCGGCGGGCTTGGGAGCTTCCAACTCGGCTTGCGGCGCAACAGGTTCGACAGGGGCGGCCTCCAGGACCGGCTCCGGCTCCGGCTCCGCGACGGCCTCGAGGATCGGTTCCATGACGGGCTCAATGACCGGCTCGATGACGGGCTCAATCACCGCTTCGACCGTTTCGACGGCCCCGGCCACGGCTTCGACCACGGGCTCAGGGCTGATCGCCTCGACGGCGGCTTCGGCGGCGGCTTCGGCGGCCACCACCGGCTCCAGGATCGCGGCGGTCTCGACGAGCGCCAGGGTCGTGGTGACGACAGGCGCCTCCGGCAGGGTCTCGGCGGCCTCGAACAGCGCTTCCAGGTTCTGCGGACGGGTCCAGGCGTTCAGCCACCAGAAGGCCATGCCGGTCATGGCCGCGCCGGCGTAGAGGCCCCACAGGGGGGAGGCGGCGCCCAGGGCGACGTGGGAAACACGCAGGTCTTGTTCGATCTGGACGGGTTGCGGGGAGCGCGGCATGGCAGGGTTCCTGTAGATCAAGATTGTGCGTCGCAACATATCACGGTCACCCGTCTCGCAAGTGCGAAATTACGGTGACGGGACCGCATAGACCCGGGCGCCGCCGTCTTCGCCAAGGGCGCCTGCTGTCCAGGCAGACACCGCCTGCAGGGGTCCGGCCATTCCCGCCTCATCGCCCACCAGGACCAGGGCGCAGCCGTTCATCTTCATGGGGTCGGACAAGGGCCGCATCCGGGTCTCGGCCACCAGGATCGGCGCATCGACCCCCTCCTCCAAGTCGCGCAGAAACCCGTCGAAGGTCTCCAGGTCCTTGAGCGGCAGCCAGACCAGCGCCTGGGCCTGGCGGTTGCGGCGGCGCACGGCGGCCACGGTCGAAACGATGCGGCGGTAGTCGTCGGCCTGCTCGAACGGCGGGTCGATGAGCAGCAGCACCCGGCCCTGGGGCGGGCAGCGGCGGGCGGCCTCATCGTAGCCGTCCGCGCAGACGGTGCGCACGTTTGTCTTGGCCTTGAGGAGGTCGCGCAGGGCGGCGTGCTCATCCGGGCGCAGCTCGCAGGCCAGATAGCTGTCGGTGGGCCGAAGGGCGCCGGCGATCAGCCAGGGCGAGCCGGGATAGCGGCGGATCTCGCGGCCTGAGTTCAGCGTCGCCACCGCCGCCATGAGCGGCTGAAAGTCCGTGGACGGGTTCGTCGCAGCCATCAGTCGCCCGACCCCGGCCTGGGCCTCGCCGGACCGGATCGCCTCGGGGCCAGCCAGGTCGTAGAGCCCCCGCCCGGCATGGGTGTCGATCACCGTCAGCGGCCCGCCCGAGGCGGTGAGGCGGGCCAGCAGCTGCAGCAGGGTGGCGTGTTTCACCAGGTCGGCGAAGTTCCCGGCGTGGAAGGCGTGGCGGTAGTTCAAGGCTGCTCCGGCGTCTGACAGGAACCGTGGCCGCGCATACCACGTTGCGGCGAGGCCAGAGGAGGGTGTTGCGGATGGCCAGGGACATGCCCGACGAACTCACGCCATCCACGCCGGACCTCAAGGACGTGGAGGTCGCGGGCTTGGCCTATGTGAGCGACCAGGACCCCGGCATCCATCGGTTAAAGGCGAGCCACGGCTTCAACTACCGCGATCCCAGGGGCGACCTGATCCGGGCCGAGAAGACCCTCGACCGCGTTGGCAAGCTGGCGATACCGCCCGCCTGGACCGATGTCTGGATCAGCCCGCGGGCCAACGGCCACATCCAGGCGACCGGCCGCGACGTGAAGGGCCGCAAGCAGTACCGCTATCACGACGGCTGGCGCACGGTGCGCGACGGCCACAAATACGACCGGCTGATCGCCTTCGGCCGCTCACTGCCGAAGCTGCGGGCGCGGGTGGACCTGGACCTGCGCAAGCGCGGCCTGCCACGAGACAAGGTGCTGGCCGCGGTGATCCGCGTCATGGAGATGACCCTGATCCGCGTGGGCAATGAGGAATACGTCAAGCAGAACAAGAGCTTCGGCCTGACCACCCTGCGCGACCGGCACGCCAGCATCGGGACCGAGAAGGCGGTGTTCGAGTTCCGCGGCAAGAGCGGCAAGGTCCACCAGACCGGCTTCAGCGACCGCAGGCTCGCCCGGGTGGTCAAGGCCTGCCAGGACATCCCCGGCCAGCGGTTGTTCCAGTACCTGGACGACGACAGTGAGCGCCATGTGGTGGAGTCCGCTGACGTGAACGCCTACCTGCGCGAGGTGCTGGGCGAGGACTTTTCGGCCAAGGACTTCCGCACCTGGGCGGGAACCGTGGCCGCCGCCCGCGCCCTGGCGATCACCGGGCCATGGGCCACAGAGGCCGAGGCCCGTCGCAACATCAACACCTGCGTCAAGGCGGTGGCAGGCTTGCTGGGCAACACCGCCGCAGTGTGCCGTGCGGCCTACATCCACCCGGCGGTGCCGAGCGCCTACGCTGCGGGCGCACTGACCCTGAAGGAAGGCGCCAGTGACCGCGCGTTCGAACTGGCGGTGCTGCGGTTCCTGGAATCGTACCGAGAGAGCTGAGACCGCGACGGCTTGCGCACCCGCCGGTGCGTTTGTTCCGGTTGTGTTCCCGTGTTATCTCTGACTCGCGGCATTACATTAGGCGACTTCGCTAACGGACCTTCCGGGAGCGCGAGCGTGTTCCGGGACAAGATGGCCGACCTGCATAACCAGATCCGCGTGCGTGGCGCGCGCGAGCACAATCTCAAGAACGTGAACGTCGATATCCCGCGCGGAGAGCTCGTCGTGCTGACCGGGCTGTCGGGTTCCGGCAAGAGCTCGCTGGCCTTCGACACCATCTACGCCGAGGGCCAGCGGCGCTATGTCGAGAGCCTGTCGGCCTACGCCCGCCAGTTCCTGGAGCTGATGAGCAAGCCCGACGTGGACCTCATCGAGGGCCTGTCGCCGGCGATCTCCATCGAGCAGAAGACCACCAGCCGCAACCCGCGCTCCACCGTGGGCACGGTCACCGAGATCCACGACTACATGCGCCTGCTGTGGGCGCGGGTGGGCGTGCCCTATTCGCCCACCACTGGCCTGCCCATCGAGAGCCAGACCGTCAGCCAGATGGTCGACAAGCTCACCGCCCTGCCCGAGGGCCAGCGCATCTACCTGCTGGCCCCGGTGGTGCGGGACCGCAAGGGCGAGTTCCGCAAGGA
>NZ_JBKJTG010000223.1:0-19270 GCF_046590535.1 Phenylobacterium sp. | reverse complement strand
GGCGCTCAGCGCGAAATCATTGAAGGTGGGCGACGCCCACACCGCCCGTCTGGTGGAAGACCTGAAACGCACCCAGATCGTCCAGTATGCAGGCGCCTCGGGCGACTACAACCCGCTCCACACCGACGAGATCTTCACCACCCAAGTGGCGGGCTACCCCTCGGTCTTCGCCCACGGCATGCTGACCATGGGCATGACCGGCAAGATGCTGACCGACTATGTCGGCGACGCGCGGCTGACCAAATACGGCGTGCGCTTCACCAGCCAGGTCTGGCCGGGCGACACCCTGGACGCGACGGCCACGCTCAAGGCGATCACCGACAAAGACGGCGCCAAGATCGCCGAGTTCGACGTCAAGACGGTCAACCAGGCCGGCGTCGAAGTGCTCAGCGGCTACGCCGAAGCCCGCATCGACGACTAGTGAAGATGGCGCGGCGGTCTCTGGCCGCCGCGTTCGTCGTCTTCTGGCGCCCCGAAATACGGCAGGTAAAGCTCTGGCTGCTTCGGCCGATCGTCAGCGCTGAAGCCGTCTTCCCAGGGCATGACCCCATTCTCGTCTGAGATGACGAGCTGGAAGGCCTTGAAACCCTCCCGCCCCATCTTTCGGTGCTGGCGATGCCAGATGGCGAGGCTGAAGTACTCGGCGCGAATCTGGCTCGGGTGGACCGCCCGCCAGGCAAGCCGGGGTCCGCCGTTCCCCTCGAGCCTCCAAGGCGCCTTGTCCGCCAGCTTGAGTTGGCCCGTCCTGAGCTGCGCATGGGCCCGCGTGATCAATCCCTGGGAAACCTTGGCGTCAGCCCCGAACACAATGAGCTCGGGCGCGCGCAGCTGTTGCCAGAGGCCGATGGAGTAAGCGAAGCTGGCCTGGCCGTCGGTCCCAGAAATGTAGTTCCCGGTCCAGCCGTCCTTATGGATGCGCCGGAGGAAACCCCACTTCGCCCAGGCCAGGTAGATCTCGTCCCACACGCCGCTCATCCGCATGGGAGGCAGCAAAGCTTAGCGAGAACAAAACGTCAACATCCTCGCGCTTGGCAGACGCCGCCTAGACCAACCGCTTGCCCGCGTCGTCGATCACGGCGCCTAGGTCGCGGCCGTCATTGGCCAGGATCATCTCGTTGTGGGCCTTGCCCGACGGGATCATCGGGAAGCAGTTCTCTTCCTTGGTCACCCGGCAGTCGAACAGCACGGGCTTCCGAACCGAGATCATCTCCAGGATCTTGTCGTCAAGCTCGTCGGGCGTTTCGGCGCGGATGCCGACCCCGCCGAAGGCCTCGGCCATCTTCACGAAGTCGGGCAGGCTGGCGGAATAGGAGTGGCTGTAGCGCTCGCCGTGCAGCAGCTGCTGCCACTGGCGGACCATGCCCATCCACTCGTTGTTCAGGATGAAGATCTTGATCGGCAGGTCGTACTGAATGGCGGTGGCCATTTCCTGCATGGTCATCTGCACGCTGGCGTCGCCGGCGATGTCGATGACCAGCGAGTCGGGGTGGGCCATCTGCACGCCGACGGCGGCCGGCAGGCCGTAGCCCATGGTGCCCAGGCCGCCGGAGGTCATCCAGCGGTTGGGCTCGTCGAAGTGGAAGAACTGCGCCGCCCACATCTGGTGTTGGCCAACCTCGGTGGTGATGTAGACGTCGTGGCCGCGGGTCAGTTCGTAGAGGCGCTGGATGGCGTGCTGCGGCTTGATCAGCTTGGTGTCGGGCTTGTAACGGAAGCTGTCGCGGGCCCGCCAGGCGTCGATCTGGCGCCACCAGTCGGCCAGGGCGGCGGGCTCGGTCTTCAGGTTCCGCTGCTTCCAGAACGCGATCATGTCCTCCAGCACCGAGGCCGCGTCGCCGACGATGCCGATGTCGCAGCGGACGTTCTTGCCGATCGACGAGGCGTCGATGTCGATGTGGATCTTGCGCGAGGTGGGGGCGAAGGCGTCCAGGCGCCCGGTCACCCGGTCGTCAAAGCGCGCGCCGACGGCCACCATCACATCGCAGTCATGCATGGCGTTGTTGCTCTCGAACGAGCCGTGCATGCCGACCATGCCCAGCCACGCGGGGTCCGAGGCCGGAAAGGCCCCCAGGCCCATCAGGGTGGAGGTGACCGGCGCGCCGGTCAGGGCCTGGAACTCCCGCAGCAGGGCGGCGGCGCGGGGGCCGGCGTTGATCACCCCGCCGCCGGTATAGAGGACCGGCCGCCGCGCCTTGGCGATCAGGGCGCAGGCTTCGGCGATGCGGCCGGGGTCGCCCTTCACCCGGGGCGCATAGTTGTGGGCGTGCTTGACCTCGCCTGGGCCCTGGTAGGCCGCCTTGCCGAACTGGACGTCCTTGGGGATGTCGATGACCACCGGGCCCGGCCGGCCTGAGGTGGCGATGTGGAAGGCCTCGTGGATGATCCGCGGCAGGTCCTCCACCGACTTCACCAGGTAATTGTGCTTGGTGCAGGGTCGGGTGATGCCGATAGTGTCGCATTCCTGGAAGGCGTCGGTGCCGATCAGGTGGGTGGCCACCTGGCCGGTGATGACGATCAGCGGGATGGAATCCATCAGCGCGTCGACGATGCCGGTAACCGCATTGGTGGCGCCGGGGCCGGAGGTGACCAGCACCACGCCGGGCTTGCCGGTGGAGCGGGCATAGCCCTCCGCCGCGTGGGTGGCGCCCTGTTCGTGCCGCACCAGGATGTGGCGCAGGCGGGGCTCGGCGAACAGCGCGTCATAGATCGGCAGCACCGCGCCACCGGGATAGCCGAACAGCACCTCGACGCCCTGGTCGAGCAGCGCGCGCACCACGATCTCCGCGCCGGAGAGGGTGTCCTGGTCGGCTTCGATGGTCTGGTGGGCGGTCATGGGCGAAGACCTTTGGGGGTTCTCAGGGCAATAAAAAAGGCCCGCGGGGGGCCTGGCGTACGCGACCGTGTCCGGGCTGACTCTGGGTCAGTCCGCCGACGGTCGCCATACGGGTACAAGAATTCCGCGCAACGGATTTCCTCAAGAGTTGTGGATCAGGCATGTCGCATGCCCCACCCAAGGCGTCAAGGCGAGCCGAGCGCAAGAAACTGCCCCCACTGGCCATCCAGGTCGAGCGCGTCGAGCCTTGGCCAGCCGCCCATCTGGCCACGCATCCAGGTGCTCTGGCGCTTGGCGTAGCGGCGGGTCTCCTGCCGGGCCAGCGCCAGGGCCTCGGCCAGCGTCGTCTCGCCGCGCAGGTGGGCCGAGAACTCGCGCACGCCCACCGCCTTCAACGCCGGCAGGTCGGGATCGAGGTCGCGGGCGACCAGCGCAGCCACCTCCTCCAGGGCGCCGGCGTCGATCATGCCGGCGAGGCGCGCGTCGCAGCGGGCGTAGAGTTCGGCGCGGGGCGGCTCCAGGGCCACCGCGCGCCAGGCGTCGGGGGCCAGGACGGCGGCGCCGGTGTTCTGCCAGTCCGACAGGGGCGTGCCGGTGGCGGCCTGGACCTCCCAGGCGCGGACCAGCCGCTGGCGGTCGCCCGGCGCGATGCGGATGGCGGCGGCCGGATCGTGCACCGCCAGGCGCCCACGAAACGCGCTCTCGCCCATCAGGTCGAAGTCGGCGGCGGCCTCGCGGCGCACAGCGGCCGGGACCTGCGGGATCTCGGCCAAGCCCTCAGTCAAGGCGCGGAAGTAGAGCCCGGCGCCGCCCACCACGATGGCCGAGCGGTTGCGCTCGGCGATATCGGCCAGGACCTCCACAGCCGCCCGCAGCCAGCGGCCCACCGACCAGCCGTCCGCGGCGTCCACGGTCCCGAACAGGTGGTGCGGCGCGCGGGCCATCTCCGCGTCCGTCGGCCGGGCGCTGAGGACACTTAAGTCGCGGTAGAGCTGCATGGAGTCAGCGTTGACGATCTCGCCGCCGAGGTGGTCCGCCAGACGCAGGGCCAGGGCCGACTTGCCGCTTGCCGTGGGCCCGGCGATCAGCCAGATGCGGGGCGCCATGGAGCTTGTCCTCACTCTCGTCGGCGACGCGCCGGACGCCGCCGTCGAAGCGCTCGCAGGCGCGGGCCTGGGCGTCAAGGCGCCGATGGTCCTGGGGCCGGGCGCCGTGGACATCGTGCTTGACGGCGACCTTGCGCAGATGCGCCAAGCGGTCGCCGCCGCGCTTGTGGGCCACGCCGTCGACGCCTGCTTGCAGCCTGCTGGCGGCCGGCGAAAGCGCCTGCTGCTGGCCGACATGGATTCGACCATCATTAACGTGGAGTGCCTGGACGAGCTGGCCGACTTCGCGGGGGTGAAGGCGCAGGTCTCCGCCATCACCGAGCGGGCCATGCGGGGCGATCTGGCGTTCGAGGCGGCGCTGCGCGAGCGGGTGACCATGCTGAAGGGCCTGCCGCTGATCGCCCTGGAGGCGACCTATTCGCAGCGGGTGCGGCTGAACCCCGGCGCGCGGACCCTGGTCAGGACCATGGCCGCCAACGGCGCGCGCTGCGTGCTGGTGTCCGGCGGCTTCACCTACTTCACGAGCCGGGTCGCGACCGCCGCGGGCTTCCACGCCGACCGCGCCAACACCCTGGGAGAAGGCGAAGGCGGGCTGACCGGCCTGGTGAGCGAGCCGATCCTCGGCCGTGAGGCCAAGCTGGCCGCGTTGCAGGAGGAGGCCGCCGCCCTGGGCGTCGCCCTCGAAGCGACTCTCGCCATCGGCGACGGCGCCAACGACCTGGCGATGATCGAGGCCGCCGGGCTGGGGGTGGCCTACCGCGCCAAGGCGATCGTGGCGGCCCGGGCCGACGCCAGGGTGGACCACGCGGACCTCACCGCCCTGCTGCACTTTCAGGGCTATCGGACGGACGAGTTCGTAACGGACTGAAGCGGGGATTGATTTCCCGCCCGGCGCCAACTCGGCGTAGAGCCCGGCCATGAGCCTTCCCCATACAGTCCTCGCCGTGGTCTTCGACATGGACGGCCTGCTCTGCGACACCGAGGTGGTCTACCGAGACGCCATGCACGCCGTCGCCGCCGAGCGCGGCCATGACTTCCCGCTCGCGCTGTTCCAGTCGATGATCGGTCTGCCGGGCCCGATGAGCGACCGCCAGATGCTGAACCATTTCGGCGAGGACTATCCGGTGGCCGACTTCAACGAGCAGGTCCGCGTTCGCGTCGACGCGGCCTGCGACGCCGGCATCGTCCTGAAGGCCGGTGTGACGGAACTCCTCGATCATCTGGAAGCAGCCGACCTGCCGCGCGCCATCGCCACATCGTCCAGTCATCGCGCGGTGCAGGCGCACCTAGGCCAAAGCGGCGTACTCCCACGTTTCCACGAGGTGATCGCAAGGGGGGACTACGCCCGCGGCAAACCCAATCCGGACCCGTTCCTGAAGGCTGCCGAGCGGTTAGGTGTAGCGCCGGCCCACTGCCTGGCGCTGGAGGACAGCCACAACGGGGTGCGCGCTGCCTCCGCCGCCGGGATGATGACGGTGATGGTCCCGGACCTGCTCGACGCCACGGAGGAGATGCACGGCCTGTGCGTGCGCATCGCCCGCGACCTGCACGAAGTGCGCGAGATGCTGGCGGCGCAGGGTTAGCGCCCGGTGGGGCCGCGCTCGAAGTAGCGGAAAAAGGCGCTGTCGGGGGAGAGCACCAGGGTGGTGTCGCCCTGACCCAGGCTCGCCTCATAGGCCTGCATGGACCGGTAGAAGGCGGCGAACGACGGGTCGCGCCCGAAGCTGTCGGCGAAGATGCGGGTGCGCAGGGCGTCGCCCTCGCCTCGGGTGGTCTCGCCGAGCTCCTGGGCGGTGGCCAGGGTGATCGCCACTTCGCGGTCGGCGGAAGCGATGATCTCGCGCTTCTGCTGCTCGCCGACGGCGCGGATCTGGGCGGCTTCCTGCTGGCGCGAGGTCTGCATCCGACGATAGACGGCGGCGCGGTTGGCGTCGGGCAGGTCGGCGCGCTTGATCCTCAGGTCGATGACCTCGATGCCCAGGCGCGAGGCCTGCGCCCGGCGGGCCACGTCCAGCTTGGTCTGCTGCATCAGCTGGCCGCGGCGCCCGGAGATGATGTCGCCGGAGGTGGCGGAACCCAGCACCTGGCGCAGGGACGAGTTCACCAGCCGCTCGATGCGGTCGGCCGCGGTGCGGTCGTCACGCAGGGTGCGGTAATACTGCAGCGGATCGGAGATGCGGTAGCGGATGAAGGCGTCCACCACCAGGCGCTCCTGGTCGGCGGCGATGACTTCTTCCTGCTGGGCCTCCAGCGCCAGGTTGCGCCGATCGAGCTTGATGACGTTTTCGAGGAACGGGGCCTTTGCGTTCAGGCCCGCGCCGTTCTTCCCCGGCGCGTTGATCACCCGCACCGGCTCGCCGAAGCGGACCACGATGGCCTGCTGCCGCTGCTCGACGATGAACAGGGTGTTGGCCAGCACCACCAGCACCAGGGCGGCGATGATGCCGTAGAGGGTCAGGCGACGGCGGTTCATTGGGCGGCGCTCCGGCCGGCCTGGGCCTGGGCCTGGGTCTGCGGGGCGGGCGTAATGCCGCTGGCGGCGGCGGGACCGGTGCGCGGCCGGAACACATCCGGCGGCAGGATGATCGGGGCGCTGGCGCCCTTCGAATCCACCACCACCTTGTTGGACCGGGCCAGCACCCGCTGCATGGTCTCGATGTAGAGCCGGTCGCGGGTCACGCCCGGCGCGCGGCGGTACTCGCCGTAGATGGAGTTGAAGCGCGCAGCGTCGCCGGTGGCTTCGCGCACGGCCTGCTCGCGGTAGCCCTGGCCGGACTGGGTGATGCGCGCGGCGTCGCCCTTGGCCTCGTTGACCACCCGGTTGCGGTAAGTGTTGGCTTCGTTGCTGGCGCTCTCGGCGTCCTGGCCGGCGTTGGCCACTTCGCGGAAGGCGGCGACCACCTCCTGTGGCGGATTGGCGGAGCGGATCTGCACCTCGACGATGCGCACGCCTGCGCCCCACTGGTCCAGGGTCCGCTGCATAAGCTCCGCGGCCTGCAGCTGCACCTGGCCGCGGCCGCGGGTGAGGATCTGCTGCAGGGGGGTCTTGCCCACCACCTCGCGCATGGCGCTCTCGGCCACGGCCTTCACCGAGCCTTCGGGATCGCGGACGGTGAACACGTAGCGGTCGGCGTCGGACACCCGCCAGGTGACGCTGAAGTCCAGGTCGATGATGTTCTCGTCGCCGGTGAGCATCAGGCTCTCCTGCGGGACGTCGGCCTCGCCGACGCCGCCCACGTCGATGCGGTTCAGCGAGGTGACCGGCACCTTCTCCACGTGCTCGATCGGACCGGGCAGGTGATAGCGCAGGCCGGGGCTCTCGTTGCGCGCATAGGCGCCGAAGGTGGTGACCACCGCCTCCTCGTTCGGCTGCACGATGTAGATGCCGGATAGCGCCCAGAGCGCGAAGGCCGCGCCGACCAGGGCGGCGATGGCGCCGGGCCGCACGCCGCCGCCGGGGCCGCCGGAAAACAGCTCGCGCAGGCGCTGCTGGGCGCGCTCGAGGGCGGCGGCGATCTCGGGACCGTCAGGGCGCCGGGGACCGCGCGGGCCACCGCCGCCTGGGGGGCGTCCGGGCGGGTCCTTGCGGCCGCCGTCGTCGCCGGACGGGGGCGAGCCCCAGGGACCCGGGTTGGCGTTATCGTTCCAGGGCATCAGCCGCGTCGCGTCTTGGTCAAGCGAGTTACTTACGATCCAGGCGCGGCCGGGTCGCGCAAACCCCCATTGGGCTTGTAAACCGGCGCTGCCAGTCGGATATGAGACCGCCGCCCGCCCAAAGCAAGACAAAGGCGTCAATGACACCGCCTGCCAACCCCGATAGAGCCGCCATCCTGCAGGCGCTCGACACCGTGGTCGATCCGCGGTCCGGCAAGGGGCTGACCAGCGCCGGCCTGGTCCGCGGCCTGGTGATCCGCGGCGGCCGCGCGGCCTTCATGCTGGAGGTCCCGGGCGCCGACACCGCCCTGTACGCTCCCGTGCGCGACGCCGCCGAACAGGCGCTGGCCGCGGTACCGGGCGTGGAGACCGCGCAGGTGGTGCTCACCGCAGAGACGGCCGCCCCGCAGCTCAAGGTGACGCCGGCCCGGCGCAGCGCCCGGGTCTCCGACGATCCGCAGGCCCGGCTGCAGCCGATGCCGGAGGCCGAGCGCCCGCCCCATGTGCGCCGGGTCCTGGCGGTGGCCAGCGGCAAGGGAGGGGTGGGCAAGTCGACGGTGGCGGTTAACCTGGCGGTGGCGTTCGCGAAACTGGGGCTCAGCGTGGGCCTGCTGGACGCCGACATCTATGGCCCGTCCGCGCCGCACATGCTGGGCTGCGAAGGCGAGCCCAGCTTCGACGCCGACAAACGCCTGATTCCGCTGGAGGCCTGGGGCGTGAAGGTGATGTCCATCGGCTTCATCGTCGAGCCGGGGACCGCCAACATCTGGCGCGGGCCGATGGCGACCTCGGCCTTCCGCACCCTGATCGGCAGCGCCTGGGCTACGGCGGAGGCTCCGCTGGACGTGCTGGTGGTGGACCTGCCCCCCGGCACCGGCGACATCCAGCTCACCCTGGTGCAGCGGCTGAAGCTGGACGGGGTGATCGTGGTCTCGACCCCGCAGGAGATCGCCCTGATCGACGCACGCCGGGCCGCGGCGATGTTCGAGAAGACCGGCGCGCCGATCGCCGGCGTGGTGGAGAACATGGCCTGGTTCACCGATCCGGCGACGGGCGCCCGCCTGCCGATCTTTGGCCAGGGCGGGGCGGCGGCGGAGGCGCAGCGCCTGGGCGTGCCCCTGCTGGCGGAAATTCCCCTGGAGATAGCTCTGCGCGAAGGCGGCGATCAGGGCCGGCCGCTGGTGGCGACCAACCCCGACAGCCCGGCGGCCCAGGCCTTCATGGCCATGGCGCGGACGCTGGTTAGCGGCTGACCCCGCCCGGCTCTCCGGTCAGGCCCTCCAGCACCGGCGCCTCGTCGTAGAGGGCGTCGCGGGCCTCCAGCTCGGTCCGGATTTCGGCGTGGCGCTTAGCGTTCAGCTTGTAGCCAAAGAAGCAGGCGCCCCCGAGCATCACGAACACCACCGGCCCGATCATGTAGGCAAGCTCCAGCCCGCGGATGGTCGCCGCGCTGTTGGTGGCCCCTTCCGCCGCGTTGTAGTTCACCGCGGCCAGCACGTTGAAGGTCAGGAAGATCGAGGCGGCGCCGGCCACCTTGGTGGTGGCGTTGGTCATGGCGTAGAGCAGGCCCATCCACTCGCGCCCGCTCTCCAGCCGGATCTCGTCGCCGATGTCGGCGGTGAGGGCGCGGATCATCACCGTGAAGCCCGCGGCCATGGCGCCCAGAATGAACATCACCGGGGCGGCGGCCAGGAACTGGCCCTTGGGCAGCAGGATCAGGGTCACCAGCACCACGGAGTAGATCGTGGTGTTGATCATCAGGGCGCGGTGCTTGGAGAAGCGGTTGGCCAGCCAGGCGGCCAGCGGCGCGCCCACGAACCCGGCCAGGATGTAAATCATCAGCAACAGGTTCGCCTGGGTGGTGGTGAAGCCCCGTGAGTCCTTGAAGAAGAACAAATAGAGCGCCGCCATCCAGCCGGGGCCAAGGGTCACAAACAGGTCGGCGGCCAGGATGCGCAGGATGTTGGGCCTGGTAAGCAGGGCCCAGTAGTCGCGCAGCCGGAACCGGGTCTCGTGGTCCTGGGTGATCCGCTCGGGGGTGCGCCAGACCGCCACGGCCACGGTGATCGGGGCGGCGGCGATGATGAACCAGACCATGGCCTGCACGCCCTGCGCGTCGGTGTAGCCTTGGCTCGCCGCGATCACCGGGATCAGCAGCACCATGGTGGCGCCGGTGACGCCCACCGCCGTCAGCACGCCGAAGATGCGCGAGCGCTGGTTGTATGTGGGGGCCAGCGTCGCGGCCCAGGCCAGGTGCGACAGGAGCAGGATCGAGAGGCCCAGGTACATCACCAGTAGCCAGCCGATCAGGTAGAGCTGGCCGGTTCCGGGCCCTGCGCTGATCAGCATGTAGAGCGCGCCCATCACCACCGGCGCCCCTATCACCGTCCATAGCCGGTAGCGCCCGAAGCGGCTGCGGGTGCGGTCCATGACCAGGCCCAGCATGGGGTCCAGCGGAATGTCGATGGCCCGGACCAGGGCGAAGGCGCCTCCCACCACCACCAGGCTCATGCCCAGGTGGCTGGCGAAGTAGCGCGGCAGGTGCACCGCCACGGCCAGGATCAGGGCCGAGATCGGAATGCTGGTGCAGGCGAACGCCAGGATGGCGGGAAGCGAAAGCGGCGCGCCATAGCTGGCGGCCCTGGCCTGGGTCACGGATGCGTCTCCTGCGGCGCCGCACCTCTGGCGGGCGCTGGCTGGAGCCGAAAGTTACGCGTGTTCAGCCACCGGCTGGCAAGCGATTTCCCTCAGCCGCCCTGCATCTTGCGGAATACCTTGGCGGTCTGCTCGCCGCCGGTCTGGTAGGCCTGCTGGCCCTCGGCGTCGGTGATCCTGGCCCAATTGTCGCGCACCTCTTCCACCGACAGGCCGTCATCGCCCAGGTAGACGCCCTCGGTCTCAACGATGCGGGAGAGCGCGAAGGCCCCGGCGCCGGCGGTGAGGATCGCCCCGGTGGGCGCCTCTTCCGAGCAGAGGAAGACCACGCCGGGAGTCACGTATTCCGGCTTCAGCTTCTCCAGCACGGCCGGCGGCATCAGGCCCTCGGTCATGCGGGTGGCGGCCACCGGGGCGATTGCGTTGACGTGGATGTTGTTCTTCTGGCCCTCGAGCTTCAGCGTGTTCATGAAGCCGATGATGCCCAGCTTGGCGGCGCCGTAGTTCGACTGACCGAAGTTGCCGTAGAGGCCGGACGAGGAGGTGGTGACCACGATCCGCCCGTAGTTCTGCTGGCGCATGATTTCCCAGACGGCCTTGGCGGGCTTCACCGTTCCGAGCAGGTGCACGTCCAACACCACCTCGAAGTCGGCGATCTCCATCTTGGCGAAGGTCTTGTCGCGCAGGATGCCGGCGTTGGCGATCAGGATGTCGATGCGGCCCCAGGCGTCCATGGCCTGCTTGACCATCAGGGCGACGCCGGCGTCGTCGGTGACCGAGGAGCCGTTGGAGAGCGCCTCTCCGCCGGCCGCCTTGATCTCCTCCACCACCTTGTTGGCCGCGTCCGAGCCGCCGCCGGAGCCGTCCATGGAGCCGCCCAGGTCGTTGACCAGCACCTTTGCCCCGCGCCTGGCGAGCTCCAGGGCGTGTTGCCGCCCGAGGCCGCCGCCTGCGCCGGTGACGATCGCCACTTTGCCGTCGAAGCGGATGTCCACCATGGAAAGTCCCTCTGGAACGGATGTTCAAGTTCGGCGCGCGTTGTGCGGCGATGCGGGAAGGCCGTCAACTGCACTCATCCCCGCCCGCTGTGGGGGGAGAGTGGATCGCCCGGCGAGCGCCCGGTCTGGCCAACGGTCGCGGAGGGGAGGGCGCCTCGGCGGTTTCGGCCCGCACGATGCGCACGATGCGCTCGGTGCGCGGCTCCAGATCGAGAAGGGACCGGTCGAATCCCGGTAGGACAGGCCCTCCAGGGATTGAATTGGACGCAACGTCAATGCCGACGGCGCGGTCGACCGCACCGTGGTGGTGGCCACCAGCGCCGCCACCGAGGCCTTGACCAAGGTCTATGGCCAGACCGCGCTGGTGAAGGAACTCACCGGCCGCTAGCCGACACGGCGCTTGCGTCAAGCGACGGGTTCATCCTCAATCTGGATGTGTCCCGGCGCGGTGAGCGGCGGACGGTGGGGGCCGTGCATGTTCCGTCTCGAGAACGCCCAGAGCCTGGTGGGACTGGCCGTCATCCTGCTGATCTGCTGGACGGTCTCGGAGAACCGCCGGCGGTTCCCTTGGAAGCTGGCCATCGGGGCCATCGCCATCCAGGCGCTGCTGGTGCTGGCGCTGTTCGGCCTGCCCGTGCTGCGGGCCGCGCTGGCCGGCGTCGGCCAGGCGGTGGACGGCCTGGCCACCAGCACCCAGACGGGCGTTGCCTTCGTGTTCGGCTTCCTGGCCGGCACCCCCAACCAGCCCTATCCGCTGACCGATCCCGGCTCGCTCTTCGTGTTCGGCTTCCGGGTCCTGCCAGTGATCCTGGTGGTCTGCGCGCTGGCCGCGCTGCTGTGGCACTGGCGGATTCTGAGGTGGGTCACCCAGGGCTTCGGCATCGTGTTCGAGAAGACCATGGGCCTGCGCGGCGCCCCGGCGCTGGCCACCGCCGCAACGGTGTTCATGGGCCAGGTGGAGGGCCCGATCTTCATCCGCAGCTACCTGCCCAGCCTGTCGCGGTCCGAGCTCTTCCTGCTGATCGCCGTGGGCATGGCCTGCGTCTCCGGCTCTACCATGGTGGCCTATGCAACCATCCTGAATGACGTGCTGCCCAACGCCGCCGCCCACGTGCTGGCCGCCTCGATCATCTCGGCGCCGGCCGGGGTGCTGCTGGCGCGGATCATCATCCCGCGCGATCCGGCGACCGAACAGCCGCAGGACCTCGATCCAGCCGCCGCCAAGGGCTACGACAGCTCTGTGGACGCCCTGATCAAGGGCACCTCCGACGGCCTGGCCATCGTGCTCAACATCGCCGCCACCCTGATCGTGTTCGTCGCCCTGGTGGCCATGGTCAACGGGGTTCTGGGCTTGTTCCCGGACATCGCCGGCGGCCCGCCCTCGGTTGAGCGCGGCCTGGGCGCGCTGTTCGCCCCGCTGGCCTGGTCCCTGGGCATTCCGTGGGCCGACGCGCCGGCCGCCGGCGCGCTGCTGGGCGTCAAGCTGGTGCTCACCGAGTTCACCGCCTTCATCCGGATGGGCGAGATTCCCCTGGGCGAGATCACCGAGCGCACCCGGGTGATCATGACCTATGCGCTCTGCGGCTTCGCCAATATCGCCTCGGTAGGGATCAATGTGGCCGGCTACACCGTGCTGGTGCCGGAGCGTCGGGCCGAGGTGATGGGTATGGTCTGGAAGGCGATGATGGCGGGCTTTCTGGCCACCTGCCTGACCGCCGCCGTGGTCGGCGCCATGCCCAGCCAGCTGTTCGGACAATAGGACGCCGTCGATGAAGCTCTACGACACCCCGCTGGCGCCCAACCCGCGCCGGGTCCGCTGGTTTATGGCCGAGAAGGGGATCGAGGACATCGAGATCGTCCGGCTGAACCTGATGGAGGGCGGCCACAAGACCGCCGACTACCTTGCCAAGGCGGGCCTGCCCAACGTGCCGGCCCTGGAGATGGACAATGGGACCACCATCACCGAGAGCCTGGCGATCTGCCGCTATCTGGAAAGCCGCTACCCCGAGCCCAACCTGTTCGGGCGCACCCCGGAAGAGACCGCGGTGATCGAGATGTGGACGCGGCGGGCGGAGATGCTGGTGGCGACGCCGATCATGGTGGGGGTGCGCCACAGTCACCCGGCGCTGGCCGCCCTGGAGACCCAGAACCCGGTTATCGCGGAGTACAACACCGCGACCGGGCTGCGCGCTCTGAAGGTGCTCGACCGGCGGCTGGGGGAGAGCGAGTGGCTGGGCGCCGAACGGCTGACCGTCGCCGACATCGTGGCCTTCATCGGCATCGACTTTGGCCGGATGATCAAGCTCAAGCCGCCCGAGGACCTGACCCATGTGGCCCGCTGGGCTCAGGCCATGCGCGAGCGGCCGGCCGCCAAGGCCGCCATGTAGTCGCTTACCCCGCGCTGCGCGGCCGGGTCTTCTTGAGGACGGCGGAGAAACTCATCATCGGTTCGCCGCCGGTGGCGATGATGCCGCGCACGAAGACCATGCTGCGGCCCGCCTTGACCACCTCGCCGGTGCACTCGATCAGGTCGCCCTCGTGGGCCGGGCCCACGAACTCGCCGTTGAATGTGGCGGTGACGCTGCGGCTGTCGGCCAGCGCGTCGCGGGCGATCACGAACAGGCTGAAGTCGGCGAAGGTCATCAGGCAGCCGCCGTGCATGAAAAGGCCACCGTTCAGGTGTTTCGTCTCGGCGCGGAAGGCGCAGATCGGCCGGCCGTCGTCACCGATGCGGAAGTAGAACGGGCCGGCCAGGTCCTCGAAGGGATCGCCGCCGGGGTACCAGGACCAGCCGGCCCATTCGCCCTCGGTGAGGGTGACCAGCTTGGAGGTGTAACTGTTCTCAGTCTCGCCGCCGTCCATCGAGCCTCCTGAGGGCTCGGAAGGGTTTGCCGCGAGCCGCCTCGAACACTAGTTTGGCCGCCCGCTTACGGCGTTGAGGATCGATCATGCAAGGCCGGACGGTTTCTTTCCGCGCAGCGGCGCGCCGGGCGAACGCCTGAGATGCTGACTCTGGTGTTGAGCGTGCTCGCGCTGGCCGCGGCCAAGCCGGCGGAGGAGGCGCCCGCGGCGACCTCGGCCCCCGAGGCCCCGACCGCGTCCAAAGACCCCGAGGCGCTGAAGAGCCAGACCCCGGCGGCTCAGGCCAGGGCGCCGATCTTCGATCCCGTCGTCAAGGTGGACGGTAAGGCCCTGCAGGTGGTGCACGGCGCGCGGGCGGTGTTCCACCTGACCGATGCCGGCGACCCGGTGCTGGACAAGGCCGAGAAGGGCCAGCTGGCCACCGCCCACCCGTTGGGCAAGGCCACCGAGACCTTCGAGGCCCCCGGCAAGGGCCAGATCGCCGTGGCGCTGGACGGCTCGGCCGAGAAGAAGGCCTCCTACCTGAAGATCTGGAACGGCCTCGACTATCCGGTGATCTACCGGGCCGGCGTCCTGGTGCTGAACCGCGGCAAGCTCGAGCCGGGGAACGTGAAGGTCTGCGCCGTCCCGGCCGGCGGGACCCGCCTTGAGACCTGGCCAAGGCCGGTGGTGGCCGTGGCGCTCGCCACGTTCACCCGGGCGGCCGACGATAAGACCTGCAAGTAAGAGGTACCGATCCATGGCGCTCGACGCCGAGACCCGCGACCAGCTAATCGACACCGTGCGCCGGTTCGTCTCAGAGCGGCTGCGCCCGCTGGAGGCCAAGGTCGCCGAAGACGACGCCATGCCCACCGACGTGGTGGACGAGATGAAGGCCCTGGGGCTGTTCGGCCTGTCCATCCCGGAGGCCTACGGCGGCCTTGACCTGTCCATGGAGGACGAGTGCCTGGTGGCCGTCGAGCTGGGCCGCACCAGCCCCGCGTTCCGCTCCACCTTCGGCACCAATGTGGGCATCGGCAGCCAGGGGCTGGTGATGTTCGGCACCGAGGCGCAGAAGGCCAAGTACCTGCCCGGCATCGCGTCGGGCGAGATCATCACCTCGTTCGCGCTCACCGAGCCCGAGGCCGGCTCCGATAGCGCCAACGTCCAGACCCGCGCCATCCTGGACGGCGACGCCTATGTGCTGAACGGGACCAAGCGTTACATCACCAACGCCAACAAGGCCGACCTGTTCACGGTGATGGCCCGCACCGACCCGGCCAAGGCCGGCGCCGGCGGGGTCTCGGCCTTTCTGGTGGAACGCAACCTGCCGGGCCTGTCAGTGGGCAAGCCGGAAAAGAAGATGGGCCAACAGGGCGCCCACATCTGCGACGTGATCTTCGACAACGTCCGGGTGCCGGTGGAGAACCGTCTGGGCCGGGAGGGCGAGGGCTTCAAGGTGGCCATGCAGGTGCTCGACCGCGGGCGGCTGCACATCTCGGCGGTCTGCGTGGGCGTCGCCGAGCGCCTGCTGGCCGACTGCGTGGCCTATGCCAGCGAGCGCAAGCAGTTCGGCCAGGCGCTCACCGGCTTCCAGCTCATCCAGGGCATGATCGCGGATTCCAAGACCGAGGCCCTGGCCGCCAAGGCGCTGACGATGGAGACCGCCCGCAACCGCGACGCCGGCCTCAGCGTCACCATGGAGGCCGCGGCCGCCAAGTACTTCGCCTCGGAGATGGTGGGTAGGGTGGCCGACCGGGCGGTGCAGATCTTTGGCGGCGCGGGCTATGTAGCCGACCACGGCATCGAGCGGTTCTACCGCGACGTGCGGATCTTCCGCATCTACGAGGGCACCAGCCAGATCCAGCAGGTGGTGATCGCCCGCGAGACCCTGAAGCGCGGCGGCTGAGCATGAGCATCGACGTCGAGGCTGCGATCTTTGACCTGCTTGGGCAGGTTCCCGCCGGCAAGTCGGTGTCACCCGAACAGGTGGCCCGCGCGGTCGATCCGGAGGGCTGGCGCCGGCTCCTGGGCCATGTGCGCGCCACCGCCAGGGGCCTGGCGCGGCAGCAGCGGCTGGTGATCACCCGCCACGGCAAGCCCGCGGACCCGGAAGATTTCAAAGGCGTCTACCGGCTGCGGCTGCCGGACGCCCCACCCCAGGGAGACACCCCATGATCGTCTACGGAAACACGCTCTCGCCCTTCGTGCGCAAGACCCTGGCCTTCGCCGCGGAGAAGGGGATCGAGGTGGAGCTGGTCGCCGCCGGAATGGGCGCCGGCCCGCCGGAGTTCAAGCTGGCCAGCCCGTTTGGCAAGATGCCGGGGTTCAAGGACGGCGATTTCATGATCTCCGACTCCACCGCGATCATCACCTACCTGGAGGCGGTGAAGGCAGAGCCGAACCTGATCCCCGCCGAGCCCAAGGCCCGCGCCCGGACCATCTGGTACGAGGAATTCGCCGACACCATCGTCGGCGCCTGCGTGGGCAAGGTGTTCTTCAACCGGGTGGTGGCCAAGCTGATCGGCCGCGAGGCCAACCTGGCCGAGGCGGACGAGGCGCAAGCCGTCGAGTTCCCCAAGCTGGTGGACTATCTGGAGAGCGTGGTCCCGGCCTCGGGGTTCCTGGTGGAGGACCGCATCACGCTGGCCGACATCGCCGTCGCCAGCCCCTTCGCCAACCTCGGCCACGCCGGCTGCCCGGTGAACGCGTCGACCCATCCGAAGGCCGCGGCCTATCTGGACGCCATGCTGGCCCGGCCGTCCTATGCGGGAATAATCGCCAAGGAACGGGCGATGCTGTCCGGGCGCCCGGCCTGACCCGCAACGCCTGTTCCGACCGCGGAGTTGTTCCCCCTCTTAGGAGCTGACAATTCGGATTTCTCGCCCGTGAAGCGTCTCCTCGTCGCCCTCGCCGCTCTGATGCTCACCGCCTGCACCCCCTTGCTGGTGCAGCAGGCGGGCCAACCGGCCGTGGGATTCCAGGGGCCGCGGCTCGACAACGACGCGGTGATCAGCTTCGACGGCGCGCGGCTGGGACTGACCCGCTGGGAGGCCAAGTCGGCCGAGCCCTGGGCGGTGATCGTCGCGCTGCACGGCATGAACGACTACGCCAACGCCTTCCACCTGGCCGCGCCGTGGTGGGCCGAGCAGGGGATCGCCACCTACGCCATCGACCAGCGAGGGTTTGGCCGCTCGCCCGCCCGGGGCGTCTGGGCGGGCGACGAGTTGATGATGGAGGACCTGCGCACGGTCACCGCCCTGGTGCGGCAGACACATCCGAACGCGGTTGTCGCGGTGGTGGGGGAGAGCATGGGCGGGGCGGTGGCGGCCGCGGCCTTCGCCTCCGACCGGCCGCCGCCGGCCGACCGGCTGGTGCTGCTATCGCCGGCGGTGTGGGGCTGGAAGGCCCAGCCGCTGCCCAATCGCACGCTCCTGTGGATCGCCGCCAACTTCACCGCCTCGAAGATCTATACGCCGCCCCGCTGGCTGACCTCGCGGGTGACTCCCACGGACAACCGCGAGGAACTGATCGCCATGGGCCGCGACCCGTTGATGATCTGGGGCGCACGTTCGGACACCGTCTATGGCTTGGTCAACCTGATGGACCGCGGAGCGCAGACGGTGGGCCGGGCGGCGGTCCCGACGCTCTACCTCTACGGCGCCAACGACCAGATTATCCCGAAGAAGGCGGCCGTGCGGGCAGCCAGGCAACTGCGGCCCACGGATCGCTCCGGCTACTACGCCAAGGGCTGGCATCTGCTGACCCGCGACCGCCAGGGAAAGGCTGCCATGGCCGACGTCGCAGCCTTCCTGCGCGACCCTTTGGCGCCCCTGCCGTCCGGCGCCCCGCGGATTCCGGGCGCGTCCGCCGGGCCGGGCCCACCGCCCGTCGCGGCGGGGTTGTGACATGGGCCCGGCAGGCGTACAGGCACCCGCAATTCCGTCCCAGCAGTCAGTGAAGTCCGCGGCATGACCTTGTTCGATTCCCCCGCCTTCGAGGGCCACGAAGGCGTCCACGCCTTCTCCGACAAAAAAACCGGCCTCAAGGCAATCATCGCCGTGCATTCCACGGCCCGCGGCCCGGCCGCCGGCGGCTGCCGCATGTGGCCCTACGCCTCGGCCGAGCTGGCCCTGGAGGACGCCCTGCGCCTGTCGCGGGCGATGAGCTACAAGAACGCCATGGCCGACCTGGAGCTGGGCGGCGGCAAGGCCGTGATCATCGGCGACAGCCGGACCCAGAAGTCTCCTGCCCTGTTCGAGGCGTTCGGCCGCGCGGTGGACGCCGTGGGCGGCCGCTACTGGACCGCGGAAGATGTCGGCGTCTCGCCAGCTGACCTGATGCATGCGCGCAAGCAGACCCGCTACGTGGCCGGTTTGACCGGCCACCCGGCGGCCTCGGGCGATCCCAGCCCGGTGACCGCCGAGGGTGTGTTCCGCGGCATCCAGCTCTGCGTCCGGCGCGCCTACAACCGCGAGCTCGACGGCGTGACCGTGGCCATCCAGGGCGTCGGCCATGTGGGCGCCTACCTGGCCGACAAGCTGCACGCGGCGGGCGCCAAGCTGGTGGTCACCGACGTCAGCGAAGAGGCCTTGCGCGAGGTCGCCGAGCGCACTGGCGCGAAGGTCGTGGCCCCCGGCGCCATCTTCGACGTCGAGGCCGAGGTGTTCGCCCCCTGCGCACTGGGCGGGGCGGTCAGCGCCGAGACCCTGCCCAGGCTCCAAGGCAAGGTGATCGCCGGCGGTGCCAACAACCAGCTGGCCGACCCCGCGATCGGCCGCGCAGTGTTCGAACGCGGCATACTCTATGCCCCCGACTATGTGATCAACGGCGGCGGCATCATCAATGTCGCCTCCGAGCTGCGCGCCCGCCAGACCGGCGGTGCCTATGACGCGGCCTGGGTCGAGACCAAGCTGTCGCGTCTGATGGAGACGCTGGACGAGGTGCTCGAGCGTTCCGCCTCCGAGAACCGGCCGACGCATGAGATCGCCGGTGCCATCGCCGAGGCCCGTATCAACGCCGCCCGCGACGCCAAGGCCGAGCAGCGCAAGGCCGCCTGAACGCCGGATTCGCGCGACAAGCGCATCCGGAACACTATGGCGGCTGCTTCCCGTGCTGATTCGGGCTGGGGTGCCATGACCGCAACCGCGTTGACCTCGCCCAAGAGCCGTTCGTTCGACCCG